>DASVAC010000134.1:0-47224 GCA_036376535.1 Gemmatimonadaceae bacterium | reverse complement strand
GGTGCCCCAGCGCCCGCGGATCCATCCCGCTTGCTCCATGCGGTGCAGCGCGGGGTAGAGCGACCCTTCTTCGACGCGGAGGAGCTCGGCGGATCCGCGCTGGATGTGCTGGGTGATGGCGTAGCCGTGGAGGGCGCCGCGGACGTCGAGCGTGCGCAGCACGAGGAGGTCGAGCGTGCCCTGGAGAACGTCGGTCTTGGAAGTCGCCATCGGGTCACCTAACCTGCTAGGCATAGATGTCTATGTAAGGATGGGGAGCCCCGGCATCACCGTCAACACCGGCGCGCCCGTTGCTACTCGTCCCGCAGCGCTTCGCTTGGTTCGACCCGGACCGCTCGCCAGGCGGGTACCATCGTAGCGATCAGAGCCGTTATCGCGAGCACGAGCGTGGCACTGCACAGAGTGGCGACGTCTTGAGGCGCGATTCTATAGAGGAACGACGCGAGCAACCTCGCGCTCGCGAGCGCGAGTCCCTCGCCCACCACGATGCCGGCGAGCACAACGCGGCCGGCATCCCGCACGACCAGGCGCACGACGTCGCGCCAGGCCGCGCCCAGCGCCATCCGGATGCCAATTTCGTTGCGCCGCCGTGCCACATCGTACGCCAGCGTGCCGTAGAGACCGATCACGGCAAGGGCGAGCGCGAGTACGCCGAAAAAGCTAGACAGGATGGCGAGGAGGCGCGGTCGCGCGAGCGTCGCCGAGATCTGGCTCGAGAAGGTGGTCACGTCGAATTCGATGGCCGGGTTCACGCGTGCCATCGCGTCCCGGGTCGCTCGCACGATCGCGTCGGCACCGAGATCGGTGCGCACCTCGTACGTGAGCGACGTGTAGCCGACAAGGCCCGCCTTCGAGCCTAACGGAAGATAGACGATCGGATCCGGCACCTCGTCGAGCGATGCGTATTTCGTATCGCCCACAACGCCAACGATCTGGTACGGCGGAGTCGTCGAGTCGCCGGCCGGCGTCCGAAACGAGAGGCCAACCGGGTTGTCGACGCCAAAGAACCGGCGAGCGAACGCACGATTGACGATCGCCACGATGTCCGACCGATCGCCGTCGGTTGCCGTGAACGCGCGTCCGGCGAGCAGCCGGGTCCCCGTCGTCCCAAAGAAGTCCTCGGTGACCTCATTGAAGTTGGCGGCCGAGTCGGCGCCGTCGCGCTCGCTCGACCCCGGCGCGAAAATGATGTTGTTCCACGAGAGGTGGCCCATGGACGTGAGCATCGAACCGCTCGCACTCCGCACTCCTGGAATGGACCGCATCGCCTGCAGCGCCTCACGCTCCACGGCGATCGTGCGGCCGCTGTCCGTGACGGCCCGAGAGAAATCGGCCTGGACGAGAACGACACCGTCGGGCCGGAACCCCGGATCCACCGCGTTGAGATTGCGGAACGTCTCGACCAAGAGGCCCGCGCCGGCGATGAGCGCCAAGGACAGCGCGAGTTGTGCCGCTACGAGGGGCCGACTCATGCGCTGGCGACGGCCGGCAGCGACGCCCCGGCCTCCTGCCTTCATCGCCGCGTGCGGATCCACCCGTGTCGCTCGCAGCGCCGGCGCGACACCGAACACGAGCACGGTGCCTAACGCGAGGATGGCCGCGAACGCGACGACACGCCAGTCGAACGTCAGATCGAGCGATGCCGGGTCCTGCCGGGTCGAAATCCATGCCACGATGAGCCGGTCCGCCCAGCGGGCGACGCACGCGCCCAACACAGCGCCCGCGACAGCGAGCAGGGCGCTCTCAGTGAGCAGTTGCCGCACGAGCCTCGCCCGGCTCGCGCCAAGCGACAGGCGGATCGCGAGCTCGTGCGCGCGCCGGGCCGCGCGCGCGACGAGCAGATTCGCGATGTTCATACAGGCGATGAGCAGCACGACGGCGACTGCCGCCATGAGCAGCGCCAGCGGCTGCTCATATTGGGCACGAAGCCCGGACGCAACCTCCGAGGCTGGACGCACCGAGATCACCCGGTCGCGGAAGCGCGACCGGCCGCGGCTCGACCCGTCCGTCGGCGCGACGGCATCCTGGATCATCGGCGAGGCAGCAGCGAGTCTGGCCCGGACAGCGGCTAGCGTTAGGCCGGGGGCGGGCCGGCCGATGACCTTCGCGAACCATCGCATGCGGCTGTCGAGCGTGCCCTTCCCGTCGATGAGATCGAGTGTACACAACGGGACAAACACGTCTGCTTTCGTGCCGACGTCGACGCCGAAAAAGCGCGGATCGCTCACTCCGATGATCTCCATCGGGTGGCCGTTGATCGACAGCGTCCGCCCGACCGCGGACGACGCCGTGCCGAACTCGCGCGCCGCGAACCCGCCGCTCACCACCGCGATGCCGCCGTAGCCGCGCACATCGTCGCCATCGACGAACAGCCGCCCCGCGACCGGCTGCACGCCGAGCGTCTTGAAGAATGCGCCGCTCGCCAGTGCGCCGGACGTGTGCCGGACCAATCCGCCATTCGAGAGATCGAACCGTCGTTGCTCGTATGCGAACACGCTCGAAAAGACGTGCGTGTGGTCGCGGATTTCCTCCCACATCGGATTCGTCACGATGGGAATGCCCTGAAACGTCGGGTTGGCGGGACCTTTGTCCCGCGACGTCACCACGAGCAGCTGCTCGGGGTCGCGCACCGGCAGCGAGCGCAGAACGAGCGCGTCGGTGAGCGAGAAGATGGCGACGTTGGCGCCAATGCCTAACGCAAGCGAGAGGATCGCGACAACCGTGAACCCGGGATTCGCGATGAGGCTGCGGACCCCGTAGCGAACGTCGGCGAGCACCGAGTCGAGCCATCCCAGCACGTCGCGCTCGCGCGTGCGCTCCACGTGAAGCGTGCGGTTGCCGAAAAGCCGGCGAGCTTCGCGCGACGCCTCGACCCGCGGCATCCCGCGCTGCACCAACTCGTCCTCGCGTTCGGCTAGGTGAAACGACACCTCGCGTTCGAGCTCGCGCGAGATAGCCCGCGCGCGAACGGTGTTGACCAACCGGCGCAACCATGACATGAAAATGCTCCGGGCCGCGGCGCGACCCTGTTAGGCATAGATGTCTAGGTGAGTGTACCGGACGCGTCGCCGCCGGTCAAGATCCTCCGCGCGTTGGACGCGTGCGCCGACCGCAGTGCGCGCCGCTTTGCCCATCGCCCGCTCGGTCGTCCTTAAGCGTACGTCCGCCAATCGGTTCCGGAACGCTGCCGTGCAGACGGGAACCGACCGGCCATATAGATTCCGCACGGCGTTGAACCATCCTGCCGTCGTACCGTCTTCTCCGTGAAACCACATGCCGCATCCGGAGGCCCTGGTCGTTCTGACCACCGTCTCGAGCGATGAAGACGCCGTGACCCTCATTCGCGCGCTTCTCGATCGGCGCCTTGTCGCCTGCGGCACCCTGCTGCCCGGCGCCCGCTCCCTGTACCGGTGGGAAGGCAAGGTGGCGGACGAACACGAAGTGGTCGTGGTGCTCAAGACGCGCGCGGACCGACTCACGGCCCTCGAACAAGCGTTCGGCGAGCTCCATCCATATAAGTTGCCCGAGTTGCTGGCGCTGCCCGTGACTACCGGCCTCGACCGTTACCTCGCGTGGATCGGGCAGGAGACCTCGCCCGCGTGACACCCGGCGACCACACGGCCGCGGCCGAACACGCCATCGACGTCCGCGTCGAGGACCTCGCGTTCGCGACCGCCGATGCCATCGCCTGGCCGGTGACTGACGAACTGCGCGCCACGACGCCCCTGCTCCGTCGGCTCGAAAGCGCCGGCGGAGCGCGTCTCCGCCAGCAGCTCACGTCGCACGATGCGCTGCCCGTCGGGTCAGCCGTCGTGACCGGCGCGGGTGATCTGTCGGTGGAACTGCTCGTGAGCGCCGTGATCTCGAGCGCCACCGAACCGGCCAGCGACGGCGGCGTGCGGCGCGCGCTCCTGAGCGCGCTGCAACGCGCGGGCGACTGGCAGATCGAGCATCTGGCGTGCGCGCCGTTTGGGTTAGGCGCAGGCAACCTCGGCCTCGAGGAGAGCGCGGAGCTCATGGCGGCCGTGATCGCGCCGCACGTCGCGCGGGCGCGGTTCCCGTCGCGCATCACGATCATCGTCGAGTCGGCGCTGGAGCAGGAGGTTTTCTCGGCCGCGCTGGCGGGGGCGGCAGCACGCTGATGCGGCCGCGCGTCGTGGCGGCGGGCGCGATCCTGGTGCTCTGGGCCGGCGGTCTGGCGACGCTCGCGCGGCGGCAGTTCGCCGGCGGCGAAGCGGCCCGGCTGGCGCGCGCGGCGCTCTTCGTGTCGCCCGGCGCGGACTACTACGAAGTGTCGAACGGAACGAGCCAGATCGGGTTCGCGTCCTCCACGATCGACACGACGCAGACCCGCGTTCGGATTTCCGATTTCGTCGTCGCCGATGTGCACGACGCGCGGTTCTCGGCGCGGCTGCAGGTGTCGCTCACCCGCGCGCTGCGCCTCACGGGATTCTGCTACGAGCTGGGCGCGGACGCCGGGCCGTACAAGGCCTGCGGCACCGTGATGCACGACACGCTCTTGTCGCTCAGCATCACCGCCAAGGGCGCGCGGCCGGTGCACCGGCGCATCGCGCTCACGGCGCCACTCGTCCTGCCGACCATGGTGCCGATGATCATTGCGTTAGGCGACCGGCCGAAAGTCGGACAGCGCTTCACGTACGACGTCTTCGATCCCGCCAGCGACTCCTCCTCGATGACGACCATTGCGGTGACGGCCGAGTCGCTCTTCGTGCAGCCGGACAGCGCGACGTTCGACGCGGTCGGCCAGCGGTGGATCGTGGCGCACCAGGACACCGTGCGCGCGTGGCACATCGAGGAACAGCACGGCGGCCGCCTCACCGGATGGATCGACGAGGGCGGCCGGATGGTGTTGGCGGATCCGATCGCGGGCATGCAGATGCGGCGGACGGCGTACGAGTTGGCCTACAGCAATTGGTCGCGCGCGACGACGCGCGACGCAGGCACGGCACCCACTCCTCCCTCTTCGACACCATGATCCAGCTGCAGGGGCTCACGAAGCGATACGGCTCGTTCACCGCGGTGGATGCGCTCGACCTCGAGGTCCCGGCCGGCGAGCTGTTCGGGTTCCTCGGGCCTAACGGAGCGGGCAAGACGACCACGCTGCGGATGATCGCCGGCATTCTGCGGCCGAGCAGCGGCACGGTGCGCATTGGCGGCATCGACGTCACCGCGAACCCGGCGGCCGCCAAGGCGAAGCTCGGCTACATCCCGGACCGGCCGTTCATCTACGAGAAGCTGAGCGGCGCCGAGTTCCTGCGCTTCGTGGCCGGGTTGTACAGCCAGGAAGGCGCGGCGATCGAGCGGCGCATGGACGAGCTGCTCGCGTTGTTCGATCTCAGCGAGTGGAAGCACGAGTTGGTCGAGAGCTACAGCCACGGCATGCGGCAGAAGCTCATCATCGCGAGCGCGTTCTTGCACCGGCCCGACGTGATCGTGGTGGACGAGCCGATGGTCGGGCTCGACCCCAAAGCCGCGCGCATCCTCAAGGATCTGTTCCGCGAGTACACGCGGCGCGGACACACCATCATGATGTCGACGCACACGCTCGAGATCGCCGAGGACGTGTGCGACCGGATCGCGATCATCCAGGGCGGTCGCATCCGCGCGTCGGGTACCGTGGAGGAGTTGATGGCGACCGCCGCCTCGTTAGGCCAGCACGACCTCGAGAGCTATTTCCTGCAGCTCACGGGCGAGCGCGCGGCGCGCGAGCTGGTCGAGGTGCTGGATGCCTGAGGCCGTGGCCGGCGCGCCGCTGCCGGCGCCGACGCTGGCGCACGTGCTGTCGCCCAAGCTGCGCACGGTGCGCAATCGGTCGCGCGCGACCGAGTCGCAGCGCAGTGGCGCCGCGCGCTGGGTGATGGTGACGGTGATCGGCGCCGCGTTTTGGGCCGGCGTGATGCTCGTGCTCGTGCGGCTGCTGCGCTACTTCAGGAACACGCCCGAGATCGGCGCGCTGCTGGCCGGCAAGCTGTTAGGCCTGGTGTTCCTCAGCTTCTTCGCCATTCTGCTCATTTCGAACATCATCACGGCGTTGTCGAGCTTCTTCCTGGCGCGCGATCTGGACATGCTCGCGTCGGCGCCGGTGGATTGGCTGACGCTGTACGGCGCCAAGCTGCTCGAGACGCTCGTCCACTCGAGCTGGATGGTGGTGTTGATGGCGGTGCCGATTCTGGCCGCGTACGGCTACGTGTACGAGGGCGGGCCGGGCTTCGTGCTTCTTGCGTTAGGCACTACGCTGCCCTACCTGGTGATTCCGGCGGCGGTCGGCGCGGCGGTCACGCTGCTGCTCGTCAACCTCTTCCCGGCGCGTCGCACGAAGGATCTGTTGAGCGTGGTCACCCTCATCGCGGTGGGTGCCCTGGTCGTGTTGTTCCGCCTGCTCCGTCCGGAGCAGCTGGTGCGGCCCGAAGGGCTGCGCTCGCTGGTCGATTTCATCGCCCTGCTCCGCACGCCCACGTCGCCGTTCCTGCCCAGCGACTGGGTGCAGCGGGCGATCATGAGCGCGCTCACCGATCGCATGGACATGCTGCCGCTGTACCTGCTCTGGAGCACGGCGGCCGCGGCCGTGGTGCTGGGCGCGATCCTGCACCGCGCGCTCTACGCCGGCGGCTTCTCCAAAGCGCAGGAGAGCGCGCAGCAGTGGGCGCGCACCGGCGTGCTCCCGCGTCTGGGCCGGATGGCGCTGGCTCCGTTAGGCATCATGCGCCGCGAGCTCGTGTGCAAGGAAGTGCGCGTCTTCTTCCGCGACACCACCCAGTGGTCGCAGCTCATCCTGCTCGCCGTGCTCGTGGTGGTGTACGTGTTCAACGTGAAGTTCCTGCCGCTGCGCGGTCAGGGCATCGGCTTCCTGCTCGTGAACATCGTGCCCTTCCTCAACCTCGGCTTGTCGGGATTCGTGCTCGCGTCGATCGCGGCCCGGTTCATCTTCCCATCGGTGAGCGTCGAGGGGCGCACCCTGTGGCTGCTCAAGTCGAGCCCGCTGCCGATGCGCGAGTTGCTGTGGTCCAAGTACTGGACGGGCACCCTGCCGCTCCTCGGGCTCGCGCTGCTCATCGTGGGCGTCACCGACGCGCTGCTCCAGGTGAGCCCGTTCATCTACGCGGTATCGGTGTTTTCGATCACGTTCCTGACGTTCGCGGTGGCAGGCTTGGCGCTCGGGTTAGGCGCGATCTTCCCGCGCTACGAGTCCGAGAGCGCGGCACAGATCCCGACGTCGTTCGGCGGCCTCGTGTTCATGCTGTCGTCGGCGGTGTTGATCGGCGCTGTGGTGATGCTCGAGGCGCGTCCGGTGTATTCGTACCTGAGCCAGGAAGCCTTCGGCACCGTGGCCGATCCGACCGACATGGTGATCGGCTTCGCACTGGCCCTTGCCGTCTGTCTGGCCGGAACGTTCGTGCCGCTCAGCGTCGCCGTGCGCCGTCTCGAGCGGTTGGAGCTGTAGCGAGCTGCGTCTGAGTCTCTTTATCGAAGCTGACGGAGACGACTGGGGAATGAGGGAAGCGCTCGCTACCGCTCGCTTGGGGAAGCGAGCGCTTCCCCATTCCCTGGCGTCTGCCATCCGAAACTCAGGCGCGGTCCACCGTCCCGCCTTCCGTTAGGCCGCGAGCGTCGCGCCGCACGCCGGACAGTAGCGCGCGCCGGGCTCCGTGACGCTCGCCCCGCACCGCGCGCACTCGCCCGCCAGATAGCGTCCGCACGACGAACAGTAGAACGCGTCGGCCTCGGGACGCGGACCGCACGTGGCGCACGAGCGGCGCGGCGTGCGATACGCCAGAATCATCGCTTCCACTTCGGCGTCGCTCACACCCGACGTCGCAGCGTCCTGTGCCCGAAGCGCGGCGAGCGCGTCGCGCGTGTACTCGGCTTTGAGCGTCGCGTAGTCGGAGTCCGAGAGCTTCCCCGTCTCCCGATCGAATTCGACCTCCCGCAGCGCGGCGATCGCATCCACGGGTGCATCGGGCGCCGAGGACCGCGGCGACGCGAGCTGCGGCGCGCGGGGCGCGGCGAACAACGGGACGAGCACGAATGCCAGCGCCGCGAGCGCGAGCACCGTTCCGAGCACGAGGGCGATCATGCGTCGTCGCGCCGCACCAGTTGGTCGAGGCGCTTGAGCTCGTCGCTGGTCGCATTCACGGGCAGCTCGGCGACCCGCCCGGGGTCCGCCACCGGCGCCGGATGCCGCCACCGGCGCAGGAGCGCGATCACGAGCGCGGTCCCGCCGCCTAACGCAACGAACGGCATGAACCAGCCGGCGAGATTGAAGCCGCGCTTCTCCGGCTCCATGAGCACGCGCTCGCCGTAGACCTTCACGAACGCATTGATGATTTCCTGTCCGGAGTACCCGCCCTCGACGAGCGCCATCACGTCGTGGTGCATCGGCGGCGAGACCTGGCAGCTGAAATCCGTGGTGCGGCAGGTGAACACATCCAGATTGCAGCCGCACTGGCAATGGATCTTGTGCTCCAGCGCGTCCCGTTGGGTGTTGCTCATGGATGGCCCGGTGCCGCGCGACGGCAGCCGCACGGGACGGTAGCGCGCCTCGTCCATCGGGACGTTGGCCGTGCCGGTGTTCGTGCCCTGCATCGCCTGCTGCGCCGGCAGCACGCGCGCCAGCGACGCGGTCGCGACCCCGGCGCCTAACGCAGCGAGAAACTGGCGTCGGCTCGGCATCAGGACGCCGCCTCCGCGGGCGCATCGACCAGTCCCGGCGCCAGCGGCGCCATGTACCCCGCCTGCGCCCGGCGGCGCTCCGCTTGCGGCCACATCACGATGAGCCCGCCTAACGCCATGATCATGCCGCCGTACCACACCCACCACACGAGCGGGTTGAACGTGATGCGCATCTCGGCCGTGTCTTCGCCGATCACGCCCGCGAGCACCGTGTACACGTCCTCGTGCGGCTTGTCGAGAATGCCGACTTCGGTGGCCGGCTCGAACGTGGGATTGCCCTGGCTGTCGACGTACTGGCGCTTCTCGCTCTTGATCATCCCGACGAACTTGCCGTTGCGGCGCGCCTCGAGAAGCACCGCCGTCGTGTGCCGGTTGAGCTCATCGTAGTCGGACACGCCCTGGCTCACGAACGTCCAGTGATCGCCAAAGCCATCCACCGCCGAGAACGTCTGTCCGGCGCGCAGCGTCACGTCGAATTCCTTCTTGAACGCCAGCCCGGCGAACGCGGCGAACAACACCACCACGCCAATGTGCACGATGTAGCCGCCGTAGCGCCGGCGATTGCGCGCGATGAGACGGAACAGCGCCATCGGATAGTTTTCGGCGTACATCCGGTGCCGCGCGGACATGCCCTTCTGGAACTCCTGCAGAATCGTGGCGAGCACGAACCCGCCGAGCGCGTACGACATCACGGAGTAGTACGCGCGCATGCCGAATGCGAGGAGCGCCACACCCACGAGCACGCCGCAGATGACCGGCCCCGTGAACTGCCGGCGCAGATTCCTAACGGAAGCCCGCCGCCATGCGATGAGCGGCCCGATGCCCGTGAGCGCGAGGAGCCCGAGTCCGAGCGGGATGTTCACCGAATTGAAGAACGGCGGGCCGACCGTGATCTTCGTGCCGCGAACCGCCTCGCTCAGAATCGGGAACAGCGTGCCCCACAAAATCGAGAACGCGATCCCGCACAACAACAGGTTATTGAACAGGAACGTCGCCTCGCGGCTCACCATGCTCTCGAGCTCGGCCCGCGCGCGCAGATCGGACAGCCGCGTCGTCACGAGATACGCCGTCACGGCGATCGCCAGGATGAGGAAGCCGAGGAACCAGTAGCCCACTTCCGACTGCGAGAACGCGTGCACGCTCGAGATCACGCCGCTGCGCGTGATGAACGTGCCGAGGATCGAGAGCAGGAACGCGGACACGACGAGCGTCACGTTCCATTTGCGGAGCATCCCGCGCTTCTCCTGCACCATGATCGAGTGCAGGAACGCCGTGTTGATGAGCCACGGCAGGAACGACGCGTTCTCCACGGGATCCCACGCCCAGTAGCCGCCCCATCCCAGCTCGACGTACGCCCACCACATGCCGAGCACGATGCCGACGGTGTTGAAGAACCACGACAGCAGCACCCACCGCCTAACGGAGCTCAGCCACTCGGCATCCAGCCGGCGGGTGATGAGCGCGGCCACCGCAAACGCGAACGGAATCGCCGTCGCGATGTAGCCCAGGTACAGGTTGGGCGGATGCGCCGCCATCCCGGGATTCTGGAGCTGCGGGTTGAGACCGCGACCGTCGGGCGGGATCCAGTCGAGACGCGCGTATGGATTCGCGCCGAAGCACAACACGAGAATGAAGAACAGCGCGACCGCCGAAAGTGTGGGGACCACCCACGGCATCAGCTCGCGATTCGTCTTCCGTCCCGTATAGACGGCGATGGTCGAATAGATCGAGAGGATGAGCGCCCAGAAGAGGAGCGATCCCTCCTGCCCGGCCCAGAACGCCGTGAACTTGTAGACGCTCGGCAGGTTCGCGCTCGTGTACGACGCAACGAAGCGGAACGAGAAATCGGACGTGAGCAGCGCGGTCCACAGTCCGATGGAGGCGAGCACCACGAACGCACACATCGCGAACAGCGCGCGCCGCGCGCTCGCAATGAGCTCCGTCCGTCGTGTGTACGCGCCTGCGAATCCCGCCGTCGTTCCCCAGGCCGCCATGAGGAGGGCGACCCAGAGCGACAATTCACCAATGAGGATCACGTTCGGGCCGCGGCTGCGGCGCCCGAGCGATAGCCGGGCGTGCCGCGGTATTTCTCCGGCGCGTTCTCGTATCGCGACGCGCACTTGGCGAGGACCGTCGTCGCGCGGAAGGTGCCATCCTGCGCGAGGCGCCCGTCCATCACGACGTCGACGCTGTCGGTGAACGTGTCGGGCGCGAGGCCGTGGAAGCTGACGGGATAGGTCTTGTCGCCATCGGTGACGCGGAACGTCATGTCACGTCCGCCGGGGGCGCGCACGACCGAGCCGGGCACGACGCGCGCGCCGACCTTCACGCCGGTTCCGTAGAATGACGGATCCTGTGCGACCTTCGAGGCGAGCTCCGTCGGCGTGAGATAGTAGGTGCCGGTCTGGGCGATCGCGCTCGCCATCAAATAGCCGGCGACGCCGAGGACTAACGCACCGCCTAACAGAAATTTCGTACGCGGTTTCAACGACATGCTCTTCGCTTCCTCAAGTGCCGACGCCCGCGTGCTAGTGGGCGACTCGCGAGCGTGAGGCCTCAGCCCGCACGCGCGACATGATGATCTCGAGCTCCGCCTCCGCCTGCGCCCGTTCCTCGACGCTCCAGACCGCGGTACGCCGGCTCAGGTCGCGCACCTGCTGCAGCATTTCGTCGACCAGCGATCGCAGCGCGACGTTCGTTCGACGCTCTGTGGTCGGTTGCGACGGTGCTCCAGTGGTCGGCTTGCTGGCGGCTTCGGTCATGGCGACAGGTCCAGGCTGTGGCGAACGTCGGTCCGGCCTCGGACGCGACCCCATGAATATATCGAATGCGGGCGGAGCGATGTGACATCCACCGATTTCATTGCGCGTGCGAGAGGAACGCCGCTCCGGCGGCCGTTCCCGCCGCGTCCCAGGTGAGGTCGCGCATCGAAAATCCCTCCTGGGTCCACGAGTCGTGGATTTCCTTGGCGACCCCGACGCTCACCGCGATGCCGGCGGCGCTCACGAGCGCGTCGTGGTGATTCACCCGGGCCGCGCGGAGGGCGCTGTAGCTCGCGCTCTCGATGAACGCGGACATGAAGAAGTGCTTGAGCTTGTCGGGGGCGAGCCATTTGTCGCCGCTCTGGTGGCCGCCGATCGAGAGTGAGAGCGCGAGGACGAGGGCGCGCATCAGCCGGCGTCCCGCGCCCACGCGAGTGCGGTGCGGACGGCGCGCGCCCACCCACGGGCACCATCGCCGGCCGCGCGCAGGCCTGACCCGGGCTCGAATCGATGATATTCGCGCGTCGCCAGAAACGCGCCGGCGTTGGGCCAGACGCCGGTGGACACGCCCGCCAAGCCGGCGGCGCCTAACGCAGTGGTCTCGATCACGTCCGGTCGCTCCACGGGTACGCCGAGTACGTCCGCCTGGAACTGCATGAGCCAGGCATTCTCCGTCGCGCCGCCATCCACCCGCAGCCATTCGAACGACGCGCCGCTCCGCTCGCGCATCAACGCGAGCACGTCGGCAGTCGCATACGCCATCGCTTCGAGCGCCGCACGCACCAGGTGCGCACGCGTCGTGCCGCGCGTGAGCCCGACGATGGTCCCGCGCGCGCCGGGTTCCCAATACGGCGCACCGAGCCCGACCAACGCCGGCACGAAGTAGACGCCGCCCGTCGAGTCGACCGACGACGCGAGGCGCTCGGTTTCCGCGGCGCGTTCGATAATGCCTAACCCGTCGCGGAGCCACTGCACGGCGGCGCCGGCAATGAAGATGGCGCCCTCGAGCGCGTAGGCCACGGCGCCGGTTTCGTCGCAGGCCACCGTCGCGAGCAATCCGCCCCCGGCTGCCGCTCGCTTCTTACCGGTGTTGAGCAGCAGGAACGCGCCCGTGCCGTACGTGTTCTTCCCCTCGCCCGGCCGCCAACATCCTTGTCCATACAGTGCAGCCTGCTGATCGCCGGCGACGCCGTGAATCGGGATCTCGGCGCCGAAGTGCTCGGCGCGCGCCGCGCCGAATGACGTGCTCGATGTTCTGACTTCGGGAAGCATGCGAGGCGGAACGCCGAACATGCGGCAGAGATCGTCACTCCACTCGAGTGCACCGATGTCGAACAACATCGTGCGCGATGCGTTCGTCGGATCGGTCGCGTGGACGGCACCGCCCGTAAGATTCCAGATGAGCCACGTGTCCACGGTGCCGGCCAACAGCTCGCCGCGCTCGGCGCGCTTTGCGATGGTGTCGTGTGACAACAGCCACTCGAGCTTGGTCGCCGAGAAATACGGGTCGATGACGAGGCCGGTGCGCGCGGCGATCGCATCCGATTCGCGGGCGAGCTCGGCGCAGCGCTGCGCGGTGCGACGGTCCTGCCACACGATCGCGCGGCCCACCGGTTCGCCCGTCGCCCGGTCCCACACCACCACCGTCTCACGCTGATTGGTGATGCCGATAACATCGGGTGTCACCTTCGCCTGTGTGATGGCATCGCGCGCGGCGGCGAGCGTGCACGCGATCAGATCGTGTGCGTCGTGCTCCACCCAGCCCGGCTGCGGGAAATGCTGCGGGATCTCGCGATATCCCCGCCCAACGATGCGGCCGCTCGCGCCGATCACGAGACACGTCGAGCCGGTGGTGCCCTGGTCGATGGCGAGGACGTGCTTCACGCGTCGAACCGGTACGGTGGACGGTGGATGCCGCGGTCGCTCACGATCGCCGTGACGAGCTCGGCGGGGGTGACGTCGAACGCGGGATTCTCGATCGGCACCTCGTTAGGCACGATCGCGCGTCCGGCGATGGTCGCCACTTCCTCGCGGCCGCGCTGCTCGATCGGGATTGCATCGCCGCTCGCAATCGTCGCATCGAATGTGGAGGTCGGCGCGGCCACGTAAAACGGGATCCCGTGGTGCCTCGCCGCGAGCGCGAGCGCGTACGTGCCGATCTTGTTCGCGACGTCGCCGTTGGCGGCGATGCGGTCCGCGCCCACGATCACGAGATCGACGCGACCGTCGCGCATGGCGCCCGCCGCCGCCCCGTCGGTGATCACCCGGACCGGCACGCCGGCGCGCGACAGCTCCCACGCCGTCAGCCGGGCGCCTTGCAGCAGCGGACGCGTCTCGCACGCCAGCACCGACACGTGCCGTCCGTGCTCGGCCGCCACGTACACGGGCGCGAGCGCCGTGCCGATGCCGGTGGTGGCGAGCGCACCGGCGTTGCAGTGCGTGAGCACCCGCGCACCGTCGGCGAGCAGCGCTTCGCCTAACTCACCGATCCGGCGGCACATTGCGGCGTCGTCCGCGCGCAGCGCGTCCGCCTTGTCGCGCATGGCCTGCAGGGCCTCGTCACTCGACATGAACCGCCGCATCCCTTCCGCCGCCACGAGGTTCACGGCCCATGCGAGGTTGGCCGCCGTGGGCCGAGTGCTCGCGATGCGCTGGGCGTGCACCGCAATGCGTGCGCGCAGCTCATCGAGCGACTGGTCGTCGAATGCGCCGAGCGACGCGACGAGGCCCATGGCGCCGGCGATGCCAATGGCCGGTGCACCGCGCACGGCCAGCGACGAGATGGCCGCGCACACGTCGTCGAGCGAGCGCAGATCGCGCTCGATGAATCGGTCGGGCAACGCCGTCTGATCGATGATGCGGACGGCCTCGCAGTCCGGCGCCCAGCGTACGGCCTGGATGGGGTGCACGGGCGTAAACGTACCCACGGTGTCGCGGGGGCGGAACACGGGCGCGTAGAGCGACGGGACGGCTGCGCATTACATTTCGCTCGCGCGCCCAGGGCACCCGACACCGCCCATCACTCACTCCAGCGCCCGCCGACCATGTCCTTCGAGAACCTCGCCTTCGACGTCCACGATCGCGTCGCGACCCTTCGCGTCAATCGCCCCGACAAGCTCAATGCGCTCAACGACGAGACCATCGCCGAGTTGGATCAGGCGATCGCATTGGTCGAACGCCGGGAGGATGTCGCGGGCGTGCTGTTGACCGGCGCGGGCACCAAGGCGTTCGTGGCGGGGGCGGACATCGCGGAGCTGTCGCGGCAGGGTCCCGCCGATGGACGGGCCCGCGCGCGCGCCGGCCAGGCGGTGTTCTCGCGCATCGAAGCGTGCCGCAAGCCCGTGATCGCGGCGCTCAACGGCTTTGCGTTAGGCGGCGGGTGCGAGCTCGCCATGGCGTGCCACATCCGTATCGCGGCCGACACGGCCAAGCTCGGCCAACCGGAGCTCAAGTTGGGCATCACGCCCGGCTACGGCGGCACGCAACGCCTCGTCCGGCTGGTCGGCAAGGGACGCGCGCTGCAGCTCCTGCTCACGTGCGACATGGTCGACGCCGCCGAGGCGTATCGCATCGGGCTCGTGAACAAGGTCGTGCCGGCCGCCGATCTCCTAACGGAAGCCGAGCGCATGCTGCGCCAGATCATCGCGTTCGGCCCGCTCGCGGTGGCGCTCTGCATCGAGGCCGTGAACCGCGGCGACGATCTGCCGCTCGGCCAAGGGCTCGAGCTCGAGGCATCGTACTTCGGCCTGCTGTCCGCGACCGACGACATGCACGAAGGCATGCAGGCGTTCCTCGAGAAGCGCCCGGCGCGGTTCACCGGCCGTTAGGCATGGTGGCGGCCGACGCGCGCCCGCACCCGGCCGGCACACCGGCCATCGCGCCCTCGACGCCGGCGCGCGCGCGGCTCACGAGCCTCACCGTCCGCGACTTCCGCAACCTCGCACGCGTCGACCTCGCGCCGCCCCCCGAGGGGTTTGCGCTCGTGGGCGAAAACGGCCAAGGCAAAACCAACCTGTTCGAGGCCATTCATTATTTGCAGCTGCTGCGATCGTTCCGCGGCGCGCGCGACGCGGAGCTCGTCCGCTTCGATACCGCCGGCTTCCACGTCGCCGCCGAGATGGCGAACGCGGCACACCGGACGGTGTCGGTCGGCTTCGAGCGCGCGGGAAAGCGCAAGCGCGTCCTGGTGGATGGCGACGAGCGCCAGCGCCTGACCGATGCGTTAGGCGCCTTCCCCGCCGTGCTGTTCTCCCCGCGCGATGCCGAGATCGTCGCCGGCGCGCCCGGCGCGCGACGGCGCTTCCTGGACATGATGCTCGCGCTGAGCTCGCGCCCCTATCTCGCGGCGCTCACGCGCTACCGCGCCGCGCTCGCCCAACGGAGCGCCGCAATGCGGCGGACGGGCGTCACCGGGGCACGACAGGACCAGAGCGTCTCCGTGTGGGAAGCGCCACTCGCCGAACACGGCGCCGTCCTCTGGCGCGCGCGCCGCGAGTGGACGCTCGCCCATCGCGCGCGGTACGTCGAGCTCTGCGCCGCCATCGGCGAGCGAGCGCCGGCCGATCTATCGTACGCGAGCAGCATCGCCGAGCCCGATGACCCCGAGGCAGCGCTCCGCGACGCGCTCGCACGCAACCGCGCCGCCGACATTCGCCGCGGTCTCACGCACGCGGGTCCGCACCGCGATGACCTGTCCCTCACGCTCGGCGGCCGCGACCTGCGCGCGTTCGGCTCGGCCGGACAGCAGCGCACCGCCGCGATCGCGCTGCGCCTGCTCGAATCGGCCACACGCCGCGCCGCATCGGACAGCGAGCCCGTGATGCTGCTCGACGACCCGTTCGCCGAGCTCGACGCGCGTCGCGCCGCGCTGATTCTCGAGCTGCTCATCGCGCAGGGCAGCGGGCAAACGATGCTCGCGGTGCCGCGCGCCGACGACATTCCGCCGCGTCTCACGCGCCTCGCCCGCTATCACATCTCGGCCGGCGCCGTACGGGCCGAGGACCCATGACGCCGCGCAAGGGTCCCCCCGAACCGTTAGGCAAAGCGCTCGCCGGGTTTCTCGAGCGCGCGGGCCTCAGCGCACGCATCGAGCAAGCCTCGATCGTCGACGAATGGCCGCACCTCGTGGGCGAGCAAATCGCCGCCGTGACCATGGCGCGCATGGTCACGCGCGACGGCACGTTGTTCGTGGACGTCGCGACCAACGCGTGGATGCAGGAGCTCTCGCTCATGGAGCCGCAGCTCCTCAAAGCGCTCCGGCAACGACCGGCCGGCGCCAGCGTCCAGCGCATTCGATGGCGTTTGGCGCGCACGTGAGCCGTCACCCGCGCTCTGGCTTGCCCCTGCGCCCGCCGTCATATTTTGAGCTTGTCCCCGACAATCCGGCGCCCCACACGGCTGCCACTCCCCGATTCCCCATTCGCGACATGAGATCGTTCCTCGCTCGCATCGCAATCGCCCTCGCGATTCCGGTTTCGCTGTCGGCCCAGCAGGCTGCGGCGCCGGATGCGTCGGGAGGCGGCGTCGTCCCGCTGCCGCCAGTCACCCTGCCGCTCAAGCACGCACCGCGGCCGACGTCCGGTCCCATCAGCGCCGCGGATCTCATGACGCGGCTCTACATCTTCGCCGATGACTCGATGCAGGGCCGCGAAGCCGGTACGCCCGGCAACGTGAAGGGCACCGACTACATCGCGAGCGAGATCCAGCGGATGGGCCTCAAGCCCGCCGGCGACAACGGCACGTACTTCCAGACCATCCCGCTCGAGACACGTTCCGTCGATTCGACCTCGTCGATCACCGCGGGCGATACGAAGCTCGTCGCGAACACCGACTTCGTGGTCTTGTCGCGGCAGCCGGCCAGTGCGTCCAACGTGCCGGTCGTCTATGGCGGCGACCTGGGCGACAGCACGCGCATCGGCGAAGCCGACGCCAAAGGCAAGTTCGTCGTGTTCACCGCGCACGGCGGGTGGACGCGGTTCATGCGCGCCGCGCGTCGCGGCATGGGACTCGAGGGCGCGACGGCGGTCGCGGTGGCGACGCTGGACAGCGTGCCCGAGCAGATCCGCGGGTTCCTCACGCGGCCGCAGACGTTCCTCAACGACAACGCGACGCCCACGCCGAACGGTCCGGCCGTGTTCTTCGTGAGCGAGGCCGCGGCCGCCAAGCTGTTAGGCGCGAATCCGACCGGCCTAACGGTAGGCGCGACACACGGCACGGCGAACGTCGACGTGCGCCTCGACACCAAGCCGGCCACGTATCCGGCCCGGAACGTCGTCGGCATCATCGAAGGCAGCGACCCCAACCTGCGCGGCGAGTACGTCGCGATCGGCGCGCACAACGATCACATCGGCATGATCCAGCACCCGGTGGATCACGACTCGCTCCGGATCTGGAATCACATCGTGCGCCCCGAGGGCGCCGACGATGGCGGCAAGGAAGCGACGCCGGCCGAGCAGTCGGAGGTCGACAAGGAGCTCGCGGCGTATCGTGCCGCGCACCCCAAGGATGACCGGCCCGACTCGATCGACAACGGCGCCGACGACGACGGCTCGGGCAGCGTCTCCGCTCTCGAGATGGCCGAGTACTTCTCGTCGATGAAGACGAAGCCGAAGCGTTCGCTCCTCTTCGTCTGGCACGTGGGCGAGGAGAAGGGTCTGCTCGGCTCCCGCTACTTCACCGATCATCCAACGGTGTCGCGCGACAGCATTGTGACGCAGCTCAACATGGACATGGTGGGCCGCGGCGACGCGTACGACGAGACGGGCCGCACCAAGGCGGGCACGCCGATTCACGGGAGCGCCGGCTACCTGCAGCTGGTGGGTTCGCGGCGTCTGTCGACTGAGTTAGGCGACCTGATCGAGAAGGTGAACAAGGAGGATCACCACAACCTGACCCTCGACTACTCGATCGACGCCGATGGCCATCCCTCGAACATCTATTGCCGCAGCGACCACTACGAGTATGCGCGCTACGGCATTCCGATCACGTTCTTCACCACGGGTCTGCACTCGGACTATCACCAGGTGACGGACGAGCCGGAGTACATCGACTACGACCACATGGCCAAGGTGGTGGACTTCGTCGCGGACGTGGCGCTCCACGTCGCGAACCTCGATCACCGCGTGGTAGTGGATCATCCGAAGCCGGATCCGAAGGGAGTCTGCCGGCAGTAAGGCGTCGCAGTCAGGCAATTTGACGACGGGCGCATCTCTGGCAACGAGCCAGTCGATGCGCCCGTCGTCGTTCGGCAGGCGCCTTACTTCGACAAGAACGAAGAAGGGTTGCGGGAAATTTCGTGAAAATGAGACGACCGGTCGCTACGCCTCGGCGGCCAGGTCCTAAGGGAGCGCGACGTGAGGGCTGACGGGAGGCGCGCATGGAAGGCCTCTTCGCTCTGTGGTGAAGGATAACGGACAAGAAAAACGGCAGGGATAACTACAGGCATCGCGCGGCTGCGCGAGGGAAGAACGATCATACTGGCGAGAGCCGTTCTTTGAGAGGTCTCGTGAATCCGCCTCCGCCGATGAGGAGAGTCTTACGACTGTGAACGCGGACACGGCCAGACACAAACGGACAAGACAAGCACGTGTCGTTTGGTTTCGAGCGCTGACATCTCGAGCAGTTACCAAGTCAGTCCGCCTTCTCCGTCTGTGTCCGGTGTGTCCGCTATCAACTCGTAGATGCTTGTCAGACCGTGAAGGCGGACCCGCAGCCGGTGCATCGCCTTGTGAGCTCGCGAGGAGCCAGAGGCGTCAGGTCCTCTTTTACGACATTCCCGCAAAATCCAAAAAAAAATAACAACGCGGTCGAATGACCCCCCAAACCCGCACCGCGCTTTCCTCGAAGCCGACTCAAGTAGTTGCGTCACCTAAATCATTGATTTAACAGGAATTTAGAGCTATATTTTAATGGTTACAGGGCGGCCGATTTTCGGTATCTGTTCGCCCATACCGATTCGGCCGTCCCGTTCGAAGAACCCGCGCAGGAGTTCGAGCATCAATGACGCAATACGACGCTGGTCAAATTCAGGTCCTGAAAGGCCTCGAGGCGGTTCGCAAACGCCCGGGCATGTACATCGGCTCCACGTCGTCTCGCGGGTTGCACCATCTGGTCTACGAAGTCGTCGACAACTCCATCGATGAAGCGCTGGCCGGGTACGCCGACACCATCACAGTCACGGTTCACCCCGACGATTCCGTCACGGTTGTCGACAATGGGCGCGGCATTCCGGTCGACATCCATCCCACCGAAAAAATTCCCGGCGTCGAGCTCGCGATGACCGTGCTTCACGCCGGCGGCAAGTTCGACAAGAACACGTACAAGGTGTCGGGCGGTCTGCACGGCGTGGGCGTCTCGGTCGTCAACGCGCTCTCGTCGCAGCTCAAGGTGTGGGTCAAGCGCGACGGCCAGGAGTACTACATGGACTTCGCGCGCGGCATCACCACCACCAAGCTCAAGTCGCTGCGCAAGGTGGGCAAGAACGACCGCGGCACCACGGTCTACTTCAAGCCCGACAACACGATCTTCACCGAGCTGTCGTTCGACTATGCGACGCTCGCGACGCGGCTTCGCGAGCTCTCGTTCCTCAACAAGGGCGTGACGATCACGCTCACCGACGAGCGTCCGGAAAAGCAGAAGGAAGAAGTCTTCCACGCCAAGGGCGGCCTCAAGGAATTCGTCTCGCACCTCAACGGCAACAAGAAACCGCTGCACCCCGACGTCATCTACCTCGAGACCGAGCGCGATGACATCGGCATCGAGGTGGCCATTCAGTACAACGACGGCTACAACGAGACCGTCTTCTCGTTCGTGAACAACATCAACACCATCGAAGGCGGCACGCACCTCACCGGTTTCAAGAGCGCGCTCACGCGCGTGGTGAACCTGTACGCGCAGAAGGGCAACTTCCTCAAGAAGGCGGACTTCGCGCTGAGCGGCGAAGACGTGCGCGAAGGCCTAACGGCCGTGCTGTCGGTGAAAGTGCGCGAGCCGCAGTTCGAGGGCCAGACGAAAACCAAACTCGGCAACTCCGAGGCCGAGGGCGCCGTTCGGAGCGTGATCAACGAGTTCCTCGGCGCGTATCTCGAGGAGCATCCGCGCTCGGCGAACATCATCGTCGAGAAAGCGGTGTCCGCGGCGCGCGCCCGCGAGGCGGCCCGTAAGGCGCGCGACCTCACGCGCAAGAAGTCGGCGCTCGACGCCGGCGTGCTGCCCGGCAAGCTCGCCGACTGCTCGCTCAACGACCCGCCGCTCTGCGAGCTCTACCTCGTCGAGGGCGACTCCGCCGGCGGTTCGGCCAAGGGCGGACGCGCGCGCGAATTCCAGGCGATTCTCCCGCTGCGCGGCAAGATCCTCAACGTCGAAAAAGCGCGCATCGACAAGGTGCTGTCTAACGAAGAAATCCGCTCGATCATCACGGCGATCGGCGCGGGCATCCGCGACGATTTCCAGATCGAGCAGGCGCGCTATCACAAGATCATCATCATGACGGATGCAGACGTGGACGGCGCGCACATCCGCACGCTGCTGCTCACGTTCTTCTTCCGGCAGATGCGCGAGCTGATCGACGCGGGCTTCGTGTACATCGCGCAGCCGCCGCTCTATCGCGTGGCCAAAGGCAAGGAGGAGTACTACGCCTACACCGAGGGCGAGCGCGACTCGTACGTGCAGCGTTTCGGCAACGGCGACGGCGCCAGGGCCAACGTCGTGATCCAGCGCTATAAAGGGTTAGGCGAGATGAACAAGGATCAGCTCTGGGAGACCACGATGAATCCCGAGCGGCGTACGCTCCTCAAGGTGGACATGGAAGACGCGGTCGCGGCCGACGAGATCTTCCAGACGCTCATGGGCGACGACGTCGAGCCCCGGCGCGTGTTCATCGAGTCGAACGCGAAGTTCGTGAGCAACCTGGACATCTAAGGGCGGGGAAGCGCGCGCTGGCGCGCGCTTGGGGAAGCGCTGCGCTTGGGGGAAGCGGCCGCTTGCGCTGCCTTGGGGAATGGGGCACGCACCACGCTCTTCCGACCGCGCTTGATGTTCGGAATCGGACGGGCCGTCCCACGCGCGGACAGCGGCCTCAATCGATTGATGTTCGCACTGCGCACCCAAGCCTCGCTGCGTCAACGAGTTCGCCGTTGGGCGAAAGCGGCACGATAGTTTCACTCTGCCGCGCGCGATGACGCTCATCATCGCCCCATTCCCCAAGGCCGCGCAGCGGCCGCTTCCCCAAGCGAAGCGCTTCCCCAAGCGCGCGCGAGCGCGCGCTTCCCTCGCCCTATGTCTCTGACCCAAGACGCCCGCTTCGGCCTGCGCAAACTCCTGCGCATGCCGGGCTACACGATCATCGCCGTTGCGACGATCGGCATCGCGATCGGCGCGACCACCGCGATCTTCAGCATTGTCGACAACGTGCTGCTCAGGCCGCTGCCCTTCGCGGATCCGTCGCGGCTGATGTTCGTGGAGTCGATGTCGCCCGAAGGACTGCCCATGGACATGTCGCCGCCGGACCTCGACGACTACCGCGCGCAGAGTCACAGCTTCACCGGGATGAGCCCGGTGCAAGGCGGCGGCAGTGTCACGCTCGGCCGCCCGGGCTTGCCGGCGGTGCGGCTCAACCGCGCGCGGGTGGGCGCCAACTTCTTTTCTCTGTTAGGCATCGGCTTCGAGCGCGGACGCGGCTTCGTGACCGGCGAGGACTCGGCGAAGGCGGCGAAGGTGGTGGTGCTGTCGGACCTCGCGTGGCGGCGCTGGTTCGGCTCCAATCCGTCCATCGTCGGCGCCTCGATCCGCCTCAACGACGATCTCTATCGCGTGGTGGGCGTCGCGCCCCCGCGATTCGCGTATCCGCAGAATCCCGACGTGTGGATTCCGGCCGTCTGGCGCGGGTACGAGCGGGGCGACGACGCGCGCGGATTGCACGAGATGTCGGCGATCGGACGGCTCACGGCCGGCGCAACGGTCGCCGGCGCCCGGGCGGATCTCCAGGCGATCGCGGCGCGCATCGCGCATGATTTTCCCGACCGCGATGCGCGGATCGGCGCCTACGTGGCGCCGCTGCGCGACCAGCTCGTGGGCGACGTGCGGCCGGCGCTCTGGTCTCTGTTAGGCGCGGTCGCACTGGTGCTGCTCATCGCCTGCGCGAACGTGGCCAACCTGTCGCTGGTGCGCGGCGCCGGACGCTCGACCGAGATCGCCGTGCGCACCGCGCTCGGCGCGCCGCGCTGGCGCCTCATCCGGCAATTGGTGACCGAGAGCCTGCTCGTCGCGTTCGCCGGCGCCGTGATCGGCATGCTGCTCGCCGCGTGGGCCGTCGCGCTGGTGGTGTCGTTCGGCCCGCACGGCCTGCCCCGCCTAACCGAGATCACCGTGAACGCGCGCCTGCTCGCCTTTGCGATCGGGCTTGCAGTCGCGACGGGCATCCTGTTCGGCCTCCTCCCGGCGCTGCACGCGACGCGCGGCGATGTCACGCCCGCGTTGCGCGACGGCCAGCGCGGCTCGAGCCATGGCGGCACCTCGCGCACCCGATCGCTCCTCATCGTGGCCGAGATGGCGTTGGCGATGGTGTTGCTCGTGGGCGCGGGTCTGCTGATCCGCAGCTTCGAGCGCCTCACGCACGTGAATCCCGGATTCCGTCCCGATCACCTGTACGTGTTCGACATCGCGCTCACCAGCAAGAAGTACGACGACGAGATGCCGACCTACCAATACGCGGACGCGGTGATGCAGCGCCTGGCCGCGGTGCCCGGCACGGAGCAGGTGGCGGTGGCCGCCGGCCGTCCCTTAGACCCGGATCCGACGTACAGCGTGTCGACGTCGTTCACGGTGGATGGCGAGCCCAAGCCCGAGAAAGGACGCGAGCCCGAGTCCGCGCTGCTGCCGGTGTCGCCCAGCTATTTCCGTACGATCGGGCTCACGCTCGAGCGAGGCCGCGTCTTTACCGGCGCCGAGAATCGCCTGGATGCCGCGCCGGTGGTCGTGGTGAACGAGACGCTGGCCAAGCGGTATTTCCCGAACCAGAACCCGATCGGCACGCATATCACGTTCGGGATCTCGCACAACACGAGCGCCAAGGACACGACCAGCGTGACGGTGCGCGGCGAGATCGTCGGGATCGTGGCCGATACGAAGCAGGAGTCGCTGTCGGAGAAGGCATTCCCGGCGACGTACGTGCCGTACAACACCTTCCCGTTAGGCGTGACGTTCCTGGTGCGCAGCCATGGGCCGCCGGCGGCGGTCGAGGCGGCGATCGCCGCGCAGGTCCGCGCCGTGGACCCCACGGTCGCGATGTACGAGCTCGGCAGCATGGGCGACGCGATCGCCGCATCGGCGTCGCAGCCGTTGTTCTACACGATCCTGCTCGGCGCCTTCGCGCTCATGGCGCTGCTGCTGGCAACGCTCGGCATCTACGGCGTGATCGCGTTCCTCGTCACCGAGCGGACGCGGGAGCTGGGCATCCGCATAGCGTTAGGCGCGACCGCCGCCACCGTCGTGCGCCTGGTGGTCTCGCGGGGGTTGATGCTCGCGCTCGGCGGCATCGTGCTCGGCGGACTCGGTGCGGTCGCGGCCACGCGCGCCATCCAGTCGCTGCTCTTCGGCGTGACGCCGCTGGACGTGTCGACGTTCGCCGCTGTGGCCGTCGTGCTCGGCGCGGTCGCGGCGGCCGCGTCATGGATCCCGGCGCGGCGCGCATCGCGCATCGATCCAGTGATTGCGATGAAAGCAGAGTGATGCGAGAGAGCGCCGCCTAGTAGCGCGTTTGCACTTCTGATCGCATGGCCGCCGTGGTGGTTTCGAGCAACCAAAACTGCAACTGCGTCAAAGGATAACGAAAGTGAAACAGGGATAACGAAAGGGATCGTTCTGCTCGGGGGAGAATACGTAGCGCCATGGGAAGACAGGCTTTGTCGATACCAACAAAAGTTCTTCAGGAATTTCCGGGAAAGGCAGCGCGGTTTTTGGACGAACTCGGCCTCATTGCGCGGGGCGCGCGCGCACGTTGATGTACCCACCGCCATTGTTGTTTGATTTCTGAACGCTGGCATCTCGAGCATTTACCAATCGATTCGTGTTGTTCGGCTGTGTCCGGGTGTGTCCGCGATCAACTCGTGGATGCTTGCCAGGCAGCGGAGTCGGATACGCGAGCACGACTCAACTCTCACGAATCCGCCTCCGATGACGATGCAGGTTTTACGACTGTGAATGCGGACGAGGCTGGGCACTAACGGACGCTGGGCCCGAGTCACCACCGATCCCGCAGCACCTTCACGAAAGTCTCGGAAGACCCTTTTTTAGCAAACAAGCACCAGTTCTATCCGTTAGGCGACGCCCTCTCCCTCGCGCAGAACGATCACTTTCGTTATCCCTGGTTCACTTTAGTTATCCTTGGCAGTTGCAGTTTTTCGGCAGCGCTTGGCAAGACGGATGTGCTATCAACCTCTCAGATGGAGCCCACTAGTCAGCCCGCATCACGCCATCCATCGTGACGCGGTGGGAAATCAACGGCAGCGGGTGATCCGCTTCATCCGCGATCACGATGGCCGAGCGCAGGGCGGCGCGGCCCGCATCAATGCCGGCGTCGTCGCGCGCGAAGATCGTGGCCACGGGCTCGCCGCGCTCCACCCAATCGCCGGGCTTGGCGGTGATCACGAAGCCCACGCCGGGGTCCACGCGGTCGTCCGGCCGCGTCCGGCCGCCGCCTAACGCAATCAGCGCGCGGCCGATGGTGCGCGGCTCCACGCGGGCGACGAAGCCGCGGCGCGGCGCCTCGAACAGCTCGCACGCGCCCGCCTGCGGCAGCACCGCCGGGTCGTCCACGACGCCGGGATTGCCGCCCTGGGCTTCGATGAGCGCCTGGAGTTTCCGCGCCGCCTGCCCGGACGAGATGGCCACCTCCATGCGCCGCCGCGCATCGTCGGCATCGGCCGCCACGCCGCCTAACTGGAGCATCTCCGCGCCCAGCGCGTAGGTCACCGTCATCAGGTCCGGCGGCCCCTCGCCCGACAGCGCGTGGATCGCCTCTTCCACCTCGAGCGCGTTCCCGATCGCTCGGCCTAACGGACGATCCATGGCGGTGAGCAGCGCCACGACATCGCAGCCGCTCGCCTCGCCCAACGCGACCATCGTGCCCGCGAGCTCGAGCGCCTGATCCAGGTCGCGCACGAGCGAGCCCGACCCGCGTTTCACGTCCAGCACCAGGCCCGTCAGGTCTTCCGCCAGCTTCTTGGCTATAATGCTCGACGCGACGAGCGGCACCGACTCGGCCGTCGCGGTCGCGTTGCGCAGCGCGTACATCCCGCGGTCCGCGGGCACCATTTCCGCCGACTGGCCCATCATCACGCACCCGATGCGCTCGACCTGGTCGCGCGCCTCCGCGAGCGTCAGATCCGTCCGCATACCCGGGATCGATTCCAGCTTGTCGAGGGTTCCTCCAGTATGCCCGAGCCCGCGACCGGACATCATCGGCACAGCCACGCCCAACGACGACACCAGCGGCACGAGAATGAGCGATGTCTTGTCGCCCACACCGCCCGTCGAGTGTTTGTCCACGCGCGCGCCGGCGAGATGCGCCAGCGACAGTTGGCTACTACCGTGACGCATGGCGTCCGTGAGCATTGACCCTGATTCGGGGTATTTCTACGTTGTCGGCGGCGCAAGCGCCGCGCGCGCGACCTGACATCGCAAGTTCACCGTTCAATGTCGGAGCTTTCATGCACATTCGCTACCTCGTGATCGCGGCGGCGCTCACGGTCTTCGCCGGAGTAGCCGGCGCGCAGTCCGCGGCGCAACACATCGCCGAAGGCGACAGCGCGTACGCGGCGCTGGATCCGTCGGCCGCACTCGAGCACTACGAGGCCGCGCTGTCCGTCGACTCGACCAACTACGAAGCGCTCTGGAAGGCGTCGCGCGCATCGGTCGACCTCGGCGAGTTCGAGCAGGACAAGGACAAGCGCAAGGAGTACTTCACCGAAGGCGAGAAATTCGCCCGGCGCGCCGTCGCCGCGGACTCGACCAACGCCGAAGGACACTTCTCGCTCGCCCGTGCGTTAGGCCGAGTCGCGCTCACGTTGGGCGCGCACGACCGCGTGCGGTACGGAAAGGACGTGCGCAATCAGGCGATCGAAGCGCTCAAGTACGACTCGCTCCACGCCGGCGCGCTTCACGTGCTCGGCCGGTGGAACGCGGAGATCATGCGCTTGAGCGGATTCTCGCGCTTCTTCGCGAAAACGTTCCTGGGCGGCGGCGTGTTCGATCAGGCCAGCTGGGATTCGGCCGTCTACTACATGGAGAAGTCGGTGGCCGTGGATCCCAAGCGCATCGTCCACCGTTTGGACCTGGCGGAGATTTATCGCGACCGCGACAAGCCCGGCGACAAGGATAAGGCGCGCGAGGAATTCCAAGCGGTAATCGACGGGCCGATCACCGAGTACAACGACAAGTTCTACAAGAAGCAGGCGGCAGCGGAGCTGGCCAAACTTCACTGACCAGCGCCTCAGGCGGAGAGGTGCCGGCGCCGCACCCTTGCGGCGCCGCCCATCTCACGAGAGGTTGAGACTCCGCCGTAGCTTCTTTTCGCCTTTCCGCGCGCTTCTCCGGATGTCGTCCCGCAAGTCTTCTGCTCGATCGGACATGTGCTCGCCGAGGCGACGGGCGCGGCGACGAATGAGACGACGAGTCTCCTCGCCCGCTTGGGGCGCCATCAAAAGTGCCAGCCCTGCCCCGACGGCCAATCCAAGCATGAGGCCGCCGGCAAACATTGCGACGCTCGAGCCCTCACGCTCCGACTCGTTTACCTGCTCGTCGGCATCATCCGCATCATCCACGGTCTCGTCAGACACATTCGCCTCCACGGAGTTGGGGTCGCCGTTGTGTGTTCGCGAAAAAAAGAAATCAGTTGGGCGAGACATCGTTAAGTCCTCTTACTCTGGGACCAACGCGAGCGAGCATGGCAAGAAGCTTGCTTAACGCAGCCGTATCTGTCGAGGTCTCACGTCGAGCGAGGCGGGGGACCGACGAACGAGGACGCGAATGACCACCATCAAACTGAAAACCGTGCTGCTCGTGGAGGACAACGAGGACAACAGAATCGTGTACTCCACGATTCTCCAGCACTTCGGCTATCGTGTCATGGAGGCCTTGAACGGCGAAGAAGGCATCGCGAAAGCACGAACGGAGCAGCCCGATCTGATCCTCATGGACATTTCGATTCCGGTGATCGACGGGTGGGAAGCAACCCAGGTGCTCAAGCGCGATCCGAAAACGCGTCGCATTCCGATCATCGCGCTCACGGCGCACGCACTGGCATCGGATCGTGAGAAAGCGATGGAAGTCGGATGCGACAGTTATCTCGCCAAGCCGTGCGAGCCCAAGACGGTCGTGAGCGAGGTGGAGCGATTCATTGGTCGAGGCGATGGACGGTGAAGGTCGGCGCGCACCGCGGGTCCTGATCGTCGATGACAGCGAGGACAGCCGCGAGATTCTTCGGGTGCGATTCGCCGCAACCGGATACGACACCGAGTGCGCCTGCGATGGCGTGGAGGCGCTGAAGCTCGTCGCCGATTCGCCGCCCGACGTGATCGTGCTCGACGTGATGATGCCGCGCATCGACGGCAACGAAGTGGCGCGTCGCATCAAAGCGGATCGGTCGCTGCCGTTCATTCCCATCATCATGCAAACGGCGCTCGACGAGGTCGAGCAAAAGGTGCGCGGCTTGAGCGCCGGCGCCGACGACTACGTCACCAAGCCCGTCGACTTCGCGGAGCTCGAGGCACGCGTGCGCTCGATGCTGCGCATCAAGGCGCTGCAGGATGCCTTACACAGGCGCGAGTCCGAGCTCGAGCGAGCGAACGCGCAACTGCTCGAGCTCGCGGTCTCGGATCCGCTCACGGGCCTCGACAATCGGCGCCGGTTAGACGAGCGGTTTCACGAGATGTTCGAGCACGCGATCCGCCTCAAGGAGTCGTTGGCGGTCGCGATGTTCGACCTCGATCATTTCAAGCTGGTGAACGACGATTTTGGCCACCGCACGGGCGACGAAATGCTGCGCCAGATTGGCGCGGTGCTGCGCAGCTCCATGCGCGAAATCGACCACGTCGGGCGCTACGGCGGCGAGGAGTTTCTGGTCCTCCTCCCGGGCACCGCAATGGATGCGGCGGTGACGTTCGCTGAACGGGCGCGTCTCAGGGTAGCGGCGCACCGGTTCTCCTTCGAGGGACGGCCCTTCCAGGCAACGATCAGCTGCGGTGTAGCGGCCTGGCCGGACGCCCGGCTGATGAATCGCGACGCGTTGCTGCAAGCCGCCGACGACGCACTGTATGTGGCCAAGCGAACGGGACGCGACCGCGTCGTCCGCTACGCAAGCGCCGAGTTTACCGCGAACGTCAGGAAATCCCATGACCAGCATGGTAGTGGAGCGCCCGCGGGAGGAGGGGGAGCCGCCATCGGGCAACGGTGATACGATCGCCACGCTTCGCGCGCGCGTCGCCGAGCTCGAGCGCGAACGCGACCACCTCGTGGCGGTGGTCGACATCCTCACCGAGATTTCGTCCTCGCTCCACTTCGTCGACATCCTGCAGACCATCGCCAAGAAGTTAGGCGACACGTTCGGCCTCGACCGCTGCTCGATCTACCTGTTAGGCGAACAGCGCGACGTGCGCCTCATGGCGACGTACGAAGCGCCGGCGATGAACAACCTCATCGTCGACCTCGACCGCTATCCCGAGCTCAAGCGCGCGTTCGAGAGCGGCGAGACGGTGTTCATTCCCGATGCGGCCCAGGACCCGATGCTGCAGCAGATGCAGCCGGTGCTCGCGCAGCGCAACGTTCGGTCTATAGTCGTCGTGCCGATCCGGTGGCGCGGCACGGTGATCGGCGCGATTTTCCTGCGCACCGAGCGCGACGGCGCGTCGTTCTCCGACCGCGATGTCCGCTTCTGCCAGGTGGTGGCGGCGCTCACCGCGAATGCCCTCCGCAACGCGCACCGCTACGAAGCGCTGCAGCGCGGACAGAAGGAAGCCCAACGCAACAGCCGCCACGGCGAGCTGCAGCGCATCGCGCTCATCGCGTTCGTGCGCCGCCTGCTCGACCGCTACACGAATACCGAAGACCACATGTGGGCGGAGACGCTGCTCGCGACGTCCGCCGATGAGGAGCTCGAGCGGCTGGTGTCGGTGACGCTCGAAGTGGTGGGAGAAGAAGCCAAGAGCCAATAGTACGGGGGAAGCGCGCGCTTCCCTCGTCGCGTATTTTTCGTTCGTGACCCCACCGAACGATCAAAGCCCCGACCGCCGCCACCTCGAGCAACGCGCCCGCGAGCTTCGCGATCTCATCCAGCGCGCGAATCACTGCTACTACGTGCTCGACGCACCCGAGATCTCGGATCGCGACTACGATCTGCTGCTGCGCGAGCTGCAGAACATCGAAACGAACTGTCCCGAGCTGCGCACCTCGGATTCGCCGACGCAGCGCGTGGGCGCACCGGTGCAGGGCGCGCTCGCCAAGGCGATTCACCTCGTGCCGATGCTCTCGCTCGCCAACGCATTCGACGACGACGAGCTGCTCGAGTGGGAGGCACGCGCCGTGCGCATTGCGGGCGCGGATGTTCGCACCGCCGGCTACACGGCCGAGCTCAAGATCGACGGCAACGCGGTCAACCTCACATATGAACGCGGCCTCTTGGTGCGCGGTGCCACGCGCGGCGACGGGACGGAAGGCGAGGACGTCACGGTCAACCTGCGCACGATTCACGACATTCCGCTGCGGCTCGCCACGCCTAACCCGCCCGAGCTCGTCGAAGTGCGCGGCGAATGCTACATGACGTTCGACGGATTCGAGAAGCTCAACGACCGCCGGCGTCAGGAAGGCGAAAAGGTCTTCGCCAATCCGCGCAACTCGGCGGCAGGGTCGCTCAGGCAGTTGGACCCCGCGATGACAGCGCGCCGCCGTCTCCGCTTCTTCGGCTACGCCGTCGCGCCCGGGCCGAACGTCCGCCTGCCGTTCGCCACGCAGTGGGGTCTGCTCGACACGCTCGAGAGCTGGGGCTTCCCCGTAGAACCCCATCGCCGCCGGTGCAAAACGCTCGAGGAAGTCGTGGCGTTCGTGCAGGACGTCGAGCAAACGCTGCGCGCCAAGCTCGCATTCGGCATCGACGGCGTCGTCGTGAAGGTCGATGCGCTGAACGTGCAAGACGAGTTAGGCGACGTGGGACGCGAGCCGCGGTGGGCCATTGCGCGGAAGTTCAAGCCGGACATCGAAATCACGAGGCTGCTCGACATTCAAGTGAACGTCGGCCGCACGGGTGCGCTCAACCCGTACGCGGTGCTCGAGCCGGTCGAGATCAGCGGCGTGATCGTGAAGCTGGCCACGCTGCACAACGAAGCGCTCGTGCGGCAGAAGGATCTGCGTATCGGCGACTGGGTGCAGGTGAAGCGCGCGGGCGAAGTCATTCCGCAGGTGATCGGGCCGATTCCCGAGCGCCGCGACGGAACCGAGCGCGTGTGGTCGATGCCCGAGCGCTGCCCCGCGTGCAACACGCCGGTCGAGCGCGACGCCGATCAAGCGGCCGTCTATTGTCCTAACGTCGCGTGTCCGGGGCGACAGCTCGAGGGGCTCGTGCACTTCGCGTCCGGCGGTGCGATGGACATCCGCGGACTCTCGTACGCGCGAATCCGCCAGTTCATCGACGCCGGTCTCATTCACGATTTCGCCGACATCTTCGCGATCACCGTCGAGCAATTGGTGACGCTCGAGCGCTTCGCCCAAAAGAGCGCCGAGAATCTCGTGGCGGCGATTACCGCGGCGAAGCGTCAGCCGCTGTCGCGATTGCTCAACGGCCTCGGGATCCTGCACGTGGGCGAGATGGCGGCGCAGGTACTGGCGCGGCACTTCCGCACGCTCGACGCGCTCGCGCAAGCCACCGAAGAGCAGATCACGTCGGTCCGGGGCATGGGCGACATCATCGGGCGATCGGTCGCCACCTACTTCGCGAACGACACCACGAAGCACCTCATCGAAAAGCTGCGCGCGCAGGGCGTGAACTTCATCGAACCCGCCGGCAAATACGGCGCGGCGGGCAACGGCGCCGGTAGCCTCACCGGCAAGACAGTCGTCATCACGGGTACGCTGCCCACACTGTCGCGGAAGGCGGCAACGGAGTTGGTCGAGAACGCCGGCGGGCACGTGACATCGTCGGTATCCAAGAGCACCAGTTTCGTGGTCGTGGGGAGCGACGCCGGCAGTAAACTCGATCGCGCGCGGGAGCTCGGCGTCGAGATCATCGATGAGGCCGAGCTCTTGCGCCGCGCTGGAGACGAGCCTAAAAACCAGTAACTTGGGCGCCGGAGCTCGAGCGCCCACTCGTCCAACACACGAGGCACGACATGGCCGACACCATCAACCTCGCCGATCACGCGCTGCTGGCCGTGAGCCGACCCGCGATGCAAGCGTTGCGGGCCGCGCTCCTGCGCGACGTGGGGCCGTCCGCCGCCGCCGCGCTGCAGGAAGCGGGATATGCCGGCGGCGCCACCGTGTTCGAAGCATTTCGCGCCTGGCTGCACGAGCGGGGCGACGGCGCGCCCGAAGATCTCGACTTCGAGCGATTCCAGCGCCGCGCGTCCGAGTACTTTCGGTTGGCCGGGTGGGGCACGCTTGAAATCGGCTCGCTGCGCGACGCGGTCGCCACGGTGGACACCGACGATTGGGGCGAAGCGGATCCGGCCGAACACCTCGACCAACCCGGGTGTCACTTCACGATAGGGATGCTGGCGGATTTCTTCGGCCGCTTCTCGGACGTGCCGCTCGCGGTGCTCGAGGTGGAGTGCCGCTCCGCCGGCCACGACCGCTGCCGCTTCCTCCTCGGCAACGGCGACGTGATGCGCTTCGTGTACGACCGGATGGAGCAGGGCGAGCCGTACGACGCCATCGTCGCCGCCGTCGAGTGACCTTGCGTTAGGCGGCCGCGCGCCAGCCTAACGCAACGTCACGACACGGACGACAGCAGGTCCTCGTCCCACGGGAGCACGATCGTGCTCTCCGTTTCCAGCGCCGAAAAATCGGGCTCGTACGGACCCGTGCGAAATCCCACCGCGGTGCGCACGTCGGCCGCTCCCGCGTTCACGATCGCGGCGACGGCCATGCGCATCGTCTCGCCCGTGTCGCACGTCTCGTCCACCAACAGCACGCGACGATTGCGCACCTCGGCCGGCGCCACGCCGAGGATGGCCGGCGTCTCCCGCACCGACTCGGCGTGATAGCGGCGGCTCACCACGATCGAGTGGAACTCGCGGCCGAGGATCGCGGCGATCACCGCACCGGGAATGACGCCGGCGGTCGCGATGCCCACCACGACTTCGGGATCGTACGTGCGGGCGACCTTGAGCGCGAGCGCGCGCGACAGCTCGCCGAAGAGCGGCCAATCGACCTCGAACACGCCGCGCGTCCGGTCTGCGGGTTTGCGTCGTGGCGCCACGTGTCCTCCAGGGTTCGCTGCCGACTTCGCCTCTGTCGCATAAGCTACCGTCGCGCGCTCGCGCCCGACAGCGCGGTTGCCGCGTCGCGTGGGCCTGCATAAGTTGCCCTCGACAGTAGGCCGGGTGCGCATTCCTGCACCGCGCCGTCGTGGTGCGCCCCCATCCCACCCAAGTACTCGACTCTAGACGCAACCGCATGTCCTGGTGGAGCCGCTTGACGGGTGGTGGAACGGCGCACACGCCGCGACCCCAACGTCTCGACTACTTGAGCGAAGCGCTGGCGCTGGAGCGCCAGGGTGACTACGACGCCGCGCTCACGTCGTACCGGCTTGCGCTGCGCGACCAGCCCAACGATCAGCGCATCCTCCAGAACATGGCGATCGCGTATTCCCGCACCGGACGCCTGGACGATGCCATCCGCTGCTATCGCCGTGCACTCGAGATCGATCCGCAATTGAGCGGCGCGCACTACGGACTCGCCTACCTGCTGCTCAAACGCGGGGACGGCCAGGGCGCCGAGCGTCACCTCACGGCGTTCCTGGAGCATCCACCGTCCACGGCCGAAGCCGAGCGCTGGGTGCAACACGCCCGGCAAACCATCGAGCAGATCAGAAGCGGCATCGGTCCGGACTCCGGCACGGAATAGCGAGTGGGAACTGTTCTCGCCGTAGTCAGCCAGAAGGGCGGTGTCGGCAAGACGACGACCGCGGTGAATCTCGCGGCGGCGTTCGCTCGGCGCGGCATGAAGACGCTGCTCGTGGACGTGGACCCACAGGGCGCCGTGCGCTACGGCGTCGGTCTGCGCGCGGACCATGTCACGGTCGGAATCTCCGATTATCTATCGGGAGAGAAGACGCTCCGCGACATCATCCTCCCCACTGCGCTGCCCTGGCTGCGCGTGATTCTGGCGGGGACGGTGAGCGCGGCCACGAATCACGTCGCGTATCAGCATCGCATGGAGGAATCGACGGTGCTTCCCGATTTGTTGGCTATGGCGCGTCAGCGCACGGACGTGGTCGTGGTCGACACGCCACCGGGCCTGGGCCCGACGGTGGAGCGCGTGTTGTCGGCATCGCAGCACGTGATCGTGCCCCTCCAGGCGGAGCCGTTGGCGTTGCAGACGACGCCGCAGATTCTGCGCGGCATCCAGGACATCGTCACGACTAACGACGAGCTCACGCTCGACGGACTCGTGCTCACGATGTACGACGAGACCAGCGAGACGAGCGTGCGCGTGTCGGAGTACGTACGGAAGCATCTCCCGCGCAACATGGTGTTCGATCTGGTGATTCCGCGCAGCACGGCGGCGGCCGATGCGTTCGCGGCGGGCCAACCGGTGGTGTTGCGATCGCCGGCCGACGCGGCGGCGCAGGCGTACGTGAACCTCGCCACCGAGCTCGCGTCGCGGTTCGAGTGATGCGGCGCTCCCTCCGGGCGGCGGGGATCGCCTTCCTGATCGCCGCGGTGGCCGCGGCGTGCAACGAGGTCGGGACGAACCCGAACACGCCGGTCGCGATCCAACTCGACGCGCCGGCATCGCCATCGGTGCTGTTGGGCGACACGCTGCGCGACAGCCTCGGGCACGCGGCGCCGCTGCACGTCACGGTGTTCAACTACAAGAACGACAGCATCGGCGGCATCCCGGTGTCGTTCCTGGCGGTGGACTCGACGGGCGCGGTGACCGTCGATCCTGCGTTAGGCGTGGTGGTCGGCCATTCGCTCGTACCCGGCGTGCTGGTGGTGGCCACGGCGGCGGGGCTGCAGTCGATTCCCGACACGATCGCGGTGGTCGACACGCCCTCGGTGATGTTGGCGGAGGATTCGGCGCGCGACAGCGTCGATTTCAGCTTCGCCGGCGGATTGCGGGACACGGTGCTGACGCTGCGCGTGCGCTTGCTGCACTTGACGGATTCGGTCGCCGTGCCGAGGTACGCCGTGCACTACACGATCGTGCACCCCGCGCCGTACGACAACACGGACTCGACCAACGTACAGGTGGTGAAAAACCAGACCGTCGCCCAGCTGGTGGATACGACCGACGCGAACGGCAGCACCAACCTGGGGCTCAAGCTCACGCCGTTCACGCATGCGTTCAACGACTCGCTCGTCGTGCAGGTGAGCGCGACGGCACCGGGCGGGCTCCCGGCGGGCAGTCCTGTGACGTACGTTAGGCGCATCAACGTCCACTGAGCGGCGCTCCTTGGGCGGCGGAGCGCGCGCCACGACGACCGAGGTGGTCATGACCGTGACGGCCGAGTCGAACGCTGCGACGACACGCGACGCGCACCTGACGCCGACGACGCTCACGCGTCTCTTCTTCGACGCCGTCGAGGGCTACGACCGGCCTAACGCCATGCAGGTGAAGGTGGGCGGCGCGTACCAGCCGATCTCCCACCGCACGCTGGCGGCGCGCGTCCGCCACACGGCCTTCGGCCTCCGCGCGCTCGGCGTGCCTAACGGGGGAGTGGTCGCAATTCTCGCCGAGAACCGCCCCGAGTGGGCGATCGCCGACTATGCGTGCATCACGGCCCGCTACCTGGACGTGCCGATCTACCCGACGCTGCCCGACGAGCAGATCGCGTACATCCTGCAGGATTCGGGAACGGTGGCGATCTTCGTGTCCACCACGGCGCAGGCGCAGAAGATCGCGGCGGTGCGCGCATCGCTGCCCGCCCTCAAGTGGGTGATCGCCTTCGACGACGTGAGCGGCAACGGGATCGACATGACGCTCGCGGCGCTCGAGGCGCGCGGCGCGTCCACCGAGACACCGGGTGCGGCCGCGCGGTATCGCGAGGATGCGATGGCCGTCGCGCCGGATCAGGTGGCCACGATTGTCTACACGTCGGGCACGACGGGCGAGCCGAAGGGCGCGATGCTGACGCACGGCAACCTCGCATCGAACGTCGCCGCCGTCGCGAAGGTCATTCCGATCACCGACCAGGATGTGTCGCTCAGTTTCCTGCCGCTGTCGCACGTGCTGCAGCGGCACTTCGACTTCCTGATGTTCGCCACCGGCGTGTCGATCGCGTACGTCGAGTCGATGGACACGATCACCGTGAACATGACGGAGATTCGCCCAACGTTGGTCGTCGCGGTGCCGCGTGTGTACGAGAAGATCTACGCGCGCGTGTTGGAGAATGCGTTGGCGAGCGGCGCGTTCAAGAAGCGTGTGTTCTTCTGGGCGCGCGCGGCGGGCGAGCGCTGGGCGAAGGTGCGCCTCGAGGACCGCACGCCGAATCCGCTGCTGGCCGCGCAGTACGCGATCGCCAACCGGCTGGTCTTCTCGAAGCTGCGCGAACGGGTGGGCGGCCGCCTCCGGTATTTCGTGTCGGGGGGCGCGCCGCTGGCACCGGCGATCAACACGTTCTTCTACGCCGCCGGGCTGGTGATCCTCGAGGGCTACGGCCTAACGGAAACGTCGCCGGTGATCGCGGTGAACACGCCGGACCGCTATCGCATCGGCACCGTCGGGCCGCCGATCGCGGGCGTCGAGGTGGCCATCGCGCCGGACGGCGAGATCCTGTGCCGCGGGCCCAACGTGATGAAGGGCTATTACAAGAAACCGGAGGCGACGCACGAGGCCATCGATGAGGCCGGGTGGTTCCACACCGGCGACATCGGCGTGCTCGAGGACGGCTTCCTGCGCATCACCGATCGCAAGAAGGACCTCATCGTGACCGCGGGGGGCAAGAAGATCGCGCCCCAGCCGATCGAGAATCACATCAAGCTGAACAAGTACGTGTCGCAGGCGGTGATGATCGGCGACCAGCGCAAGTTCCCGATCGTGCTGGTCGTGCCGAACTTCGAGCAACTCGAGAAGTGGGCCAAGATCAAGAACCTGCTCTACGCCGACCACAAACAACTCCTTGCCCAACCGATGGTCAAGGCGAAGATGGACAAGGAAGTGTTGGGCAAGTTGACGGGCCTGGCGCACTTCGAGATGCCGAAAAAAATGGCGCTGTTGGACCGCGACTTCACGGTGGACTCGGGCGAGCTGACGCCGACGCTCAAGGTGCGGCGTCGGGTGATCGACAAGAAGTTCAAGGCGCTCATCGACCGGATTTACGCCGAGAGCGACGCCGCGGCCGACGCGTGACGCGCGCTTGACGTCAGGGCTTGGGGGCGCGCGCGAGCGCGGTGAGATCGTGTTTTTCGCCCAACCAGTCGTGCGCGTCGCGCGCCCGCTCGACGATGCCGGCGGGGATGGACGCGCCGGCGGGCACGAGCAGCCGGCCCGACGGCTTGAGCGCGGCCACGCTCGACTCGAGGAAGGGCGCGGTGGCGTGCGCGTCGTCGAGCGCCGCGGCGCGAACGGACTCGGGCCGCATGGGCAGCGTGCCGGGCGCGCGAACCACCGACACGCCGAAGCCGCTCGAGACGTCGCCTAACGGATCGACCGCCAGCACGTGGATGCGCTCGACGAGCGCGGCCACCTCGTGGGCGGCGTCGCCCCACGCCCCGGCGAGCACCACCAGACCGCCGGGTTCCGTTAGGCCCAGGAGCGCGGCGGCGCGGATCGCCCGCTCGGGCAACTCGGCCGGCGCCGCCGGCGCGGCGGGCGCGGGCAGTCGCGCGCCGGCGGGTCGAAAGTCGGCGACACCGTTGACGATCGGGTACCGCGCACCACAGACGGGACAGCCCAGCTCTCCCGTGAGGATATCACGGTCCTCGAGCCGGTCGGCCGACGCCACGAGCCACATGAGCTCGTGCGGGCGCGGACAGCGAAACGCGTCCACGACCTCGATGAACACGGGACGTCAGCTCGCCGACAGCCGCAGCTCGTCCACGTTCACCGCCTCGGCGCGCGTGACCGCGTAGAGCACCGCGTCAGCCACGGATTCGGCGTCGAGCATTGCCTCGCGCGGCGGAAAGCGGCCGGTACCCGGAAGGTCGCCCCAGATGTCGGTGTTCGTTGGGCCGGGCGACACGAGCGTCGCGCGCACGCCGGTGCCGCGCAGCTCCTCGCGCAGCACGTCGTGCAGCGCGCGCGCGCCGAACTTGCCCGGCGAATACGAGCCGTTGCCCGCGTAGGCCACGCGGTCGGCCACCGAACCGATGGTCACGATGTGGCCCCGCCCGCGCGCCCGCATCGGCCCTAACGCCGCGTGCGCGAGATAGAACGCCGCGTTCAAGTTGACGGCGATGGACGCGGCGAAGTCGTCGGGCGTGATGTCCGCCAACGGGCGCGGGTGAAAGATGCCGGCGTTGTTGACGAGGATGTCGGGCGCGCCGCCGAACGCGAGGGTGATCACCTGCATCGCGCGCCCGACGGCCGCGGCGTCGGTGACGTCGCAGGGAACGGGGAGCGCGGCCCCGCCTAACTCAGCCGATCGGTGGGCGAGCGCGTCGGCGCCGCGCGCGAGCATCGCCACGCGCGCGCCCGCCGCCGCGAGCGATCGCGCGATGGCCAGGCCGATCCCGCGCGACGCCCCGGTGACGACGGCGCCCCGCCCCGCCAGCGCCGCCGCGTTCGCATCGGGCGCGGGCTCAGTCCCGCTCGTCACCGGACCGGCGGCGTGTGCCCGTGCGCCAGGTACAGAAACTCTTCGCGCGTGCGCGCGTCGTTGCGGAAGATGCCCCGCACGGCGGACGTCACCGTCTGCGAATTCTGCTTCTGCACGCCGCGCATCATCATGCAGAGGTGGTACGCCTCGATCACCACGCCCACGCCTTTCGGGTTGAGCACGTCCTGGATGGCCTGCGCGATCTGTTCCGTTAGGCGCTCCTGCACCTGGAGCCGGCGCGCGAACACCTCGACGATGCGCGGCAGCTTCGACAGCCCCACGATCTTGTTGTCGGGGATGTACGCGATGTGCGCCTTGCCGAAGAACGGCAGCATGTGGTGCTCGCACAGCGAATAGAGCTCGATGTCGCGCACCATCACCATGCTCGTGTGCGACTCCTCGAACACCGCGTTGTTCACCACGTCGCGCACGTCCATCTCGTAGCCGCGCGTCAGCCACGTGAGCGACTTCGCCACGCGCAGCGGTGTCTTGAGCAACCCCTCGCGATCGGGATCCTCGCCCAAGAGCTGGAGGAAGCGGTGCACGATCGACTCGAGCTCCGGCGCATGCTCGGGCGTCTGGTCGTCATCCGCCTCGAGATACGCCCGGCCGATGGTCCCATCCACCCGCGCTGCCTTACTGTCCTTCGTATTCGACATAGTTGTTGTCCGTCTCCCAGAGGCGCAGGCGGGTAAGCGTCGCCGGCCGCATCACGGGCGCCAGCACGTTCCAACATGCGACCACGAGATTCTCCGCCGTCGGATTGATGCCCTGCATGAAATCGACGTCGATGTTCAGATTGCGATGGTCCATCCTGTCGACCAGATGCTCTTCGACCACGTCGCGGAGCTTCTTGAGGTCCATCACGTAGCCGGACTTCGCCTCGATGTCGCCGGTGACCGACACATCGAGTCGATAGTTGTGGCCGTGCCAGTTGGCGTTGTTGCACGGTCCAAAGAGCGACCGGTTCTCGGAGTCACTCAACTCCGGATTGTGCAGACGATGGGCCGCGTTGAATGTGAGGCGGCGGGTAACGGTGACTCGTGGCATGACTGTGGATGTTGGGACGCGTCGAACGAACGCGGCGTGCCGACGGTGGGTTCCCGTGGAACCGCTTGAGTCGGCCGCGCCGCGCTTCTATGTTCCGCACATGAAACCGCCCCGCGAACGAGGCATTTGTGTTAATACGGACGGCGGCGGTTGAAAGTCAAGGTCGCTCTTGCGACGGCGGCGACCGTCGGCAGCGCAGCATGGTCGGCACTCTGGACCTTCCCGAGCATGCTGCTCAGCGCGTTCCTCGTCGCATGGGCGGCAGAGGCAGCGCAGTTTCTCATCGCGCAGGGATTGGCGCTCGCGATCCTCGCATGGATCCAAACGCTGCCCGAGTTGGCGGTCGAAGCCGTGATCGCATGGCAGGCGGGACACGATCCCGCGAGCTGCTTCGTGACGGCGCCGGCGGCCGGATGCAAATCGCATCTCGCGATCGCGAATTTCACCGGCGCGGTGCGGCTGCTCGTCGGCGTGGGCTGGCCGCTCATCTACTTCGTCGCTGCGTTGGGCAGGCGCCGCCACGGCCGCGCGCTCGAGGCGATTCACCTGCACGACGAGCACTCGGTCGAGATCATCGCGACGGTGCCGCCGCTCGTCTACTTCTTGTGGATCTGGCACAAGGGGACGCTCGACCTGATCGACGCCGTCGTGCTCGTGGCGATGTACGTCGTGTACCTCGCGATCCTCTGGCGGTTTCCGCCCAAGGATGAGGAATCGCTCGACCAGGCATCGGCGGTCTCGCGTTGGGCGTACAGCCGGCCCGGCAGGTGGCAGCCGATCACGATCGGCTCGTTGTTTCTGTTAGGCGGGGCGCTCATCTATTTCACGGCGCATCCGTTTCTCGACTCGATGCTCGCGGTGGCGACTTCGTTCGGCGTGAGCGAGTTCGTGTTCGTGCAGTGGGTGGCGCCGTTCCTGAGCGAGTTTCCGGAAAAGGTGTCGGCGTTCCACTGGGCCAAGCGCGTGAAAACAGCGCCCATGGCGCTCATGAACATGGTGTCGAGCAACGTCAATCAATGGACGGTGCTCGCCGCCACGATTCCGATCGTGTTCTCGATCGCGCGCGGCGGACCGCATTCGCTGCCGCTCGATCCGACGCAGCGGATGGAGATTCTGCTCACGGTGGTGCAGAGCGTGGTGGCGGCGCTGCTCTTGTCGCGCATGCGGCTCCACTGGTGGGACGCCGTCGGCCTGTTCGTGCTGTGGCTGGCGCAGTTTCTCATGGCGGAATGGCGCGAAGAGGTGGCCGTGGTGTATGCACTATGGGCGCTGGGGATGGTCGCGTCGTGGATCTGGAGGCGTCCCACGGCACCGCGCATCTTCTGGGAGCTCATGCGCGGGCGGCGAACGGTGAGCGGATGAAAAAACGAGCCTCACCGGTGTGGTTGGAGCTCGAGCCCTTCAGCAAGATGGGCTTGGGGGAATTTCGCGAAAATCAGGCGACGGGTCGGTACACCTCGGCGCCTATGTCCGGTGGGAGCGCGACGTGGTGGCTGACGGGACGCGCATGGAAGGCTTCTTCGCTTTGTTGTGAAGGATAACGACACGGATAACAACAGGGATAACTACGGGCATTGCTCCACTGCGGGGGCGCACTGCTGCGACTGAATAGACGTGTTGTTTTGTTTGGCCGGTTCAACCGATCAATGCAACGAGTGCGGCCTCTCCGTGGTCCGTCATTCGTACTTCGTTTCGTGTTTTCCTACCCGTCGTCCGTCCGTCGTTGTTCGTGACCAGTGCGTCGCACACCATGATGCGACTGAGAAGCCGGCCACGGCCGTCGCCGGATGACGCACTCCGAACGACGGACCACGGGTAGGAAAGCACGAAACGAACAACGAATGACGGACCACGGGAAGTTGCCCGCGCGAGATGGAGCCTCGTCGTCAGGTCAGTCGATGGCAACCGTGGCACGCATCGATTGAATCTGCCTTTTTCAAAAACAAAAAAACTGCTCTCGCCATTGTGATCGTTCTTCCCTCGCGCAGCAGAGCAATGCCTGTAGTTATCCCTGCAGTTTCCTTGTAGTTATCCTTCACAACAGAGCGAGGAAGCCCTCCACGCGCACCAGCGGTCTGCCACCACCGCGAATTCGAGAGGAGCCAGAGCCGTCACTTCATCTTTCACGAAAGTTCCCGGAACACCCTGAAAAAAACGAGCCCCGCCGCGGGGCGGGGCTCGAGAAACTGGAACGAAGAGGATTTTTGAAGCCCCGTCGAATGTATGAGGTCCTCACCCTGCCTTTCGCCTTCCCCGCACTGGGGCATGACGTCAAACAAAGTTTATCGAACCCACTCGAGAGACTTGTTGGCTCAAAAATGTGAGCTCTTCGTCCCATTGTCGCTCGCAATGTAGCGTTCACTTCGGAGCGAGTCAATTCAGATGACGACCGCTGGGAAGAAAGGATTCGTGTACATCGCGGCGTATCCCGTCGCGATTGCCATGCTCGTGTTTTGGGCCGTGATGACGTTCGCATTTTCCGGACCGGGATGGGTGCATCTCTTCCTATCGCTCGGTCTGTTCATTCTCATCTGGCGCGTCGTGGCCGGCGGCACCTGGGATGCGTGGCAGCGCTACGTGACCAAGCGGGACGCCGGGGAACACCGCAAGTCGTAACACGAGCGTGGCGTCGCGCACTCAGCGCGCGAGCCACACGAGCATCACCACGCCCCACGCCAGCGTTAGGAGCGTGACGGGCACGCCGGCCTTGAGCACGTCGCCGAATCGCAGCGCCACCCCGCGCGCCGCCGCACGCTCGGCGACGATCAGCGTGGCCATCGAGCCGAGCAGCGTGAGATTGCCGGCGAAGGTCGAGCTCATCGCCATCACCAGCCAGATGAACCGTGCGTTAGGCAGGTGCGGCACCACCGGGCGCCAGAGGATCACCGCCGGGACGTTGGACACCAGGTTCGACAGCGCCGTCATCGCGGCGCTCGCGACGGACGCATCGTGCCACGGCGCCCCGTGCAGCGTCGACGCCGCGCGCGTCGTGAGATCCACGAAGACCGGAGCCGACTCGACGCCGCGCATCACCACAAACAGCGCCGCGAAAAAGAGCAGCAGCGACCACTCGACCTTGGCGAACGCTTCGGCCGGATCGCGATTGCCGACCGCGATCATGAGCGTGCCGGCGGTGATCGCGACCACCGGCAGCGACAATCCGGCGAGCCACGCGGCCAGCGCACCGGCGAACAGCACCAGCGCGCGCGCAACCAGTCCGCGATCCATGGCTCGACCGCCGGCGGGGGCGCTCGCCGCGGCGAACGGCCGCGCGAGCTCGCGGCGGAACATCACCGCCAGCACGCCGTACACGATCGCGAGTCCGCCTAACGACGGCACCGCGAGCAGCGCCACGAAGTCCCGGTACGCGATGCCGCTCGAGATGCCGATCAACATGTTCTGCGGATTTCCGGTGATCGTCATCGCGCTCCCGACGTTGGCCGCGAATGCAATGCCGAGCAGATACGGCAGCGGCGGCGCGCCGAGCGGCTCGAGCGCCGCGAGGACGAGCGGCACGAACACGAGGCACACGGTGTCGTTCAGAAACACCGCGGACAGCAGGCCGCTCGCCACGATGATGCCGGCGAGCAATGCGTGCGGCGAGCGAAAGCGGCGCGCGATCCACACCGCCGCCCAATCGAAGAATCCGCCCAGGTCGAGGTAGCCGACCAGCAGCAGGACGCCGAGCAGGAACACGATGACGTCGATGTCGATTGCTGCATACGCTTCACTTGGCGCCAGCCCGCCCAACACCACCATGGCGACGGCACCCACGAGGGATGCCGCCGGCCGATTCAGCCGCACGCCCGGGACTTGCTGTGCAGCAATGAGGACGTACGTCACCACGAAGATCGCGAGCCGAACGCTGGTCACGAGTCGACGGAGGTGGGCCGATGAAGGACGTTCCTTTGGAGACGGCCGGAGGTCCAACCACACAGGCGACGCCCGAGCCTGAGCCCGCGCCCGCCGAACGGGTGGGCCAAGGCATGGTGCTGGTGACCGGTGCCGCGGGTCTCGTGGGCTCGCACACGTGTCGCGAGCTCACGCAGCGCGGATGGACGGTGCGTGCGCTCGCGCGCAGCCCAACCAAGGCCGAGCGTCGGTTGGCGGGCGTTCCCGTCCAGCTCGTGTTGGGCGACCTTCGCAGCGCGGACACCGTACGCGCGGCGGTTCGCGGCGCGGACGCGGTGGTACATCTCGCCGCCATCGCGATCGAGAAGCACGGCGAGTCGTACGAGGATGTGAACGCGGCCGCGACGATCGCACTGCTCGACGCAGCGCGCACCGCGGGTGTGCGGCGCTTCGTGCACATGTCGCAGAACGGCGCGTCGAGTGCGTCGCCGTACCGGTTCTTGCGCAGCAAGGGCGCGGCGCAGGACGCGGTGGTCGCGAGCGATCTCGATTGGACGGTGCTGCGTCCGTCGGTGATCGTGGGTGCCGAGGACGAATTCGTGAACGTGCTCGCCCGGCTGGTGCGTCTCTCGCCGCTCGTGTATCCCGTGCCGGGCGGCGGCACCGCGAAATTCCAGCCGGTGGCGGTGGACGACGTGGCGCGCGTGATCGCCCTCTCGCTGGAGCGCGCCGACGCCGTTAGGCAGACCTATCCCGTGGGCGGGCCGGCGGCACTCACGCTCCGGCAGATGATCGAGCGCGTGCTGCTCGCGATGCACGCGCAGCGCGTGTTGATCCCGGTGCCGGTGGTGGTGCTTCACCCGGTGATCGCCGCCGCGCAGCGCGTGCTGCCGCATCCGCCGGTCACGACGAGTCTGCTCGAGCTGCTGGCGGTCGACAACACGGTGGGCGACATGCGCGTGTGGACCACGTTCGGGCTGCTGCCGTCGCCGTTCGCGCCCGAGGAGCTGACGTACCTGCGGAACATCACCGCGCGCGAGGCGTGGCACTCGCTCTGGTGACGCCAGCGGCGCGATCGCCTAACGATCGATGCGTCGTCGGGATACATGATAGCCGATAATGTACCGTCGAGGCAGCACCGGGGCGACGCCCGCTTCCCGATACATCGGAAGCGGGCGTCTGCTCATCGAATCACGGCGAGGTGAGCGAGCCGGAGCGGCCTGCAGAGAGGAACGTGCTCCCATCCGTTGGGCTCGTGCTGAAGAACGGCAGCGTTCCACCCAAGGCCTGCAAGTTCCAATTGGTAGCCTTGCCATTCTCGGGTGCCCACGTCGTGAGGAATCCCGAGACCGCGTGCAGGTCAGGCAGCGCGAGACTCCACGTTGTCGGTACCGCACCGAAGTAGGCGGCTGTGGCGAATACCGAAGCAGTGCGCGCGACGGCACTCTGCGAATACGTCACACTGATCGCTTTGTTGTATTGCGCCTGCGAGGCGAGCGCGACCTTCGGCCGGTAATATGGCGTGGTCGCGGCGGACGAGATCGTCGCGGTCGGGAGTGCCGGTCCGAAGGCGAGCGGGCGATTGACGATGGTCCGGAGCCAGACGCCGGTGAGTCTGGTCGTGGTCGTGCTTGGCGACGTCGTGCCGGCGAGCAGTTGGAACTCCCCTGTCACGAGCTTGGCAATCGGAATCGCCTCGTACGGTATCGATACGTTCGCCACGTTGCTCGCGGCGGCGAGTGCGGCTCCGGTCCCGCGCGGGCTGAAGAAGAGAACGGCGACGGACGCCTTGGCGCCGGTGGGAAGTCCGCTGACCGTAGCCTTCGCGGTCGCCGGAGGGAATGCTGCCGAGGATCCGAAGTCGAGAACAGGCAGCGTCGATCCGCTCGTCGGATTCAGCGACCGACGGATGATGATGCTGTTGACCAACAGCGAGGTATTCGAGCGCGCCGCGAGGAGGTCGCGCGGACCGTTCTGCACGTTGTTGAGCGTGAACGTCGTTGGGCCACCGCCGAACAGGAACGTGGCTGCCGTGCCGAGGTCGACAGATGCGACCTGTCCGGTTGGAACGTTAGCAACGGATCCGTTCACGATCTTGGTGCCGGGACAGCCGAGGATCGTCGATTTCGTTTGTCCGCCAAAGTCGGCGAGTGTCGCGAACACGACATCGAGGCTGAAGCCGCTGCCCGACTTCTTTACGGTGGCTACGCCGCCCTTCCCGGTCGTGAACGTATAGACGAACGTGGTCCCGCTCGTGGGCAGCACGCGTTTCCACGTGCCCGAGCCGTCCTGCTCGGCCGACCAGATCGGCGCTTGCGTGGCGCAATAGGTGACCGTGATGGATCCGCCGGCGAGCGCCGTCGGTGGCGCGATCGTCGGCATGACGACGCGTGGTTCGGTTGGGTTGTCGCCGTTACAAGCGGCGAGCGCGGCGAGTGTGGCCGCGCCGATGGAGCAGGCGAGACGGCTGATCGTGGCGGTTCGCATTGCCGGGGTCCCTCAGCATCGAAGCGTGAGCGGGGTGACGATCCATCTCGTGTGACGCGCTGCGGGCGCGTTAGCTCTCAGCGTGTGGCTGAGGACGCTAGCGATGCGCTCTCGATAGCCGAAGAGCCCGTCACCTACCCACTCGTCGTACGCCAGCATGCCCCATCCGTTAGGCGGAGCGTTAGGCGTGCGGTTATCCGCCTCTCGTTCCTTCCAATTTGATGTGCACCACAGACTCGGTCGCGTTGACCTTATAGGACGCCGACTCGGTGCCGACGAGCTTTCCGCCGCGCATGTGGACTACGCCATGAATTGTGACCGTCGCGCCCGTGCGGGCTGTGCTGGCGTACGGCCCCGCATCCATGATGACACTGTCGGCATCGATGCGTACGCGCAGGGCAATCGGCGTCGCGTGATTCGGATAGAGAATGGACCAACCGATGGTGTCAGGGGTCGCCGTCATCAGGTAGGTCACGAGCGTCGAGTCGTTCGCTGCGTTCGTCGCCGTCATCTTCCAATTGCCGGCGAGATCGACGAGTCGCAGCGGAGAGCGGGCGTCGTTCTTACAGGCGCCGAGGGCGAGCGCGCCGATCGTTAGAAATGACCAGCGCATGAGCGTTTCTCCTTTTTTGGTGAGATCACGACCATCGATGCGAGGGTCCGCGTCGGCAACATCGTCACCGACGTGTCATCCGTAGCGAACGTGTCGCATTTTAGTACTATCGGGTCGCGTTCAGGGCCATCCGATTCTGCACGCGTCCGAATATGGTTCTCGCCTCGCGCGGCGCTCTCCACACTGCCCACTGAAGTCGCCTTCTTACCTGTAACCGAGTCGCCAATGCCTCAAGTAACCGTGATTCACGGAGGCACCTCGATCACCATCAGCTCGAAAGATGTGATGCAGGCAGGATCGCTGGATCTAACCGACGGCAACTGGCCGGAAATGGCATGGAATGCAGACGAAGTGAAGGCGGCCCTCACCGCCCTGCACAACCAGCCCCACGTACCGCGCCGCATAAACTGCCAGCAAGGACAGAATCGGTCGCCCAGTATGGCCATCCTGTACCTCTGGTGGCGCTCTGGCGCAAATTTAGGACTCGCATACAACGCAACCGTTCTCGCATATGCAGTCCTCGCCGCGCCGTTGGGCGTCGCCAAGATACAGAACCTGTTGGGACAACTGCTCGGCGGGTTCAGCGGCGTACGTCGCTGGACCTGGATGAACATTATCGCCATGCTTCCAGGTCAGGCCCAGGATCTTCTTCCGTGAGGCGGCGGCGTCAGATCTCCCAGTTGCTCCACACCACGCCTTCCGCCGCCACCGGCTCCGGGTGCTCGGCCAGCGTCATGCGGAGGTCCGTCCACCGCACCCGGCCGCCTAACGCAATCAGCGTGCGGTACGCGTGCAGGTAGTCCG
>DASVAC010000133.1:0-23814 GCA_036376535.1 Gemmatimonadaceae bacterium | reverse complement strand
CCCCGCGCCGCCACCGCGTCGATCGCTTCGGCCTCCCGCCCGTAGGCGTCCACGTCGCCTAACCGAGCCATCGCCTCCGCCCGCGCCGCCTCCGGCGTCATCCCCCGCGCCACGTTCTCCGCCACGCGCATCGCCAGGTGGTGCGCCAGCTCGTCCGACACGTCGCACTCCGGCTTCACGCCGCCCACCATCGCGCGCAAATCGCGATACCGATCAGGAATCCACGACATTGGAATACTCGCCTCCGAGCGCGACGCGCCCTCAGGCCGGCCGCGCCTCGAGCACCTTGGCCACCGCGGCGATGAACGCAGCCCACGTCTCCGTCTCCTGACGCAGCTGCTTCCGCCCCGCCGACGTGATCGTGTAGTACTTCGCCTGTCGATTGTTCTCCGAGACGCCCCACTGCGCCGTCACCCAGCCGCGCGCCGCTAGCCTGTGCAGTGCGGGATAGAGCGACCCTTCCTCGACCCGCAGCGCGTCGTCGCTCACACGCTCCAGCCACCGCGCGATGTCGTAGCCGTGCATCGCGCGCCACGAGAGCGCCCGAAGCACCATCATGTCCAGCGTGCCGCGCACGAGATCGAGCTGGGTGGCCACGATTCCGTCTCCCAAAGGAATCCTATGGGAGCGAAAGTACGAGCTTCGGTCGCACCGCGCAACCACCCGCCGTCCGCCGCAGCGCTCACCCCTTCCCCCGTCGCCGTCTCCTCGCTCTTTTTCTCACATGGCGCGCGCCGAAATCACCACGCCCGAAGTCATCGCCGATGAGTCGGCCGTGGAGCTGTCCCTCAGGCCGCAGCGACTCGCCGAGTTCATCGGCCAGCGCAAAGCGAAGAACAACCTCCGCATCGCAATCGACGCCGCGCTCGGCCGCCGCGAAGCGCTCGACCATATCCTCTTCTCTGGTCCGCCCGGCCTCGGCAAGACCACACTCGCCGAGCTCGTCGCGCGCGAGTTGGGCGTCAACATCCGCACGACCTCGGGTCCGGCACTCGAAAAACCTGCCGATCTCGTCGCACCGCTCACCAACCTGCGCCAGGGCGACATCCTCTTCATCGACGAGATTCACCGGCTGCGCGCGGTGATCGAGGAATTCCTCTATCCGGCGATGGAGGACTACCGGATCGACATCCGCTTGTCCGAGGGTCCAAAGGCTCAGACGATCACCATGCAGATCGAGCCGTTCACCCTCATCGGAGCCACCACTCGCGCGGGCCTCTTGACTCCGCCAATGCGGGCGCGCTTTGGTATTACCGAACGCCTCGACTTCTATCCGGTCGAAGATCTGGAGGAAATCGTGATCCGCTCGGCGTCGGTGCTCAAAGTGCCGATCGACCGTGCGGGTGCGATCGAGTTGGCACGACGCTCGCGCGGCACTCCCCGTGTGGCGAATCGCCTGCTGCGTCGCGTGCGCGATTACGCACAAGTGGAAGCAGACGGAACGATCACGAGCGCAGTGGCTGCTTCCGCGCTCGAGTTGCTCGAGGTCGATGAATTCGGGCTGGATGACATGGACAGCCGGATTCTCAAGACGATCATCGAGAAATGGAATGGCGGTCCGGCGGGGTTGGGCGCGATTGCGGCTGCAATCGGCGAAGACGAAGTGACGATCGAGGAAGTGTATGAGCCGTTTCTGGTGCAGAACGGTTTCCTTCAGCGGACAGCGCGGGGACGCGTCGCCACGCCGCATGCCTACCGGCATCTCGGGTACGCCGTGCCCCAGTCCGGAGCGCCCCAGGCATCGCTGTTCTAGTCTCTTCCATACGCCGCGCTTGACTTTTGAGCTCGGTGGTACGTATTGCTAACGCATGCGCCGGATTCTCGTGCTCAGCCTATGCGTCGGCGCTGCGTCCATCACAGCCCGGGGCTCGAACGCGCAGGAAGCCGTCGCGACGAGCCACCAACCAACGATGTCGACGCGCGCCGACTCGTTGTCGGCCCTGCACGCGATGGACGCGGTGCTCCGCACCAACCACACGGACGGGGCGACGTGGCACGAGCGCGGTGTGCTCGCGTGGCGGTTGTCCAACGCGGAGAAGCGCACCGGCTACATGAAACGCGCGGCGAACGACTCGCTGCTCAACCTCGCCGATTCATCGCTCCGCCTGGCCACCAAGTACAACAGTGCATCGCCCGAATATCTCGTCGACCTCGGCAAGTTCTATCTGACGTCGAACTCGGCGTCGGTGCGGTCGCACGCGTCGTCGCTGTTCGACAAGGCGCTCAATCTCGCGAAGAAAGCGCACGATTCGTTAGGCGTGTCGCGCGCGGCGGACCAGGTGGGGATGACGTATTGGCGCCAGTACCTCGACCGCGCCAACGGCCACATCTACAGCGTCGTCCTCAAGAACATCAAAGACCGCACGGTGCTGCGCGACCCGCGCACCATCGGCTACTTCATCGACAACCAGACCATTCGCACCGCGGCGCAGGATTGGTCGGGCCAGGTAGAATACTTCAAGGCGTGGGAGTCGTTCTCCCAGGCACTCGCCTTCAGTCCGTCCAACGAGAGCGCGCTGCGCCATTCGTACATGGCGCTCGCCGACCGCAAGCGCTGGGTCGAGATGCAGCACATGGCGCTCGTTCGCCTAAACGAAGATTCGACCGATGGCTGGGCGTGGTTGGCCGATGGACTCGCCGAGCACCGCTTGGACGACGACAAGGCGTCGGCGGCGGCATTCAAGAGGGGACTCGCGCTGCTGCCCGACGCCCAGCGCGAGCGCTACGACCGGCTGTCGCGCATCTTCACGACGAAGGATTCGGTGGAAACCGCCGGCCTGCCTCCATCCGAACAACTCAACCTGCAGCGGATGTACTGGCTGATGGCCGACCCGCTCTGGTCGCAGGCCGACAACGCGCACCGGCTCGAGTTCCTGAGCCGCGTGGTGTACGCGGAGCTGTGCTTCGGTGTGGAGGAATTCGACCTGCACGGCGCCGACACGGATGAAGGCGAGGTGTACGTGCGCTATGGACCGCCGCCGGCCGTGATCTCGATTCCGCCCGATCCGTTCGTCACGCACGTGCAGGACATCCGCGTGCTCTGGTGGTACGCGGCCGACGAGGCGTTCCTGTTCGACCAACTGCCCACGTACGGCGTGGTGACGCTCGAGCCCTTCGACAAGGGCGAAGTTAGGCGGCTGCGCGATACGATCCCGGTGGTGTGGCGCAACGCGGGCGACGCGCATCTCGTCGATTCGATCGACGTCAATGCCGTGCGATTCCGCGCGCCCGGCGATTCGGGCGACGTGTTCGTCGCCGCCGACGTGCCGGTGGGCCGCATGCTGCGCGGCATCGATCTCGTGCGCGGCATGCTCGAGGTGGTGTTCGAGGGATTCACGTGGCGCGCGGACTCGGTGTTCCGCCGCGCCGACCAGCACGTGGTGAATTTTGCGCACGATGATTCGAACCAGGTGCGCACGTGGCGTGAGCGGGTGGCGCCGGGCACGTTCCTCTATCGCGTGGAAGCGCTGCAGCCGGATGCCATGCGCGGTGCGCGCGGCGCGAGCCGGCTGGAGCTGCTCGACGAGCACGGGTTCGGCCTCAGTGACCTGTTGGTGGCGGCCAAGGTGACGCCGCACGAGGGCGTGGAACCCGAGCGGTGGACCGACTTCGACATCACGCCGAACTTCGGCCACGTGGAGCGCGGCAAGCCGTTCGCGCTCCTCTGGGAGACATACGGCCTCGCGGCCCAAAACGGATCGGATGCGTACAACGTGTCCATCGTCGTGTCCCGCGCCAGGAACACCGGGTTAGGCGCGCTCGTCGCGCGCATCGTGGGCGGGGTGGCCAACGCCGTCGGCCTCTCGCGCAGCGGCGCCGATTCGGTGGCGCTCTCGTTCCCGCGGCAGATTCCCGCGCGCGACGCCGCCGTCGACTACGTGACGCTCGACATGGCCAATGCACCGGCCGGCTCGTATCACCTCGAGGTCACCGTGTCCGATGATCACACCGGACGCCGCGTCACGCGCCGGAGCACGATCACGGTCTCGGAGTGACCCAGGGTGCGCGCACCGCGGATTACGATTTCGAGCTGAACCCGGCGCGCATCGCGCAGGAGCCCGTCGAGCCGCGGGACGCGTGCAAGCTCATGGTCGTCGACCGCGCGTCCGGTCGCATTTCCCACCGCATCTTTCGCGATCTGCCAACGTTGATGCGCGGGGGCGACGCGCTCGTGCTCAACACGACGCGCGTCTTCCGCGCTCGCCTGTTAGGCACTCGACCATCCGGCGCGCCCGGTGAAGTCTTGCTGCTCAGGCAGCTCGACGCGGATCGCTGGGAAGCCATGGTGAGCCCCGGCGGCAAGCTGCGCCCCGGCAGAATGATGACCGTCGCGCCCGGCTTCGACATCGAGATTCTCGAGCAAACGGAGCGTCGCACGCGCATCGTGCGCCTGCGCGTCCACGAGGGCGACATCGCGTCGGCCATCGAGCGCCACGGCCACGTGCCGCTGCCGCCGTACATCGCGCGCCCTGATACCGCGCTCGACGCCGAGCGATATCAAACGGTGTATGCGGCCGAGCGCGGCTCGGTGGCCGCACCCACGGCGGGTCTCCATTTCACGCCGTCACTGCTCGACGAGATTGCGCGGCGCGGCGTCGAGCGCGTGAACGTGGTGCTCCACGTGGGCGCCGGAACGTTCAAGCCGGTCGAGGTGGATGATCCCGCCCAACACGCGATGCACGAAGAGTGGTTCGAGGTGACGGACGCGGCGGCGCGCGCGCTCACGGACACACGCGCGCGCGGCGGAGCGATCTGGGCCGTCGGCACCACGGCGACGCGCACGCTCGAGAGTACGACGCGCGATGGTGGCGCGTTCACCGCGACGCGCGGCGACACGCGCATTTTCATCCGTCCGCCCTACACATTTCACGGCGTGGACAAACTCATCACCAATTTTCATCTTCCCCGGTCGACGCTCCTCATGCTCGTGGCCGCATTCGCCGGCTACGACCTCACCATGAGGGCGTACCGTGAGGCAATAGATGGGGACTACCGGTTTTATTCGTACGGCGACGCGATGGTTATCGTGTAGCGGCATCGCGCTCGCCGGCGCTGCGGCGGCGTGCGCATCGGGTTCGGTGCGCGTGTACGAGCCGCCGCAGACCGCGGCGCGGATTTCGCTCGACCAGATGCGCAATCGCCTCACGGAAATGATGGTCATCGAGTGCCCGCGGCTCATCGGATCGCGCGACAAGCGCCGCGGCGGCGTGACGATCGACCTCGCCGTCAGCACGGAGGGCCGCGTCGACCGCGCCACCATCCGCCGCGGTTCGGGCGATGCGACGTTCGACGACATCGCCGGCGGCATGGCCGCGCGGCTCTCGCTCGCACCGCCGCCGCGGGTGATCGCGAACGACCCATCGACCCACCGCCTAACGGTGCTCTACGCGTGCGCGCGGGCCGGCGCGGACGTACAGCTCGTGACGGACTCCCTCTGATGGCGATGTCCGCCGCATCGTCCGCTGGGCCGCCCGACGTGGTAGGGTTCTCGTTCTCGGTGCACGCCGTCGCCGGTGCGGCGCGCGCCGGCGTTTTCACGACGCCCCACGGCGCCGTGCCGACGCCGGCGTTCATGGCCGTCGGCACGCTGGCCACCGTCAAAACACTCGACCCCGTCGACCTCCGCGCGGTGGGCGCGTCGATGATCCTCGCCAACACGTACCACCTGCACTTGCGCCCGGGCGAGGATGTGGTGCGTTCGTTAGGCGGCCTGCACCGCTTCATGCACTGGGACGGCCCCATCCTCACCGACTCCGGCGGGTTCCAGGTGTTCTCGCTGGAAACGATGCGCCGCGTGAACGAAGACGGCGTCGAGTTTCGGAGCCACGTCGATGGATCGCGGCGATTCTTCACGCCCGAACGCGTGATGGAGATCCAGCGCGACCTGGGCGCCGATGTCGTGATGCAGCTCGATCACGTCATCCCTGGCCAGTCCGATCTCGCGGACGCGCGCGACGCGAGCGAACGCAGCGTGCGGTGGCTCGCGCGATGCAAGGCGGCGTGGGATTCACATCGCGACGCCGTCGATGGCGCGAGTCCGCAGGCGCTCTTTCCCATCGTGCAGGGCGGGACACACGCCGCGTTGCGTCGCGAAGCGGCACACACGATTCGCGGCATGGCCAACTGGCCGGGCTATGCGATCGGCGGCCTGTCGGTAGGCGAGAGTAAGGACGACATGTACGCCGTGCTGGACGTCGCGAACGACGCGTTGCCGCGCGATCGTCCGCGCTATCTCATGGGCGTCGGATTCCCGGACGATCTCGTGGAAGGCGTGCGCCGCGGCGTGGATCTCTTCGACTGCGTCGCGCCCACACGCATGGGCCGCACCGGAACCGCGTTCACCAACTACGGACGCGTGAACGTGCGCAATGCCCGTTGGCGCATCGACCCTCGACCGCTCGACCCGGACTGCACCTGCTCGACGTGCCTGCGGTTCAGCCGTGCCTACATCCGCCACCTGTTCGTGGCCGACGAGGTACTCGGCCTGCGCCTTCTGTCGCTGCACAATGTACATTTCCTGGTCTCCCTCATGCGGGCGGCGCAGGACGCCATCGCCGGGGGCAACTTCGACGGCTGGAGCCGTGATTGGCTCGGCCGATATCACTCCGGATCCGCCACGGCACCATGATCGCACATCTCTGGCTCGTACCCGCGGCCATCGCGCAATCGTCGACACCGCCGTCAAGCGGCATGGGCTCGAAGGTGTTCATCATCGAGCTCGCCGTGCTGGCAGCGGTGTTTTACTTCTGGGTCCTGCGGCCGCAGTCCACGCAGCGCAAGAAACACGAAGAAGCGCTGCGCGCGATGAAGAAGGGCGATGAGGTGGTGACCGCGGGCGGCATCGTGGGCGAAGTCATCTTCATCAAGCAAACGGTGAAGGACGGCGCCTCGGCACCATCCATGGACGACCGCATCACGATCAAGTCGGGCGAGTCGCGTCTCATCATCGAGCGCGGACGCATCGCGCGCGTCTCGAGCAAGACCGCGGACACGGAGAGCTCCGCGTCGTGAGCTTGCTCGACATCTACGTCTTGGGCGCGCCGATCCTGCGACAGGAAACGGTGCCGGTCGCCGAGATCACGCCGGAGCTGCAACGTTTGATCGACGACATGTTCGAGACCATGTATGCCGCGAAGGGCATCGGACTCGCTGCGCCGCAGGTCGGGCGCACCGAGCGATTGTCGGTCATCGACGTCGACGAGAATCCGTTCGTCGTGATCAACCCCGAGATCATCCTCGCCGAAGGCAAGGAGAAGGGCGAGGAAGGCTGCTTGTCCATCCCGGAGATTTACGGCGATGTCGAACGCGCGACGCGCGTGATCGTTCGTGCACAGGATCGCTACGGAAAATCGTTCGAGGTGGATGCGAACGACTTGCTCGCGCGATGCCTGCAGCACGAGATCGACCATCTGCACGGCCGATTGTTCATCGACTATTTGAGTCTCGTGAAGCGCCGCGCGGCGCTCGCGAAGTGGGAGAAGGCGAGGCAAAAGGACGGCGACCGCTCGCACGTCCGCAAATTGACGCCGCAGGAAGCCGCGGGCAGTCATCGGCGGGACGAGGAGCTTTGACGTGCGCGTCCTCTTCTGGGGGACGTCCACGTTTGCGGTCCCTTCGCTCAACGCGCTGTTAGGCGAGGGGTTCGAGGTCGTCGGCGTCGTCACCCAGCCGGATCGCGCGCAGGGTCGGTCGCGGTCCACGCTCGTTCCGTCGCCCGTCAAAGAAGTCGCGGTAGCCGAGAGCATTCCGGTGCTGCAGCCGGAAAAGCCGCGGGGCGATGTGTTTCTCGCCGAGCTGGCGGCGCTCGAGCCCGAGGTGTCGGTGGTCGTGTCCTACGGCCACATCCTGTCGCGCGCGATCATCGACCTGCCTCCGTTAGGCACAGTGAACGTGCACGCGTCGCTCCTCCCCAAGCTGCGCGGCGCCGCGCCCATCCAGGCGGCCATCCGCGACGGATTCATCGAAACCGGCATCACCATCATGAAAATGGTGCCGGAGCTCGATGCGGGCCCGATCCTCCTGCAGGCGCGCACGCCGATCGCGGCCGACGAGACCTACGGCGAGCTGGAGCTCCGGCTGTCCGAGTTAGGCGCGCTCGCCTTGGTCGAAGCGCTCACGCTGCTCGCCGTTGGGCAGGCCAGCGAGCGGCCGCAGGATCACGCGGCGGCCACGTACGCGACGAAAATCGATCGCGCGATGGCGCACGTGCCGTGGCAGGAGGGATGCGGCGTGGTGGCGCGGCTCATCCGCGCGTACGACCCCAAGCCGGGCGCCTACGCGATGCTTGGCGGCGCCGACGTCAAGCTCTTCGGCCCGAGCGAGAGCGAAAGCGCCGAGCCGCACGGCCCCCGCGCCGGCGAAGTGTTGGCGGTGACCGACGAGGGCATGCTGGTGGCGTGCGGCGAGGGCGCGGTGTCGATCGCGTTTGTCCAGCCGGCCGGCCGGCGGCGGATGGCCAGCCGCGAGTGGGCATCGGGGCGCGGCGTGTCGGTGGGCGACCGGCTGGACTGACCGGGCCTAACGCAAACCCGTGATCCCGCTCGTCCACGCGGTGACCAGCGACGGCGTGTTGGCGCGCGCCGACTTTCTGGGCCGCGCGCGGCGCGTGATGGAAGCGCTGGGTCCGCGCGGCGCCGTCCACCTCCGGTCGCGCATCGTCCCCGCGGCCCGGCTGTACGAGATCGCCGTTGCGTTAGGCGCGGTGCGCGAGCGCACCGGCGCGTGGGTGGTGATCAACGACCGCGTCGATGTCGCGTGCGCTGCGCGCGCGTCCGCCGTGCAGCTCACCACGCGCTCGATCTCCCTGTCCGATGCCCGCCGCATGGCCGGCACCTTGCCGCTCGGCGCCAGCGCCCACTCGGTGCAGGACGCGACCAGCGCCGCCAACGAAGGCGCCGACTGGGTGGTGGTCGGACACGTGTACGAGACGCCGTCGCACCCCGACGAGCCGGCGCGCGGGCTCGACCTGGTGCGCGAGACCACATCCGCGATGTCGACGCCGGTCATCGCCATCGGCGGCATCAAGCCGCATCACGTCGACGCCCTGCTCGATGCAGGCGCGCACGGCGTGGCGGCGATCAGCGGAATCTGGGCTGCGAACGATGCCGAACGCGCCGCCGCCGACTATCTTTCCCGCTATGAGCGACATCACGGTCGGTAGCGCGACGATTACACCCGTGGTGAACGGCGAGGCGCGCTCCATCCGCGCCGGCTCCACGATGGGTGACCTCCTGCGCACGCTCGCGCTCGATCCCCAACTCGTCGTCGTGGAACACAACCGCACGATCTTGAGAGACCGCGCGCAATACGATGCCCTCCGCCTCGCCACCGGCGACACGATCGAGATCGTGCATTTTGTTGGAGGAGGGTGAAGTGACCACGCTGCTCAGTCCCACGCGCCCCGCCGAGGGGGGGGAGCTCGACACACCGTTCATCATCGCTGGACGCGAGTTCCGGTCGCGCCTGCTGGTGGGCACCGGTAAATACGCATCCAACGATGCGATGGTTCGCGCGATCGACGCGAGCGGCGCCGAAGTGGTGACCGTCGCCGTGCGTCGCGTGAACCTCGATCGCACGCGCGAGGAAGGGATTTTGTACCATCTCGATCCCTCGCGATTTTTTTTGCTGGCCAACACCGCCGGCTGCTACGCGGCCGACGACGCCGTGCGCTATGCGCGGCTCGCGCGCGCGGCGGGCTTCAACGAGTGGGTGAAACTCGAGGTGATCGGCGACAAGGAAACGCTGCTGCCCGACACGGCGGGACTGCTCGAGGCGACGCGCACGCTGGCCGCCGAAGGCTTCAAGGTGATGGCGTACTCGAATGACGACCTCGTCACCGCGCTCCGACTCGAGGACGCGGGCGCCATCGCCGTCATGCCGCTCGCATCGCCCATCGGCTCGGGGCTCGGATTGCTCAACGAGTTCTCGATTCGCACCATCAAGCACCGCTTGTCGGTGCCGGTGATCGTCGATGCCGGCGTCGGGACGGCATCGGACGCCTGCCTTACGATGGAACAGGGTGTGGATGGCATCCTCATGAACACGGCGCTTGCGGCGGCGTCCGATCCGGTGCGGATGGCGACCGCCATGCGCAGCGCGGTCGACGCTGGCCGCTTGGCGTATCTCGCCGGACGGATGCCGCGTCGAGAAGTAGCAGTGCCGTCGTCTCCCACGGAGGGACTTCTGGAGTGACCGGGTCGCGCGCGCAGGGTACGCACGTGTTGCACGAGGTTGGCGGCGGCGCGGTCACCGAATCGCGGCGGGTCGCGGCCGAGTTGTGCGCGGATTTGAGGCAGGGCGAGCTGCTCGACCCGGCGTTCGAGCGCCGCGCACCGCGACTCGACGCGCGCGACCGCCGGTGGACGCAGGAGCTCGTCTACGGGATGCTGCGCCGTCGCTCGATCATCGACGCGCACCTCGACGCGCGCGTGCGCGGCGGTCTCGCCCGGCTCGACCCCGACCTGATCGACCTGCTTCGGTTAGGCGTCGACCAGCTGCTGTACATGGGCAGCGTGCCGGCGTACGCGGCCATCGCGCAAACCGTCGAGCTCGCGAAGCAGCGCCACGGACTCGGCGCCAGCAAGTTGGCGAACGCCGTGCTGCGCCGCCTCGAGCGCGAGCGCGATGCGCTGTCGCTGCCGCACGTGCTCGACCCGGTGGACGCCCTGGCGCTCAGGCACTCGCACCCGCGCTGGCTCGTCGCGCGATGGGTCGCGCGCTGGGGCGCTCGCGACACCGAGCTCTTGCTCGACTGCAACAACAGCGAGCCGGCAACGGTGCTGCGTCCGTTCGGCATCGTGCGCGAGCAGCTCGAGGCAACGCTCGAGTCGGCCGGCGTGCGCATCGAGGACGCGCCGCTCGTCACCGACAGCATCCAGCTCGCGAGCAGCGTGTCGCTGGTTGAGTTAGGCGCGTTCCGAAAGGGGCTGTTCTTCGTGCAAGACCCGGCATCCACGCTCGTGGTGCGCTACGCGGACGTGCCGCGCGGCAGCGTCGTCGCCGATCTCTGCGCGTCGCCCGGGGGCAAGGCGCTCGAGTTGTCGCGCGACGCACATCACGTGATCGCGATGGATCGCTCGCAATCGCGCATCGACCGGTTGATGACCAACCTGCGTCGCCTCGAGGCACCGACCGTGATCCCGATGGTGGGCGACGCTCGGCATCCCGCGATCGGTCCGGTGGACGCGGTGCTCGTCGATGCGCCGTGCACGGGCACCGGCACCTTCCGCAGGCATCCCGACGCGCGCTGGCGGCTCAAAGTGTCCGACCTCGCCGTGACGGCGGCCATGCAGCGCAGCATTCTGAGCGCCGCCGCGACCGTCGTGCGCCCGGGCGGACTCCTCATCTACAGCACGTGCTCGCTCGAGCCCGAAGAGAACGACGCGCAGGTCGAGCGGTTCCTGGCCGAGAATCCTGACTGGCGCCTCGAGCCGCCGACGGATGGCGCGGTGCCAGCGTCGGTGCTCGATGCCGGCCGGTTGCGCGTGCTCCCGCACAAGCACGGCGTGGACGGCGCGTTCGCGGCGCGATTGCGGCGGGTGGGCGGATGACCTGGCGCGGAGCGGCGCGGCGCCCGCTGCCCTTTCTCGTCGTTGGCGCTACCGGATTTCTGCTCGCGTACGTGATCGTCGCGCTGTTCGTGTTCCCCTCGACGCTCACGGCCACCGACGTCGCGGTGCCTAACGTAACAGGAATCCCGTACGCCGACGCCACGGCGATGCTCGTCAAGGCCGGCCTCAAGGCGGCACGCGGCGAGCAGCGCTACGACAACACCGCGCCCCAGGGCAACGTGCTGGCGCAGAATCCGCTGCCCGGCGGCAAACAGCCCGCGGGCTTCACGGTGGTCCTGGACGTGAGCCGCGGGCAGCGCCTCATCGAAGTGCCGCGTCTGGTGGGTCTCACGCGCCAGCAGGCGCAGCAGACGCTCGAGAACGCCGGCCTCGACGTGGGCGTCGTGACGCAGTCCGACAACGACGCTCCGTTAGGCCAGGTGTTGTCCACCACCCCCGCGGCCGGCGCGCGCGTACCGGTACCGTCGCCGGTGAGCTTCACCGTGAGCGCCGGTCCGGCCGCGGTGAGCATCCCCGACATCACCGGCCAGGACGTGAACGCCGCGCGCGCGCTGCTCACGCAGCTGGGCTTCGTGGTGGGCACCGTGTCGTACGACAGCACGAGCAACCTGCCGCCTAACGCAGTGATCTCGCAGACGCCGTCGGCCGGCTCCCCGGCCCACGCCGGCGCCCACATCGACATCACCATCGCCGGCCGCCGCCCATGAGCGTCCGCATCGCGCCGTCCATCCTGTCTGCCGACTTCGCCCACCTGGCCGACGAGATCGAGCGCGTCGCGCAGGGCGGCGCCGACTGGATCCACATCGACGTCATGGACGGCCGGTTCGTGCCCAACCTCACGTACGGCGCCAAAGTCATCGAAACCGTGCGCCGCATCACCGACCTGCCGCTCGATGTCCATCTCATGGTGGTCGAGCCCGAGCGCTATTTCGACGACTTCGCCGCGGCGGGCGCAAGCTCGCTCACCCTGCACGTGGAGGTCGCCCCGCACCTCAATCGCCAGATCAACCGGATCAAGGAGCTCGGCTGCCTGGCCGGGGTGGCCGTCAACCCGAGCACGTCGCTCGAGACCGTCCGGGAATCGGCGGCCGATCTGGACCTCTTGCTCGTCATGACGGTAAATCCTGGATTCGGCGGACAGTCGTTCATTCAGTCGTGCGTCGACAAGGTGCGGCGCGCACGTATGCTGCTGGATTCCTCATCGAGCGGGGCCGTGCTCGAGGTGGACGGCGGGATCAGCCGCGACACGGTGCGGGAGGTGTGGCGCGCCGGGGCGGACACGTTCGTGGCTGGGCACGCTGTCTTTGCCGCCGCCGATCCGGCGGCCGAAATCGCGGCGCTGAGAGAGCGCTGCCGGGAGCAGGTATGACCGTACGTCAACAATGGAGTCTCGTCGGCGGATTTCTCGTCGTCGTCGCCGTCGCGCTGTTCGGCGCCACGCATCTGTTCGGCGAGGGCGCGGTTACGGCCGGCTCCGAAGCGCCGGACTTTCACGCCGTCACGCTGGACACGACGCCGCGCACGGTGTCGCTGGACCAGTATCGCGGAGAAGTGGTGCTGCTCAACATCTGGGCGACGTACTGCGTGCCGTGCCGCGTCGAGATGCCGAGCATCGAGGATCTGCAGCAGAAGATGGCGAACCGCGGGCTGCACATCGTGGCCGTGAGCATCGACGACCCGACGAAGACGCAGGCGATTCGCGATTTCGTGAAGCACTACGGCCTAACGTTCCAGGTCCTGCACGACCCGGACGGCACCATCGCGCGGACCTATCAGACCACCGGCGTGCCGGAGACGTTCGTGATCGGGCGCGATGGCGTGATCCGCAAGAAAATCATCGGGGCGACGCTGTGGAACACCGACGCCAACCGCGCGCTGGTGTCCACGCTGCTCGACGAACCGGCACGCTGACATGGCGCCGCCGCCCTCGTCGCCCGCGCCCCTGCCGACGTCCCAGCGGCAGCAGTTAGGCGCACGCGCGCGCTCGCTCGAGCAGCGACTCCAGTCCATGGCGATGGCGCGCTTGCCGCTCAAGCTCGCGGCCGTGTTCTTCGCGCTCGTGCTGTGGTTGGCGGTGAGCGCCGAAGAGCCCACCGAAGAGTGGGTCGACGTGCGCGTCGCACTGGTGCACGACTCGAGCGTCACGCTCGTGGACAGCGTGCCGCCGGTGCAGGCGCTCGTGGTCGGGCGCGGCCGCGACCTCCTCAAGCTCTACACCACGCTGCCGGTGCTGCGGCGCGTGATCGATGCCGACACCGCCGCGCGCATTACGCTCTCGCTTCGCCCTGGCGACGTGGACCTGCCGAGCAACGTGGATGCGCGCGTGCGCGACGTGCGGCCGTCGGCCATGACGCTCCGTGTCCGCATCACCGAATCACGACGGGTGCCCGTCCGCTCGGCCGTCGAGATCTCGGCGGACAGCGGACTCCGGCTGGTGGGTCCGCCTAACGTCGAACCCGACAGCGTCGACGTGCGCGGGTCGCGCGAGGCCGTGCGCAAGTTGAGCGCCGTCTATACCGAGCGCCGCCAGATCGAGGTGCACGACACCGTCAGCGACATGTTGGTGCCCATCGACACGGCCGGCCTGCACATGCGCGTATCGCCGCCGCAGGTGCGGCTCCACATTCTCGCCGCGCCCGCGCACACACCGTGATGCGCGTACTCGGCATCGAGACGTCGTGCGACGAGACGTCCGCGGCCGTGGTCGAAGGTGCGGGACAGGACGTGGCCCTTCGTTCGTTAGTCATTCTCTCGCAGGACGCGCACCGCATCTTCGGCGGCGTCGTGCCCGAGCTCGCGTCGCGCGCGCATCTCACGGCCATCGTCCCCGTCGTCGAGCGCGCACTCGCCGACGCCGGCGCCACTGCCTCCGCGCTCGATGCCGTCGCGTTCACGTACGCGCCGGGCCTCGTGGGTGCATTGCTCGTGGGTGCGACATTCGGAAAGGCGCTCGCGTGGGCGAACCGCATTCGCGCGATCGGGGTACACCACATGGAGGGCCACCTGTTCGCGACGGCACTCGAGCATCCGGATGCCCGTCCGCCGTTCACGGCGCTGCTCGTGTCCGGTGGTCACACCATGCTGCTCGATGTCGAGGACTGGGGTCGCTACCGCCTGCTCGGCGCCACCCGCGACGATGCCGCCGGCGAAGCGTTCGATAAGGTGGCCAAGCTGCTCGGCCTCCCGTATCCGGGTGGCCCGCACATCGAGCGACTCGCAACGACGCAGAGACACGAGCCCAACCGATTTCGATTCACACGGCCCATGTTGCGATCCGACCAGCGGCCCGGTGATCCGGACTACTACGACGTCTCCTTCAGCGGGCTCAAGACCGCCGTGCTGAACGCGGTTCGCGCGAGTGAAGATCTCGAGCGCGACCGCGCCGCCATTGCGCGCGGTTTTCAGGACGCGATCATCGACACGCTGGTCGAAAAGACGCTCCGCGCGATCGACGCGTACGGCCGGACGCGCGTCGTGTTGGGCGGCGGCGTCGCGTGCAACGCAACCCTCGTGGCCGCCATGCGCGACCGGCTGGCGCCGCGCGGCGCCGTCGTCTATGCTCCTAGCCCGCGGCTCGCGACAGACAACGCCGCGATGATCGCCCGCGCCGGCGTCTTCCATGTCGAACGCGGCGACTGGTCGCCGCTCGAGCTCGACGCACTCGCCTCCGCGCCTCTACCTGGATTGCTCGACTCATGATCGTTCATCATCCGTTCGCCTACTCGATCGGCAAGTTCTCGTTCACCGGCTTCGGCATTGCGGTGCTGCTCGCGTTCGTCATCGCGCAGATCATCTCGCAACGCGAGCTGGCGCGGCGCGGCCACGACCCGGAGCCGATCAGCGACCTGATATTCGCCGCTGTGTTCGGCGGCCTCATTGGCGCAAAGGTCTACTACTTTTTCCTCACCGGCGATCCTCGCGATCTCTTCAGCCGCGGCGGATTCGTGTATTGGGGCGGACTCGCGGGCGGCATTCTCGCGGTGCTGCTCGTGATCAAGCTGAAGCACCTGCGCGTGCAACGCATCGCCGACGTGGCCGGCATCGCCATCGCGGCCGCGTACGCCATGGGCAGAACCGGATGTTGGGCGGTCGGCGATGACTACGGCAGGCCGTGGCACTCGGTGTTCGCGGTCAGCTTCCCGCAAGGTGCGCCACCGTCGACCGCGGGCGAGATGGCGGCAACGTTTCACCTGCCAATCCCACCCGGCGCGACGCCGAGCACCGTGCTCTCGGTGTATCCCACGCAACTGTTCGAGATCGCGCTCGGCTTCATCATGTTCCTCATCCTCTGGCGGCTGCGCGATCACAAGCACGCGGAGGGATGGCTGTTCGGTCTGTACATGGTGCTCGCCGGCATCGAGCGCTTCGGCATTGAGTTCTTGCGTGCGAAAGACGATCGCTTTTTCGGCGTCTTGACGATGGCCCAACTGATCGCGATCGCGGCGGTGGTGGCGGGTGTGATCTGGATGAGCGCGCGCCGCACGGTGAGCGAACGCGCCCCCGGGATTTATGCGACAGCCACTTGACGATTCGATAGTCGCGCCCACAGTGTAGCACGCTCGCGCGCGGTCGTGGCTAACGGAGTGCCCAACGCAGGACCCATAGGACGTTAGCCGCCCGAACATTGGAATCGTCTCATGGCACCGCGGGTCCCGGCCGCGCAGGCCGCCTCCCACACCACCCGCCACGTTGGGGATCATGTCGCACACGATTACCGCGCCCTCAGCGCCGACGCCGTCGGCTTCGCATCCGCGTTGGCGTTCCATCGAGTGGACGTTGCCGCTCCTCATCTGCGCGCTGCTCCTCGTGGTCATGGCGGTGTTCGCCGCGCTCACGTACGAGGCCATCCGTCACGAGAGCATCCGCGCCGCCGAAACACGCACGGACGCCGTCGCGCAACAACTCGCATCGCTGCTCGATGTGTCGATGCAGCGGACGCTGATCGACGCGCGCCAGGCGGCAGCGGCGCCCGCGCTCGTCGCTTTTCTGCGCACGCCCAACGACAACACGAAAGCGGCCGCGGCGGCCGAGCTGAATCGGGTGGCGTCGCGCTCGCCGCAGACGCTCGGCGTGGAGCTGCGCGACGCGGCCGGGCGCCGTGTGTTGGGCACGACGTCGTTCGCGCCCAACGGAGCGCTCACCGTTCCGTCGGCCGGCCGCGACGCCGAGGTGAGCCCGCTGCGCGCGAACGGCGACTCGATCTGGATCGACGTGGTGGCGCGCGTGCACGCGAGCGCGACCGATACGTTGGGCACGCTCGTGCAGTATTCCAACCTCGGCAGCGCGCAATCGCAGAAAGCGCTCTCCGACTTGATCGGGCCCAACGCGGTCTTTCTGTTGGGCGATCAGGACAACTCGATGTGGACCAACTTGGAGCGCCCGGTTGCGGGGCCCACGTTCAACCCGGCCAGCCCGCGGGCGCTGGTCCGCGACACGGTGGGCGGCGGACGCCTCGGATCGATCATGCGCGTGCGCGCGGCGCCGTGGGTGGTCTGGGTTGGCATCCCCATGAGCACGGTGCTCGTTCCCGCGCAAACGCTGCTCGGCCGTTTGGTCTTGACTGCCGCGATCATTCTCGTGCTCGGCGCGGGCGTCGCGTGGGTGGTGAGCCGGCGCCTTACGGGACCGCTCGGCGATCTCACCGAAGCGTCGGAAGGCATCGCCGCCGGCGACTACTCGCGCCGCGTGACCGCGGTGCGCGACGACGAGTTGGGACGGCTCGCGGTGTCGTTCAATTCGATGGTCGCGCAGGTCGAAGATAGCCGCCGGGATCTCGAGCAGCGCGTTGCCGAACGAACGGCCGAGCTGCGCGGCGCATTGGACCGCTTGAGCCTCGCCCAACAAGAGGTCGTGCGCACGGAGAAGCTGGCGTTCCTTGGCCAACTGGCGGGCGGCGTGGGCCACGAGCTGCGCAACCCGCTCGGCGTGATGACCAACGCCGTGCATTACCTCGGATTGGTGCTGCAGAACGCGCCGGCGACGGTGGTCGAGTACCTCGGCATTTTGCGGACGCAGATCGGGCTCAGCGAGCGCATCGTGGGCGACCTGCTCGACTCGGCGCGCGTGAAATCGCCGCAGCGAGAGGCCGTGGCGGCGCGCGACCTCTTCGGCGATCAACTCAAACGGATCGCGATCCATCCCGGCATCACGGTGAACGTCGACGTGCCGCGCGATGTGCCGCCGCTGTACGTCGACCGCGTTCAGTTAGGCCAGGTGGTGCTCAACCTCATCAGCAACGGCGCGCAGGCCATCGGCGAGAGCAAGGGGACGCTCACGCTGCGGGCGCGCGCCGACGGCAATCGCATGGCCGTGCTCGATGTCCAGGATACGGGCAGCGGCATCGCGCCAGAGAACCTGGATCACATTTTCGAACCGCTGTTCACCACCAAGGCGCGCGGTCTCGGGTTAGGCTTGTCCGTCGCGCGGTCGTTAGTCACCGCCAACGGCGGCGAGATTTCCGCCGAGAGCGAGCAAGGGCAGGGCAGTACGTTCACCGTGCGCGTCCCGATCGCCGGAGCGCCCGCATGAGCAAGCGCCGCATTCTCATCGTCGATGATGATCGCCTCATGGTCCGCACGCTGCGCGACATCCTCTCGCTCCGCGGCTGGGAGACGGACGGGGTGCACAGCGGCGAAGAAGCCGTCGCGGCAGTCCGGGTCAACGAATACGCGGTCGTCCTCATGGATGTGCGGATGTCGGGCATCACGGGCGTCGAAGCCCTGCGCGAAATGCGTGCCTTGCGACCGGACCTCCGCGTCATACTCATGACCGCGTACGCGGCCAGCGAGCTACTCGCGCAAGCCGAGCGGGATGGAGCGCTGCACGTCTTTCCGAAGCCGGTGGAGATCGGACGCTTGATGGACATGCTCGACGCCCTGATCGCGGACGCGCGCTGCGTGCTGATCGTGGATGACGACGCAGATTTCCTGCGTACGCTCGCCGACCTGGTGGCCGCCCGCGGCTATGGAACGCTGCAAGCGGGCACGTTGGACGAGGCGCTCACGCTCCTCCAGGCCCAGTTGCCCGGTGCCGTGATGCTGGACCTCCGACTCGACGGTCTCGAGCCGCGCGAAAACGTACTGGCCATCAAGAGCGTGAGTCCGGCGGTCGCACTCATTCTGTACAGCGGCCATCCGCTGGCGCTGGAACAAACCACCGGGAGTCTGCCACCCAAGTTCATTCGCGCCGTCTTGCAGAAGCCGTTCCCTCCCGACCGCGTTTTCGAACTGCTCGATGCGATCTTCGCTGACTGACGCGCTCGCCGTGCTGGTCGTCGACGACGACGACCAGATGTTGCGGACCATTGGCGACCTGCTGACGCTGCGCGGCTATCGCTCGTTCGGCGCGCCGACCGCGCTCAAGGGATTGGAAGTCGCATCGCACATGGACCTCCCGCCGGCCGTCGCGTTAGTCGATCTGCGTCTGCCGGACATGGACGGTTTCGAGCTAGTTGGGCATTTGCGGCTGGTGTCGCAGCTCACGGAAGTCGTGATTCTCACCGGCAACGCGTCGCTCGACAGCGCGGTGCGCGCGCTCCGCGAACAGAGCTACGACTACCTCGTGAAGCCGGTGCAGCCCGAGTTTCTGCTGCAGAGCGTCGATCGGGCAGCCGAGCGCTGGCGCCGGAAGACCGCGGAAGCGGCGATGCACGAGAGCCAGGAGCGGCTGCGCCGCATCTTCGAGCACGTGGGCGACGCGCTGCTCATCGCCACCGAGGACGGCGACATCGTGGAAGCCAACCCGGCGGCGTGCCGGCTCGCGGGCCGCAGCGTCGACGAGCTGCGCATGCGCACGGTCCACGATGCGTTAGGCCTGCCGGATGTGGACCCGGCGGCCTCGCCTGGGCGGCGGCACGGCGTTCTGCCTAACGGAGAGTACCGGGTCAAACAGGCGGCCACGACGCAGGTCCTCGACGTGCGGTCGGCCGCCTTCGTGCCCGGCATGATCGCGTACAGCGTGCGCGACCTCACCGCCCAACGCCGCCTCGAGGAAGAGCTGCACCAGTCGCGGAAGATGGACGCCATCGGCCGCCTGGCGGGCGGCGTGGCGCACGACTTCAACAACGTGCTCACCGCCATCACCTGCTACAGCGAGATTCTCCTCACCGCGTTCGAGGAGGGCGATGACCGGCGGACCGACGTGCTCGAGATCAAGAAGGCCGCGCGCCGCGCCGCCTCCCTCACCGGCCAGCTCCTCGCGTTCAGCCGCCGCCAGGTCCTGCAGCCGCGCATCCTCGATCTCAACTTCGTGGTCGACGACATGCAACGCATGCTCGCGCGCATGATCGGGGAGGACATCCATCTCACGATCCGCCACGACAGCGACCCGCAAACCGTGCGCGCCGACCCCGGTCAGTTAGGCCAGGTCGTCATGAACCTCGCCGTCAACGCGCGCGACGCGATGCCGTCGGGCGGCGAGCTCACGCTCGAGACCGGCGGCGCCACGCTCGCGGCGCCGCTCGCCCACGCGCACGGTGCGGTGCCGCCCGGCGAATACGCCACGCTGCGCGTCACCGACAGCGGCCACGGGATGTCCGACGCGGTGCTCGCGCATCTGTACGAGCCGTTCTTCACCACGAAAGAAAAGGGCCGCGGTACCGGTCTCGGACTCTCCACGGTGTACGGCATCGTGTCGCAGAGCGCAGGTCACATCACGGTCACCAGCACCGAGGGCGTCGGCTCCACCTTCACCGTGTACCTGCCGCGCATCAAGGAAGGCGAGAGCGAGCAGGACGCATCGGCGACCCCGGCCGTCGCGACGAGCGGTCACGAGACGATTCTCTTTGTCGAGGACGACGCCGCGGTGCGCGCGCTCGTCGTGCGCGTGCTCGAGTCGCACGGATATCACGTGCTCGCCGCGGGCGATGCCAAGGCAGCGCTGGCCGAGGCGGCCGCGCACAAGGGCGACATCCACCTGCTCGTCACCGACGTCGTGATGCCCGGGTGGAACGGCCGCGAGCTCGCCGACAAGCTGTCCGACGCGAGACCCGGCATGCGCGTGCTCTACTTGTCGGGCTACGCCGACGACGCGCTGCTCCGACGCGGCATCACCACCCGGCACACCTGGCTGCTGCAGAAACCCTTCGATACGGCAACCCTGCTCGGCAAGATCCAGGAAGCGCTCGGCACGCCGTTGACCGCGCGGTAGCGCCCGTTAGTCCGCGCGCTCGATGACTAACGGACCGTTGGTCGTCTCCGCGCGCACCGTCGGCCCGCCCGACCCCAGGTCTGTCTCCAGGTGCCGCTTCACCATGCCCTGGACCGTGATCGGGAACCCGATCGACATCGGTCCGTTGGATGTGCCCGTCTCGAGGTGCGCCGAATACGACCGCGGAATACTGATGGTCACCGGCCCATTGGTCGTCCGGGCGTCCAGGCCCTTCCCGTCCCACGATGTGCCAGTCAGGCGGACCGCCAGCGGTCCGTTCGTCGTGCGACCATGCACGTCGCCGCCGGCGTCGTCGATGTCCATCGGACCGTTCACCGCGCTCAGCTCGATCCGTCCGTGCACGGACTGGATGGCGACCGGTCCGTTCACTGCTTGAATCGAGACGTCCGACGCACGAGGCACCAGGACATCGAACGAGACCGACCACGACGAGCCGCGATGTGATTCCGGCCCGTCCGCGCGGATGTTGCCGTTCGATACCGTTATCGAAATGGACTTCGCGAGCGCCTCCGCGTCCGCCTCGCTCCGCGCGTTGGTCTGCACGTGCGCGACGATGTCGATGCTGTCGCGATCCCAACCGGCCACGCGCGCGCCGCCATTCTCGCCGCCGTCCACCGTAATCGTGCCGCCCGTTGCGTGCGCACCCATCGTGCGTTGCTCGCAGTAGCGCGGCCGGTCGTCATCCTGCGCGTCCTCGCGGCAGCGCTCGAGCCAGTTGCGATCGGAATGTTGGGCATGTGCGGCCGGAACCGCCCACACGAGTGCGACGAGAGCAATGACGGTGGACAGATGGCGACGCATCGAAGCCTCCGGGCTGGCGCGATTGAGATGGCCGGCGCGGGACCGGCTATCCAAGTTCGACAGCGCCAACCCGGGATTGGTTTGTCGGGTCTTCGGGGAATCGTGTGGGTGATTCGGAGGAATTTGCGTGGGGTGGTGACGGTCGGGGGCACGTGAGCACCCTCGGGTCGAGATAGTCCTCCTCAGTGCCAGGACGCGCATGGAGGGCTTCCTCGCTCTTTTTGACACGGATAAGATCGGATAACGGCACGGATCAGAGCGGATCGCTCGGCGGCGGCGGCGAGGTCGTACGGGCGAGTCGTGTCCGTTGTTGTTGGTGACGGCGTGCGACGGGGAGCAACCCAAGTCCGGGAAAAGATCGGTTCTGACCATGGCGGACGCGCTGCGCGCCGAGCAGCCGAGCGATCCGCTCTGATCCGTGTCTTTATCCGATTTTATCCGTGTCAACAGAGCGAGGAAGCCCACCAGGCGCGTGCCATCATCGAAGAGAACGATCTCCACCTGCAGATCGTGCACTGGACACGTCCACGGCAGCCATCGTCCTATCTCCTGATAATTCACCCACACGATTCCACGGAGAGCCGGTTTGTCGAGTCAGTCCGCTGCAATCGGTGTCGACGACGAGCCCGCTTCTCGGAGGCGCTCGGCGTGGTGTCTCCCGTACCAGAAGTAGATCGCGAGGCCCACGACGAGCCAGATGACGAGACGCGCCCATGTCTCGAGCGGCAGGCCGATCATCTGCGCCAGGCAGATCACCGCGCCCAAGATCGGGACCCACGGCATTCCCGGCGTCTTGAACGGACGCGCAAGATCCGGCTCGCGGCGGCGCAGCACGAGAACGCCCAGACACACCATCACGAACGCGAGCAGCGTGCCCATTGCGGTGAGCTGGGTGAGCACCGCGATCGGGAACAGCCCGGCGACGAGCGCGACGACGACGCCCGTGATGGCCGTGGTGACGTACGGCGTCCGGAACCGCGGATGGACCTTGCCCAACAGCGGCGGCAGCAGGCCATCGCGGCTCATCGAATAGAAGATGCGCGGCTGGCCGAGGAGCATCACGAGCATGGTGCTGGTGAGGCCCATGATCGCGCCCACCTTGACGATCGGCTTGAGCCACGTGATGCCCGTGGCGTCGATGCCTAACGCAATCGGCGCGGGTACGTTGAGCTGCGAGTACTTGACGATGCCGGTGAGCACCAGCGCCACCGCCACGTACAGGATGGTGCAGATGACGAGCGACACCATGATGCCGATCGGCATGTCGCGCTGCGGATTGCGCGCTTCCTGCGCCGCCGTCGACACGGCGTCGAACCCGATGAACGCGAAGAAAATCACGCCGGCGCCGCGCAACACGCCGCTCCACCCGTACTCGCCGAAGTGACCGGCGTTAGGCGGTATGAAGGGATGCCAGTTCGCGCGGTTGATGTACGCCGCGCCGAACGCGACGAACAACAGCAGCACCACCACCTTGATCACGACGATCAGCGTGTTGAGTCCGGCGGACTCGCGAATGCCGACGATGAGCAGCGCGGAGATCGCCAGCACGACGAGCGCCGCCGGCACGTTGAACACGCCGTGGACCGTAAGGCCGCCCGGGAGCACGACCACGGAACCCGGCGGGCCGGCCCACTGCGCGGGAATACCCAACCCGAAATCCTGCAGAAAGCTCTGGACGTTGCCGGCCCATCCCACTGCGATGGTCGACGCGCCGAGCGCGTACTCGAGGATCAGGTCCCACCCGATGATCCAGGCGAAGATCTCGCCCAACGTCGCGTACGCGTACGTGTAGGCGCTCCCGGCGACCGGAATCATGCTCGCGAACTCGGCGTAGCAGAGCCCCGCGAACGCGCAGCCGACGCCGGCAATGAGCATCGAGATGACGAGTGCCGGACCCGCGAACTGTGCCGCGGCCGTCCCCGTGATCACGAAGATCCCGGCGCCGATCACCGCCCCGATGCCGAGCGTCGTGAGACTGAACGCGCCTAACGATCGACGCAGCGTCCCCGACTCGGCTTCCACCAGCAAGTCGGAAAGCGGTTTCTTGGACAGGAGACTCATCTCGAACCTCGCGCGAAGGAAACCAGCAGGATCCCGGTGCGTGCCTGCGCGAAGATGACGACACGCTCCGCCCGCGCCGTCATGGCCACGTCTTAAGCGTCAGCGCATCGTCAGCGGCTCTGTCAGAGTTCAGTCAGAGCTCCCCTTCCCGCACCCCCGCGCGCCGTACATCCTGCAATTGGTTCGCGTCGCGTCGCATGGTCCGACGCCCTCG
>DASVAC010000132.1:0-12816 GCA_036376535.1 Gemmatimonadaceae bacterium | reverse complement strand
GAGAAACCGAGCCACGTGGCGGTTCGTGCGCCCACCTCGAGACCATCGGCGGTGGCGGCCGCGAGATTGAAGTAGTTGGGCAGCGAGGTATCCGGCGGCGTGCCGTCGTACTGGATCATGTCGCGGAATCGTTGGGCGAAGTACGTCGCCGACAGCACCACCGCGCCGTGCGCGACATCCTGCTCGACGCCGGCTTCCCAGCTGCGCGAGCGTTCCGGTTTCAGGTTCGGGTTCCCGCGCGCGAAGGAGGCCGTCGAGGAGGTCTCGTCGAACGTCGGCTCGCGGAACGCGTTGCCGACCGACGCGTGCACGCTCGTGCCGGGCACGAGCACGTAGCCCGCGGAGAGGCGATACGTGGTGAACGTCCCGAACTGGCTGTTGTCGTCCGCACGCACGCCGGCGGTGTACGAAAACGCTCGACCCACGCTGCCTAACGCCTGGGCGTAGTATGCGTGCAGCGTGCGCTGCAGCGGACCCGATCCGGACTCGCGCGCGCGCTGCTGCTCCGCCGACGCGCCGCCGCTGAGCGCGGCCCACGGCGCGGCATTGAACTCGAGGCGGGCGTCCACCGAGCGCCGGTAGATTCCCGCCCGCGAGTCATAGCACAGGTCGCATTGCGCACCGGGCGCCCTCGGGATCTGCGCCGACTGCTCGTGCTCGTCGCTCGCGCCCAACAGCACCCTTGCCGTCAGGCGATCCGTTAGGCGCCGAGCGGCGCCGAGTGATGCCAGCAGGCGGCGCTCGAGGTGGAACTGGGTGCTGTCCGTCACCGCGCCGGAGAAGTCGGTCGGGATGTGCGCCCCGGCGTCCTCGTCGCGCAGCATCAGGCGCACGCTCGTCGCGGCGTCCGGCGTGAGGCGGAGCTGGCCGCTGTAGACGTCGTTGCGGCTCGAGCTGTTGAAGGCGTAAATGCCGTCGGTGCGGTGGCGCGCGATGGATGCCGATCCGCCGATCTTGTCCGAGCCGCCGGTGAAGGATGCGCTCGCGTTGGAGGTGCCGTACGTGCCGCCGTCCGCGCCTAACGTAACCCGGCCGGGCCCGTCGCCGCCGCGGGTGAAGATCTGGATGACGCCGGTGACCGCGTTCGCACCGTAGAGCACGCTCGCCGGCCCGCGCACGATCTCGATCCGGTCGATGTTGTCGGTGGTGAGGTTCGCGAGATCGATCGCGCCGCCGGGATCGTTCACCGGCACCCCATCCACGAGCACCTGCGTGTAGTCGCTCTCGCCGCCGCGCAGAAAGAGGGACGTCTGCGCACCGTACGACCCGCTCTGCGGCACGAACACACCCGGCACGCTCGCGAGCGCATCGCCCAGCGTGGTGATCCCCTGCGCGCGGAGATCCGCGCCGGTGATCACGGTCGTGCTCGCCAGCGGCGCCACGGGTTTGATGTCCGTGCGCGTGGCGGTGACGACGACGGGCGCGAGCGTCGCGGTGTCGATGGGCGTCTGTTGGGCATGACTAACGGATGGCGCGGCGAGTACCGCGGCCGCGGCGGCGAACCAGATGGATGAACGCACGAGAACGATCCTCGAGAAGCGCGAGACGGAGTAGCGGCGACCGCTCATGGTGCGCGGCCGCGAAGCGGGAGCAACGCCGGCGCACCCACCGCCGGGTCGTGCGTGACGACGAGTGGCCAGTCGTAGACGGGCTCGAGTACCGATGCCTGCATCACCGCCGCGGGCGCACCGAGCGCCGCGACTCGGCCGCGGTGCAAGAGCACGATCGCGTCGGCGAACCTGGCCACGAGATTCAACTGGTGGCTGACGAGCAGCACAGCCATGCCATCGCGTGCCAGCCGCGCGAACAGCTCGAACATCGCCATCTCGTGCGCGATGTCGAGGAAGGTCGTCGGCTCGTCGAGCACGAGGCCATCGCCGCCCTGCGCGAGCGCACGCGCGATGCGCACGCGCTGCCATTCCCCGCCCGACAGCTCGTGCGTGCGGCGGCCGGCCAGCGGCTCGACGCCGGCGAGGGCAATGGCTCGCTCGAGGGCGGCGGCATCGTCCGGTCCGGCCGCACGCCACGCGCCCTCGTGCGGGTACCTGCCTAACGCAACGTACTCGCGCACCGGCAGCGGGAACACGAGCGCCTCGCGCTGCGTCACCACCGCCACCCGGCGCGCGAAGGCCCGGCGGTCGAGCGCGTCGAGCGACACGTCATCGATGGCGATGGCGCCCGACGCGTGCGCCTGCAACCGGAGCAGCGCGCCCACGAGCGTGCTCTTCCCGCTCCCGTTGGGCCCGACCAACGCGGTGATGGCGCCGCGCCGCGCCTCGAACGAGACGCCGTCCACCGCCGGCCCGGCGGCGCGCGGATAGCGCACGACCACGTCGCGAAACCCGATCATGCGAACCGCCGGAGCTGGATGAGGAAGAACGGGACGCCCACGAGCGCGGTCACCGCGCCCAGCGGCAGGTCGGCGGGCGGATGCGCAATGCGGGCGACGAGGTCGGCGCACACCACCAGCGCGGCGCCGAGCACGGCGGATCCGGCGAGGAGCGGCCGGTGGCGACGGAGTCCGGCGGCGCGCACCATGTGCGGCACCACCAGTCCGACGAAGCCCACCAGGCCGGCGGCGGCCACGGTCGCCGCCGCGAGCAGCGAGCTCACCAGATACACCCGCCGCCCCGCTCGCTCGGCGTCCAGCCCCAGTCCCGCCGCTGATTCCTCGCCTAACGCAAGCAGGTCGATGTCTCGGCCCAACGCAAGGAGCGCCGTGCCGCCGAGGAGGGTGTAGAGCGCGAGCCACGCGACCTGCGTCCAGTCGGCGCCCGCCACCGAGCCCATCATCCACCACAGCGCGCCGCGTATGGTATCCGCCGGCGCGTCCGCGAGCAGGACCATGATCGCGGCGTTGGCGAACGCGCCAATCACCACGCCGGCCATGAGCAGCACGCGCGGGTCCGCGCGTCCGCCCGCGGCGCGGGCGACGCCGATCGCGGCGACGATCGCCACCGCCGCGCCGGCGAACGCGCCTAACGGCAGCAGCAGCGGCGTGGCCAGCCCCAGCGTCACGACCACCACCGCCCCCACCGCCGCGCCGCCCGACACGCCGAGCAGGTACGGCTCGGCCAGCGCGTTGCGGAGGGAGCCCTGGAGCGCGCCGCCCGCCATGCCGAGCGCCGCGCCGACGAGCACAGCGAGCGCGACGCGCGGCAGGCGGAGCGCGCGCACGATGGCGACGGTCTCGCGGTCGCCATGCCCGAGCGCGGCGGCGACAATGGCCTTGGGCGACAGCGGCACCGCGCCCCACAGCACGGCCGCTACGACGAGGACGACGAGCGCCAGCATCGCGAGCGGCCAGAAGAGGCGTCGCATCACGGCAGCACCCCGGGGTGGAGCGCGCGCGCGAGCGCCACGGCGGCTTCGCCTAACCGGACCGACGGCCGCCCGACGAGCGATGTGTCGATCACCACGATGCGCCCGGCCCGCACCGCCGGCACCGCCTGCCACGCCGGGCTCGACCGGATGTGCGCCGCGCCCGTCGGCCCCGCGAGAACGAGATCGGGGTTGCGGCGCACGATGTCTTCCATGGATACCTGCGGCGACGGGCGCGCGTCATCCGCGTACACGTTGCGCGCGCCGGCGATGTCCAACAACTCGCTCTGGAAACTGCCGCGCCCAACGGTGATCACGGGCTCGTCCCAGACGTGCCAGAACACCGTGGGGTGCGGGAGCGAGGCGGTCGCCGCGCGCACGCGGGCGAGCGTGCGGTCCACGGTATCGACGCAGATGGCCGCGCGCGCGCGTTCGCCGGTCGCCCTGCCTAACAGAAGAGCGGTCCGGCGGAAGTCCGCGATGCGGTCGGTGCGCAGCGCGATCACCGGCACCCCGGCCGCGCGCAGCTGGCTCGCGGCGGCGCGATCGTCGCGGCTCGCGTAGAGTACCACGAGGTCGGGGTGCACGCCGAGCACGGCTTCGACGTTAGGCCTGAGCCCGGCGCCGAGGTCGGGCACGAGCCGGGCGGAATCGGGCCACAGGTCCCAATGCGTGCGACCCACCACGCGCGTGCCGGCGCCGATCGCGAACAACAGATCCGTGGTCGCGGGGCTGAGCGAGACGATGCGCGCCGGTTTCTCGAGGGTGCCCTGCGCCACCGGGTCCCCGAAGTCATCGGCGAACGCCGGCGCCGGGCCCGCATCGCGCGCGCGACACGCGCCGCACGCGAGAGCGGCGGCGACGATCCAGGTGACTAACGGAGCACGATGCACGAAGGGCACCTTCCGCGGCGGAAGGTGCCCAGTGGAACGACGCGGGAGATCAGCGACTCGCGCGCATCGCCACCAGCCCTTCTTCCGAGGGTCTGATCGAGTGGCGCGGACGCGAGGCGTCTCCTGGCTTCGGGGCACCCGTGCTCGCCTTCCCAACCGCAGTCAGTGGCGTCATGAGCGCGGGAACGTAAGCCCCGTTACAGTGGCGGGACCGCGCCGGATTTGCACCGGCTTCCGGAACCCGCGACCGCTGTCATTCAGTTGTCGATTGCCAACCTATGCGCCGGCGCGACGCGCGTCAAGCGCGCGTGCCAACGACTGCTTGAGTGCATCGCGGCGCTGCTCGTACGCCGCGCGCGCATCGCTCGATGGATTCTGCTGCGCCTCGAAATCCGAATCGAGCGAAGCGATCTCGCGCGCCAATCGCTCCGCGTCGCCGTCCGCAGCCACCGCCGCCTGCTGCCCAACGACCAGCGGCGCCGGCGCGCGCCGCCGCGCCAGCACGAAGCCTAACGCACCGAGCATCGCCACGGCGAGCGCGATGGCGAGCATCGTGAGGTAGCGCTGCTGGTGCGATGCCGCGGTGACCGATGGGCTCTCCACCCGCAGCACCGCATCGGCCGCCTCATCCTGCCCCAGGTAGCGCGCGAACTTGCGCCCTTCGATGGTGACCGCTTCGGCGCCCGTGAGCTTGGGCCCGCTCACCACCGCGCGGGGATCTTCGGCCAACACCTCCAGCACGCCCACCGGGCGCGTCATGGGGATCGAGAGCGGAAAATCCTTGGCCGGCACGCGGTACGAAAACGACAACTGCTTGAGCCCCGGCGCCATCGGCGCCACCACCTCCACCCGGCCGCCCGATGCGCGCACCGCCCGCGGCGAGATGTCGCTCTGCCCAACGGAAAATCCGACCGCGCCGCGCGGCAGCAGCGCGGTCCACGTGGGATGTGCATCGTCGCGCGAGATGGCCGTGATGCCGCTGTCGTTCGTGATCTCGTACACCTCGACGATGTCGTGCGACCCGTCTACGTTAGGCGCCGACACGATCACGTGCCGGCCGCGGATCGTGAGCGGGAACGTCCGCGACGTCGTGTCGTACACGATGATCTCGGCGCTGTCGCCGGTGACGCGCGGCGTCAGCAGCGGCAGCGAGAAGTACGCGATACTCGCATAGGACGCCGAGACGAAGTAGATCGCGTCGGCGCGTCCGCGATGGCGATACCGGAACTCGTATCGCCCGCCAGCCTGCGTGCGCATCGAGTCGAGCGGACCCGCCGTGTCGGAGCCCACACGGTGCAGCGTCACCCAGATGCCCGGGACACCGGAAACCTGCGAGGTATCGGTCGAATCAGGCCGCACGACGCGGCCAACGACCATGCGCGCCGCGGTGTCCGACGCGGCGCTCGTATCCGGGGACAGAAGGCTGCTCGCACCCTGCGCGCGCGCGGCCGCGGCGAACGCGAGCACGAGCAGCACCGCGGCCAGCCCGCGTCCTAACGTATGGGACTCAAGAGAAAGGCGGCCGCTTCGCGCGGCCGCCCCGGTGCACCGAGCCGTTCGGTACAGTGTTGGCTTTGTCCGGCACTGTCCGCGCTCTTGTCCGCCTTTCGACGTCACAGGTTGAGCTTGCCGAAGTCCTCGGGCCGCATCTTTTCCAGGTACGCCTTGAGCTGCTCGGCCGACAAATCGTGCTGGCCATACTCGGGCTCGGGACCCGTGAACGACACCCCCTCCCCCGCGCTCGCCGGCTCGTCCGCATCCTCTACCGAGATCTCCGTTAGGAGCGACTCCTGCGCGAAGATCGGCGCCCCGACGCGCAGCGCGATCGCGATGCTGTCCGACGGCCGCGCGTCGATGTGGAACACGTCCTCGCCGCGGTACAGGTGCAGCTCGGCGTAGTACGTGTTCTCCTGCACCTTCGTGATCTGCACCCGCTTGAGCGACGCGCCCATGCCGACGATCAGCCGCTTGCACAGGTCGTGTGTGAGCGGACGCGGCGGCTTGATCTTCTGCATTTCCATCACGATCGACTCTGCCTCCGGCTGACCGATCCAGATCGGCAGGAGCCGCTCGCCCTCTTTCTCCTGCAGGATGACCACGTACGAATTCGACACGCTGTCCAGCCCGAGCCGGGCCACTTTGACTTCAACCATGAGTGCCTCCCTGGAGGCCGTCACGTACCCATGTCCCACGACGCCAGGTACTTCTTCTGCTCGTCGGTCAGCACGTCGATGTTCGCGCCGAGTGCGGCGAGTTTGAGACGAGCGATCTCGCGATCGATGCTCTCCGGCACCCGGTGCACGTCGCGGGACAAACTCGCTCCCTTCTGTACCAGATACTCCGCGGCCAGCGATTGGTTCGCGAAGCTCATGTCCATCACGCTGGCCGGGTGTCCCTCCGCGGCGGCCAGATTGATTAAGCGCCCCTCCCCCAGCAGGAAAACCCGGTTGCCGCGGACGACGTACTCCTGCACGAACGGCCGTACTTCGCGCGACTTGCCGCCGGCCAGCTTCGCGAGCGCCGGGATGTCCACCTCGACGTTGAAGTGGCCGGAATTGCAGACGACTGCGCCATCTTTCATCGCGGTGAAGTGCTCCGCGCGGATGACGCTCGTGTTGCCGGTGAGCGTGCAGAAGATGTCGCCGATCGGCGCGGCCTCGGCCATCGTCATCACGCGGAATCCATCCATGGTGGCCTCGAGCGCCTTGAGCGGATCGATTTCGGTGACGATCACGTTGGCGCCCTGCCCGCGCGCGCGCATGGCGACGCCGCGTCCGCACCAGCCGTAGCCCGCGACGATGAACGTCGACCCCGCGAGGAGAAGGTTGGTCGCGCGGATGATGCCGTCGATGGTCGACTGGCCCGTGCCGTAGCGGTTGTCGAACAAATGCTTGGTGAACGAATCGTTCACCGAGATCACCGGGAACTGGAGGACGCCATCCTTGGCCATCGCCTTGAGGCGGATGACCCCGGTGGTGGTCTCCTCGGTGCTGCCTAACACACGGGACAGGAGCGCCTTCCGCCGGCCGGCATCCAGGCCTTCGACCCAGGTGCGCACCGACGCCGGGAGATCATCCAGTCTGCCTAACGCAATCATGTGGATGGCGCCCACGACGTCGGCGCCGTCGTCCATCGTGATCTCGGGCTCGTGCGCGATCGCGGCGCGGATGTGCTCGTAGTACGTGTCGTTGTCCTCACCTTTGATCGCGAACACCTTGATGCCGTGGTCGCGCACGAGGTGCGCGGCGATGTCGTCCTGCGTCGAGAGCGGGTTGGATGCACAGAGCGCGATGTCCGCGCCGCCGGCCTTGAGGGTGATCATCAAGTTGGCCGTCTCGCTCGTGACGTGCAGACACGCCGACACGCGCTTGCCGGCCAGCGGCCGTTCTTTCGCGAACCGCTCGCGGATCTGCCGGAGCACCTGCATCGATCGCTCCGCCCACTCGGCGCGCTGCCGCCCGTGATCGGCGAGAGCCAGGTCGCGAACGTCGTGCGTTGCGGAGCGGGATTCTGTCTTGGCGATGGTGGCCATGCGAGGTCCAGAAAAGGTGAAGAGACGTGCACCGTGCGCAGAGCCGCAGCGATTGCCGTGCCGCCCAGTGTGGGCGGGCGTCAGATCGCGCGCTCGAGCGCCTCGATGCGGTCTGTGCGTTCCCAGGAAAAGTACGTGATGTCGCGCCCGTTGCGCTGCGTGGTGCACGCCGCGCGACCGAAGTGGCCGTACGACGCGGTACGCTGATAGATCGGCGCGCGGAGGCCGAGTGCGTCGATGATGCCGCGCGGCGTGAGGTCGAACACTTCGCGCACGGCTTTCTCGATGCGTGTTTCGTCGACCGCGGCGGTGCCGAACGTGTCGACCATCACGCTCACGGGCTCGCGCACGCCGATCGCGTACGCGATCTGCAATTCGCACCGGTGCGCGAGTCCTGCGGCGACAATGTTCTTGGCGACCCACCGCGCAGCGTACGCGGCGCAGCGATCGACCTTGGATGGATCCTTGCCGCTGAACGCGCCGCCGCCGTGGCGCGCCGCGCCGCCGTACGTGTCGACGATGATCTTGCGTCCCGTTAGGCCAGCGTCGCCCTGCGGTCCGCCGACGACGAATCGTCCGGTCGGATTGACGTGGATCGCGGCGCGCCGCGGATCGAACATCTCGCGCGGCAGCGTGGGCACGATGACGTTGCCAATGATCGCCGCGCGCACGTCGTCGCTCGAGATCGCATCCGAGTGCTGCGTAGACACGACGACCGTCGGCACGCGCACGGGCCGTCCGCCCTCGTATTCGACCGTGACCTGTGCCTTACCGTCGGGCCTGAGCCACGGGAGATCGCCACACTTGCGACGGTCGGCCAACGCGCGCGTGAGTGCGTGCGCGAGCTGAATGGGCATCGGCATGAGCTCGGGCGTCTCGTCGGTGGCATAGCCGAACATCATGCCTTGATCGCCTGCACCGCCCGTGTCGACGCCCATCGCGATGTCGGGCGACTGACGGTCGATGGTGCTCATCACCGCGCACGTCTTGGCGTCGAAGCCGAACGTCGCATCGGTGTAGCCGATGTCGGCGATGGTCGACCGGACGATGTCGGGGATCGAGACGTACGTGGTGGTCGTGATCTCGCCGGCCACGCACGCGAGGCCCGTCGTAACGAGCGTCTCGCAGGCTACACGTGCGCCCGGATCTTCGGCGAGAATGGCGTCCAGCACTCCATCGGAGATCTGGTCGGCAATCTTGTCCGGGTGGCCCTCGGTGACGGACTCCGAGGTAAAGAGGAAGCGCTCGGGCACGCGAATCTCCAGCGCTGCCGTCGCAAGCGGCTCAGCGTCTGATCGAGAGTGAAATGACGGTCGAATGATACCGATGGACGATTGCTGCGACAACCCGTGCGACGCGTGGTGGGCTTCCTCGCTCTGGGGAACACGGATTGGGCGGATTGAACGGATTGAACGGATCGGTCCGTCGCAACATGGAGCTCTGTGCGAGTCGACAACCTCATTTCTTTTGGTTTTCAACAAAGAAAATGATCGCTGACCGCCCGCAACTTCACACTTCTCCGAAGCCGAGCGATCCGTTCAATCCGAATAATCCGCCCACTCCGTGTTCCCCAGAGCGAGGAAGCTCACCACGCTGCCGCCGCCTGCCCTCAAGCTGACCCGATCGGCCCGTCGCGCAAGAACGGATCGCCCGCCGCGGTCTCCGTGAGATGATGCGCGAGAATGCGTTGGGCATCTTGCGCCGTGCGCGCGGATAGCGCCTCGGCCGCGGCGCGCTCGGCGTCGGCAACAGAGATCGCGCACACGAGTCGCTTCACGAGCGGGACGGCGCGCGGCGCGACGCTCAACTGGCGGACGCCGAGTCCGATGAGCGCGAAGGCCATGAGCGGTTGCGACGCCATCTCGCCGCACACGGTGACGTCGATGTCGTGCTCGGCGCCGATGCGCACGGTGCGGTCGATGAGTCGCAGCACGCCGGGGTGCAGCGGCGTGAAGCGATTCGCGATGTTCGCGTTTCCGCGATCGACGGCGAGCGTGTACTGCGTGAGGTCGTTCGTCCCGATGCTGAAGAACGACGCGTCACCGGCGAACGTGTCGGCGGCGATCGCGGCCGCGGGCGTCTCGATCATGACGCCGAGCGGGACGTCGTCGCGGTACGGAACGCCGCGTTGGGCGAGCTCGGCCGCGGCCTGCTCGAGGAGCGCGCGCGTGCGGCGCACTTCGTCGACGCTCACCACGAGCGGCAGCATGATGCGCAGGTCGCCGTGCGTGGCCGCGCGCATCATCGCGCGCAGTTGGGCGCGGAAGATGTCCTGCTCGTCGAGACACATGCGGATGGCGCGCCATCCGAGAAACGGATTCGCCTCGGTGGGATAGCCCCCCACCGGCAGCTTGTCGCCCCCGATGTCGAACGTGCGGATGACCACGGGGTGCGACGCGAACGCCTGCACCACGCGGCGGTACGCCCGATACTGTTCCTCCTCGTCGGGCAGCGTCGTGCGGCCCACCATGAGGAACTCGGTGCGCATGAGCCCGACACCGTCGGCGCCGCTGGTGACCGCCGCCGCCGCTTCGTCGGGCAGGTCGACGTTGGCGCGCAGCGTTAGGCGGACGCCGTCGCGGGTGATCGGCTCGACGCCCGTGAGCCCCGCGAGCTGCTCGGCCATCGCCGCCTCGCGCCGCGACCGCTCGCGGAACGCCGTGATCTCCTCGTCGCTCGGCTCGATGACGAGCGTGCCGGCGGCGCCGTCGAGGATCGCGCGCTCGCCGCCCTTGAGCGTCTGCGTCGCCTGGCGCAGCCCGACCACCGCCGGTATGCCTAACGACCGGGCGAGGATCGCCACGTGCGACACGTGCGTGCCCGCATCGGTCGCGATCGCCGCGATCGCGTCGCGGTCGAGCTGCACCGTGAGGCTGGGCGTCAGGTCGTGCGTCACGAGAATCGCGTTCGCGCCCTTGGGCAGGTCCACCGGATCGTGATCCGGCAGGCCTAACAGAAGCGACAGCACGCGGATCTGCACGTCGGTGATGTCGCCCACCCGCTCCCGCATCATCGGCGACGCGTGCCGCGCGAAATGGTGCCGCCACTCGAGCATCGTGATCTCGAACGCCGACTCCGCACTCAGATTCTGGCGGACCAATGCCTCGACGCGCCCGATGAGCTCCGTGTCCTCGAGAATGAAGAGCTGCGCGTCGAAGATGCGCGCCTCCTCCTCGCCGGCCTGCCCCGCCGCGCGCGCGCGCACGCGACGCAGCCGCTCCCGCGCCGCCGCAAGCGTCGCGTGGAAGCGCGCGATCTCCTCATCGATCTCGTCGTCATCGATGATGCGCTGCGGCACCTCGGGCACCTCCCACAACAAGAGATGCACTTTCCCGAGGATGATGCCGGGCGACGCGGGAATGCCGTCGAGCTTGTTCTTCACTACTGGATCCTGATGCTCATGCCAACTCCGTCTCCTGTTTGCGACTCCGAGCGTCACACATAACTCGCACGATATCGGGGCGTCCGACTCCGCGCGCGAGAATGGCATCCACGAGCTGATAGCGGACAAACCCGGACACGAACGGACACAACACGAGTGTTTTTGTTTGCTTTGCCCCGTGATAAACGCTGATGCGCAGTTCCCCCCAAAAAAAGTCCGCCGTGTCCGTATGTGTCCGGCTTTGTCCGCTTTCAAACTCGTGAAACTCCCCTCGTGCATCGGAGGCGGATACGCAACAAAGAACTCGTGCCGGCGCTCGGACGTGACTCATCTAACTTTCTCCAAATTTACGCGCGACCAACTCGGCGATCGCACTCACCGCCTGCTCGGCGTCGGGACCGTCGGCGCGCACGAGCAGCTCGGCGCCACATTCGGCCGCGAGCATCATCACGCCCATGATGCTCTTGCCGTTCACCTCGAGATCGTCGCGAACCATCGTGATCTCGCTCTGAAAGCGGGACGCGGTCTTCACGAGCTCCGCGGCGGGGCGCGCGTGCAAACCGTTCTTGTTCACGATCGTGACGGAGCGTTCCATAATCATCTGGCGATCGAAGTGAGGATCAATACGGCGAGCACCACGAGCGCGGCGCGCCACCCTTCCACGCGTGCGGGCAAGCGGACGAGGAGCGCGGCGAGCACGATGGCGAGCAGCGCGGCGCCCGGCAGCGCGATCTGCCAATCGTGCGACGTGATTTCCAGCCCGCGCCGCCCGACGACGCGGGCAATGGCTAACGGCAGCGCGAGGCCGGCCAGGAACAGCACGGCGCGCGCCAGATACTGCGGCCCGCGCTGCAATAGCGGCGCGCCGAGCGATGCCGCTACGCGGAGACCGCTGCGCCAGCCCGTGGCAACGCCCCAGGCCCGCAGCGAAATATGTCCGACGTTGTAGAGCACGAGAAAGAGAATCACGACCACGACGGGCGACGCGTGCAGTCCGAACGCGAGCAGCGCCACGAGCGAACAAAACGGGAGCCATCCCGCCCACACGAGGCGGTCGCCCAGGCTGCCCAACGGACCGCACATCGCCGTGCGGAAGCGCTCGATCTGCGCGGCCGGTCTGCCCTCGAGCTCGGCACGCACGAGCGCGCCGATCGCGACCGCCGCGAGGTACGGATGTGCGTTGAAGTATCGCGCCTCGCGCGCCAGCGCCTGCCGATACGCGTCGCCATCCGGACCACCGGGCAGCTCGCGCAGCGCGGGCTCGGCGCAGAATCCGATGCCGGGTCCCAGCATCAGCTCGTAGTTCCACGAGCCCTGCACCGCGAACATGCGCGTGAACACGGCGACGCGCGCGCTCCACGAGAGCGGCGGCGCTACGGCGGTGGGGTCGCGGTCGGGCGTGCTCACGTGGCCACCAGGAGCACGATGCCTAACAGAAGCCCGGCGAGCAGATACCACTTCGACCCCGCGGCACCGTGCGACTGCCGCCAGATCGCGCCGCCCGCCACGCCCGCGGCGGTCGCGGCCAACACCGAGTGCGACGCGGCGCGTCCCACCGTCCACTGCCCGAGCACATAGTCGGCGATCGGCGTCCAGACGAGCAGCGCAATCAGCGTGAGCACCGCGCCGCGCAGCAGGTCGGCCGTTAGGCCACGGAGCTGCAAGCCCACCACCGCGCGGCGCGAGCC
>DASVAC010000131.1:0-30418 GCA_036376535.1 Gemmatimonadaceae bacterium | reverse complement strand
TCAAAAGGAAACGGACACTCTCGGACACACCTGGCAAAGCACGGATTGCTCGGCTGCAGGGGAGTGCGCGTGTCTGCGCGAGGTCGCTTCAGCTGTGCTTTCTTAAACGGTTCTTCGGGAATTTCCGGGAAAGGCAGCGGGGCCGGGGCTTTTCAACCTCCCCCGCGTGTGAGAGTCTAACGACAGAGGCTCAAAGGATACGACAAGGATACAAGGGATGGGGTCGGTTCGCATCCGACCTCAACGACGCGAGCCAGTCGATGGTGCCGTTGCGCGCGGCCTTGAGGTCGGATGTGAACGACCCCATCTCTTGTATCCTTGTTGTTATCCATCACACCAGAGCGAGGAAGCCCTCAATGCGCGCTTCCAGTGAGCCCACACGTCGCACTCCCACCGGACCTAGCGCGCCGGGGTGTACCGACCTGTCGCCTCATTTTCCCGAAATTCCCCGAAGACCCCGAAAAAGCGCAAAGAATTCAGGAAAGGTCCGGCCCTGTTTGTTCTGTCCGTGCTGGTCCGTTTCAACATGAGCGTATCAGCCGGCTTCCCGGAGTGAGCAAGTCCAGCCAAAGAGCGGTGCGTCAGTGCAGGTGTACCGTGCGGCTGCGGTCAATGAGCACGACGAGCACTTTTGCGATCGCGGTGAGCGTGGCGATGCGCGCGTTCACCGCGTTGTCGCCGAGCTCAATGCGCGCGCGCAGATACCAATCGCGCGCCTCCCGGGCGGCGCCGAGCGCTTGCTCGTAGAACGGGACGCGATCTTTCTTGGACATGCGGCTGTATCCCGCGGCGATCTGCGCGCCGATGGATGCGGTCGCCGCGACCAGCCGACCCGCGATGCCCTCGCTGACAGGGTTGGACACGAGGCGCCGCGCGTCGTGCGACGCCAGCTCAGCCACGTACAGCGCCGCACGATACACGCGCAGCGACCAGATCGGATCGGTGCGGATGTCGACCGGCACGCCGCGCTCCCAGTCATCGTACTTCACGACCCCTCGCTGCGGTTGCGGTCGCGAAAATACCCTGCGGCATGGCGCGCCCCGCATCATCCGATCGCGCGCCGCATCGGACCTATGCGCTCGCACTCCAGTGTCCGTCGAACCACGCGCGCCGACTTGTCTATTGTGAGCCTGCATGCGTGAGAGTAGTTTGGTCCGCACTTCCAACCCTTTCTATGCCGACGCCTCCAAAAAAGCTGCGCAAGCACTACACGAACAACGAGCATCCCGCCGTCATTCTGCGTTTCGAGGATGGCCATGAGATCGCCGTTCCCAAGGGCACCAGCAAGTCCTTCGACGCGTACGAGGGCGAGACCGTGAAGGTGCTGGCCGTCTACGACAAGAAGACGGGAGAGCGCGAGCTGCTCGTGACCAAGAAGGCGGGCGAGTTTCCTGATGGGTGACCGCCTCGCCTTGCCGCGGTGGACGCGCGGCGCGGCGTTGGCCACTCTGCTCCTCCTTCCCGCCTGCGCGCGCGGACAGGGCACCGGCGCTCAACTCGGCCCGGTTCGCGCCGACACCGCCCTCCTTCGTCACACCCTCGACTCACTCGCCGACGCGCATCATGGCGTCGTCGGCTACAGCATCATCGACCTCGAGACCGGCGACACGCTCTCGCGCCGCGGCGACGAGACGTTCCCCACGGCAAGCCTGATCAAGGTCCCGATTCTGGTCACGCTCTATGACCTGGTCGCGAAGCACCAGATCTCGCTCGATGATCCGCTCACGCTGCTCGACATCGACAAGGTGCCCGGCTCCGGGTCGCTGCAGTTCATGCACGACGGCGCGACGATCACCGTGCACGACGCGGCGTGGCTCATGGCCACCCAGAGCGACAACACCGCCACGAATCTGCTGCTCGACCGGATCATCATTCGCCGCGTGTGGGCGAAGATGGAGTCGCTCGGTCTGATGCACACCAAGGTGCACTCCAAGACGTTCCTGCGTATCTCCAGCGTCGCCATGGACAGCTCGGCGAAATACGGGTTGGGCGTGTCCACGCCTAACGAAATGGCGCACCTGTTCGTGCTGCTCGCGAAAGGTCAGGCCGTGAACCCGGCCGCCGACTCGGCGATGCTCGACATCCTCGACCACAACGAAGACAACACGCTGCTCCAACGCGAGCTCGATGGGGTGCGCGCCGCGCACAAGACCGGCGCCGTGGACGACGCGCGCACCGAGTGCTCGCTCTTCTATCTGCGATCGCGCGTGGTGGCGTGCGTGTTCACGAAAGACAACAAGGACCAACGCTGGATTCTCGACAGCGAACCGCAGGTCACAATGGCGCACATGGGCGCGGCTATCGCGCGCGCGTTCGGACTTCCGGACAGTGCGTCCGTCGCATCGGGTCCGTGAGGCGGCGACATCGCGCACCGTAGTCACATCGACCGAACCACGTGCGTCATCTCGTCCAACGTATGGCACCGGAGTTGCCCCCTCCCTGTCCGGGCCAGCATCGAAACGTGACCGGAGGGATCATTGTGAGAACCTGGGCTGCTGTCGTCGCCGCCATCGCACTCGCTGCCGCTCCAACCGCCGCTGCGGCGCAGTTCACCGCCGCGTTGGTGCCCGCGCGCCTGCCGGCGCCGCATACCGCGCTAACGCCCAACTCGAACGATTCCAGAGTGATGCCTGCCGGGACGCGCGTCGATTCATCACTCGGCGCATTCGACTCGACGTTCTTCGATTCGTCGTCGAGTTCGGTCACGCCGACCGAGAAAACAGCGTCGGCGCATGCGCGTGCTGCTTCCACTGTACATTCACCCGACACCACCAGCGCCGATGACACCGTGTTCAGGGACGGAGCCTCCGCGCCCGAAACGGATTCAACGCTTCCGGCATTGGCGCTCGCTGGTGTAGGTACGCTACTCGTTGGTGTGGTACTGGTCCGACGCTGATATGCGACGTTCCTTCGGAGTTTTCTTCGTGCTCGCTGGTGCATGCCTGCTGCTCACAGTGGGCTACGCCTATGGCGCGAGTGCCATCGCCCGCCGCCATGCGCGTGCGACGTGGACGGCCATGGAAGCGAACGGTTCGCTCTCCACGCCGGACAGCGCCGTGTCGCATCACAGTTTTGCGCGCGGCGAGCCCGTTGGGCGCATCGACATTCCGGCGATCGATCTCGACGAAGTGTTCATCGAAGGCGTCGGCGACGCGCAGCTCGCGGTGGCGCCCGGACATCTTCCGCAGAGCGCGCTGCCGGGCGAGCCGGGCAACGCGGTGATTTCAGCGCATCGCGACCGGCAGTTTCACGCGCTCGATCAGCTCGCGCTGGGCGACACGATCGTCACCGAGACGTACGGCGGCCGCACGACGTGGGTCATCGTGGCGCGCCGCATCGTCGAGCGGGGTAAACCCGCGCTCTTCTCGACCGTAGAGCCGACGCTGACGCTCACGACGTGCTGGCCCGTGCGCTACGTCGGGCCGGCGCCCGATCGGTTGATCATTACGGCCAAAGTTTTGGAGCGGGCTCGACCCGGCGCCTGAGCCCGGATCACTTCCCAATCGGGCCGCTTTCGGGCATCGTTGCGGCGTGTCCATCAAAAGCGCTTCGTCTTCGACTGCCGGATCCGCGCCGGCGCACACCCAGGCGCCGTCGGGCGGCCTGGCCGCGCCCCGCGTCATCCAGACCCGGAACGCCGAGGACCCGGCGCTGCGCACGTGGATCGTCCTGGCGCGGGCGTACCATACGATCGTGCGCGCGGTGTCGCGCGACGTCAGCCGCCACCGCCTAACGCTGGGCCAGTTCGCCGTGATGGAAGCGCTCTACCACAAGGGCGCGCTTCCGTTAGGCATGGTGGGCTCGCTGCTCCTGGTCACCGCCGGCAACATCACCTACGTCGTCGACCAGCTCGAGCGGCGGGGGCTCGTGCGCCGGGAGCGGCGCCACGGCGACCGTCGCGTGGTGTACGCGGCGCTCACCGCCAAGGGCCGCGCGTTCATCGACGAGATCTTTCCCGCGCACGCCCGCTACATCGCGGAGCTCTTCGACACGCTGCCGCCCGATGAGCAGAACCAGCTCCGCTGCCTGCTCAAGAAGCTGGGCTTCGCGGTGGCCGAGCTCGAGGGCGAGGGCAAGGCCGACTGACGCGCGGTACGATTCCGTCATGTCCTATCGTGTCCGCGCGTTGTCCGCCCTAGAGTGCGCGCCGCACGAAGAACACGCCGAGCGCCACGAGCACGGCGCCGAGGATCACGATGCTGACACCGGATCCGTTTTCTGCCGGCGGCTCGTCGGCGGGCTGCTGCGTTTCGTTGCTCACGACCATCTCTCCCGGTTGATACTCGACACCCTGGATTGTCGTCCCATGCGATTTCGCCTTGCCTTGGCCTTCGTGCTCGCCGGCGCCGTGCCCGCCGCCGCCCAACGGATCACGCCTAACGAGATCGACGGCGATCTCCGGTTCCTCGCATCCGACTTGCTCGAGGGCCGCGCGCCCGCGACGCGCGGCGGCGAGCTCGCCACGGCGTACATCGCCGCCCAACTTCGCTCGGCCGGCATCCAGCCCGGCGTGAACGGATCGTACTTCCAGCGCGTCCCGATCGACGTCGTCACGGTCGACTCCGCTTCGATGCACGTGCAAGCATCCGGGAAGGCGGCCGCCCAACTTCGATTCCCCGATGACGTCGTCATCTGGGCCGGCTCGGCCGTTCCGTCGAGCGCCGCGCACGCCGAGCTCGTGTTCGCGGGCTACGGCGTGACCGCACCGGAATACAAGTGGGACGACTTCAAGGGCGTGGATGTCAAAGGCAAAGTGCTGCTCGTGTTGGTCAACGACCCGCCCGCCACGGCCAAGGAGCCGCGGTTGTTCGGCGGCAAGGCCATGACCTACTATGGCCGCTGGACCTACAAGTTCGAGGAGGCGGAGCGCCGCGGTGCGGCCGGCGTGCTCATCGTCCATACGACGGCAGCCGCGAGCTATCCGTGGCACACGGTGGTCGCGTCGTGGAGCACGCCGCAGCGCATGCTGCCGCGCGACCGGTCGCTGCCGGCTCCGTTAGGCTTCAACGGCTGGATCACCGACTCCGCGGCCACGGCGCTGCTCGCGCACGCCGGGCTCGACCTCGCGGCGCTGCGCAAGCAGGCGGCCACGCGCGATTTCCACCCGGTGAACACCGGCATCACGCTCGATGTCGCATTCCGGAGCGCGGTCCAACACCTCGAGAGCCAGAACGTGGTGGGCGTCATTCCCGGCCGCGACAAATCGCTCCGCAAACAGTACGTGGCGCTGAGCGCGCATTGGGACCACTTCGGCATCGGCCCCAAGGTGAATGGCGACTCGATCTACAACGGCGCGGTCGACAACGCGTCCGGCGTGTCGACGCTGCTCGCGGTGGCGCGCGCGGCTGCGCAGGCGCCGCGCATGCGCCGCTCGCTGGTGTTCGTGTTCGTCACCGCCGAGGAGGCCGGTCTCCTCGGGTCGTCGTGGTTCGCGCAGCACTCGACCATGCCCGATGGCGACATCGTCGCCGATCTCAACCTGGACGTGGTCACCGTGTTGGGCAGAGTGCGCGACCTGAACGTGCTCGGGTCGGACAAGTCGACGCTGGGGCCGATGCTCGCCCATCTCATCGCGCCTAACGGAATGCGCATCGACCCGGACGCGCATCCGGAAGCCGGACACTTCTACCGGTCCGATCACTTCTCGTTCGCCAAGGCCGGCATCCCCGCGGTGTCGATCGGCGCGGGCACGGACTACGTTGGACGACCCAAGGGATGGGGCGTGCGGCAGGACGATGACTACACCGCGCACCGCTATCACCAGCCGGCGGACAACTACAGTCCGGATTTCGACCTGAGCGGCGCCGCGCAGATCGGCGACATCGTGTTGACGTTCGCCACGGCGCTCGCCAACTCGCCCGTGCTGCCGGCGTGGAATCCTAACGCAGAATTCAAGGCGGCCAGAGCACGGACACAGGCGGAGTAATCGTACGCTCGTGACGACACCCGTGCGCGTTGCGCCCGCGGTCGCCGCCGCCTTACGCGACGGCCGACCGGTCGTCGCGCTCGAGAGCTCGGTGTTCGCGCAGGGTCTGCCGCAGCCCGAAAACCGCGACGCCGCGCGGCGCATGCTCGCGGCGGTTCGTGCGCGTGGCGCGGAGCCCGCGATCACGGCGGTGGCGAAAGGCACTCCGGTTGTTGGTCTCGACGGCGACGATCTCGAGCGATTCCTCGCCAAGGGCGGCGTAAGCAAAATCTCTGCGCGCGACATTGCACCAGCGGCTGTAGCTCAGGCGGATGGCGCGACCACCGTGGCCGGATCGCTCGCACTCGCTCACGCTGCGCACATTGTCGTGCTCGCCACGGGAGGTATCGGCGGCGTGCATCGTGTGGCTCCCACTCCGGGCGCCGATACCGTGCGCGATGAGTCCGCCGATCTCGCCGAGCTCGCGTGCACACCGATGGTCGTCGTGTGCGCCGGCGCGAAAACCATTCTCGACCTGCCCGGCACGATGGAACGTCTCGAGTCGCTCGGCGTTGCTGTGGTCGGATATCGCGTCGACGAGCTGCCGGGCTTCCTCACCAGCGGTACAGGCATTTCATTGTCGTGGCGATTCGAGAGCGCAGCCGAGGTCGCTGCGGCGTGGCGTATGCAGCGAGCGCTCGGACGCGCGCAGGCGATCGTCGTCGTTCAGCCGCCGCCGTTGCCGCTTCCGAGAGCGTTGGTGGACGACGCAGTGAATCGCGCACTCGATGCGGCGGCGCGCGCGGGAATCGCAGGAACCGCGCTCACGCCGTGGTTGTTGGCTCGGCTGGAAGAGGAGACTGGCGGTGCGTCACTCGCGACCAACGTTGCACTGCTCGAGTCCAACGCAGCATTGGCTGCGGAGATCGCGCAGGAGGTCGCGAGAGGTGTCGAAATCGGACGTGCACGCGCGTAATATCCCGTGGGCGCGTGTGTCGTCCTCTACTTCAGAGGGGCGGAAGGGAAGTTAAAGTTCAATGAGACTGCTATAAAGTCAACATCTTGAACCGACCGGATTTCGAGTTGTACAATAGGCTGACCGACATCGGTCTTCTGAGACACGTCGGAGGTGCGAATCGCCATGCCTACCCCATTTCTGAGTTCTGAAGAGTACGACGAGCGCGCGCATCAACTCTACAACGAAGGGCAGTACGATGAAGCGCTCGATGTTCTGCGCGAAGGACTCGCGCTCTATCCGAACTCGGTCGAACTGCACATTGGGGTAGGTTACGCACGGCTGGCTCGCGATGAGTTCGCCTGGGCCCGGCAGAGTTTCGACAAAGCCCTCGTGCTGGATCCCGATCACGAGGATGCGATCGCCGGCCTTGGTGAGACGCTGCTCAAATTCGGCGCGCGCGAGCAAGCGCTCGGCCGTTTCCGCCACATCCTCGAGCTCGGCTACGCGGACGACATCGACCTCGTGCTGCAGATCGGCCGCGCGCTGTTCCGCGAGGACATGATCGCCGAAGCGCGCGAGTTCTTCGAGATCGCCGCGCGCGAAGCGGGCGAGATGGCCGAGGCCGCGGCGTGCCTGGGTTACGTTAGGCATCGGGGCGGCGACGACGAAGGCGCGATCACCGCGCTCAAGCGCGCGCTGCAGTTGGACGACGACCACGCCGAAGCGCGCATCTACCTCGCCAACATCCTGTACGACCGCGGCGACTACGAGGGATCGCTCTCGCACCTCGAGCGCACCGAGCCCGACGACCACTGGGAAGAGCTCGGCATCTGGCGGCTGATCGAGCTCAAGAAGTCGCTCTACCGCCTAACGGAAGACGACCCCGAGCTCGCGCCCTGGGACGACCGCCTCTCCGAGCTGGCCGGCGAGCCCGACGACATCGACGAGATGCTGTCGGAGATCGAGACGCGCGTGAACGAAGAAGAGGCCGCGCGCGAGCGCGGGCAGCTCGAGTTGTTCGGCGCGCTCCTGTCGGACCTGGCCGGACAGAAAGTGTCCGACACCCTCGAGCACCGCATCCTGCTCAACGACGGCCGCATCTACGTCGGGAGCTGGGACCGCATCGTGCGCGCGATGCGCGACGCGAACAAATCGATGACGGGCCGCTCGGTGCAGGAGTTCATGGCCACCGAAGCGAGCCGCGGCTACTCGATCACCGGCGTCAAGATTCCGATCGGCGACGCCGAAAGCTTCATCCGCGGCAGCGCGAACGCCGGGCTGTTGCGCATCGTGCGGTGACAGATCCGTCCTCCGCCTCGCGCGGCGCGCTGCAGGCGCTCGAGGCGGTTCGATCGGCGGTCGAGCGACTGGCATCGAGCCGGTCTCCGCAGGACAACGCATCCGATGTGACGGCGATCTGCTCGGGCGTCGAGTTGGCGCTTGGCGCGGTGCTCGCCCGCACGGATCTGTCGGGACAGGCGCTGGTGCGCGAGGCGCGGCAGCGCGAGGCGATCTCGCTCGAGCAGGCGCACGCGGCGCTCGAGTTGTTTGCTGTGCGCGACCGGATCGGCACATCGGGGCAGGTCGACAGCGCCGATCTCGATGTGGCGCGCGAAGCGTACGGCGCGCTCGTCCACGGCTTCGAGACACCACCCGCGCCCGGCGCCGGTGCGACGCCGGCGGCGACCGCCGCGGGCGCGACGGCAGCGGGCGCGGCTCGGCCCGTGCCGGAACGTCCCTCGGGTAGCGCGGCGCCGGGCAGCGCGGCCGCGAGCGGTCCGTTAGGCTCCGCGGGATCCGGCGCGCCGGAGCCCGCGCCGCACGACGCACCGCCTAACCGTTGGCCGGTGATCGCCGTCGTGGTCGTCGTCGTGCTGGTGCTGCTCGGCCTCTATTACGTCGTCGCGGGGCACCGTGCGCCATCGGCGCTCGACGCCGGCATCGCCGCGTACACCGCCGGCCAGCGCGACTCCGCGCGCGTGCTCTTCACGCGCGCCGCGACGCAGAGCCCGAGCAACGCCCTCCCGCATCTCTATCTCGGACGCATGGCCCGCGAAGACGGCGACTATAGCACGGCGGGCAAGGAGCTGCGCACCGCGGTGCAGCTCGACCCGTCGGGTGCAGCCGGACAACGCGAGCTGGGTGCGTTCTTCCTCGCGCGCGGCGGCTCGTTCGCGTCCGAGAGCCGGCCCGACCTCGCGTCGCAGGACTACGACGCCGCGCGCCGCGCGTACGTGCGCGCCATCCAGATCAACGGGTCGGACACCGCATCCCAAGGCTATCTCGCGTGCGCGCTCGCGCGCCTGGGGCGGGCCGACGAAGCCGCGACGTGGCTCAAGCGCGCGGGTGCCGGGCCGTGGAGCACCTGCGCGACGACGCCCGCGGCGCCGTGACGCCGCCGGTCGGACTCTCCGCCGATACCGTCCATCGCAGTGCGTTAGGCAACGGGCTCACCGTGCTCGTGCACCGCGACGACTCGGCGCCGGTCGTCGCGATCGTCACCCACGTCAAAGCCGGCTACTTCGACGAGACCGACGACGTCACGGGCATCGCGCACGTGATGGAGCACATGTACTTCAAGGGCACTCCGACCCGCGGCGTGGGCGAGATCCCGCGCGCGACCAAGGCCGCGGGCGGCTACCTGAACGCCGGCACCATTTACGACCGCACCAGCTACTACACGGTGCTTCCGGCGAGCGGGTTCCTCGACGGCCTCGAGATCCAATCCGACGCGTACGCGAATTCGCTCGTCGACGCGGGCGAGCTGGGGCGTGAGCTCGAGGTGATCATCCAGGAAGCGCGGCGCAAGGCGGACACGCCGGGCGCGGTGGCGGTGGAAACACTGTATCGCCTGCTCCACGACCAGCACCGCATGCGCCGCTGGCGCATCGGCACGGAAGCGGGACTGCGCCAATTGACGCGCGACCAGGTCGTGGCCTTCTACCGGACGTTCTACCAACCGTCGAACACGATTCTCTCGATCGTCGGCGACGTGGATCCGGACGCGGCGCTCGCCGCCGTCGAGCGCCGCTACGGCGGGCTCGCCGACCGCCCCGTTAGGCGGGACCGCGGCCCCGCGGAGCCCGCGGGGCCGCGCGGGTTCCGGTTCGCGGACCTCGCCGGGGACGTGACCCAGTCGCAGCTCGTGATTGGCTGGCGCACGCCGGCCGCGCTGCACCCCGAGACGCCGCCGCTCGAGATGGCGGCGACTGTGTTAGGCAGCGGCCGGGCCTCGCGCCTCTATCGCAGCGTGCGCGACCGCGCGCTCGCGGCCTCCGTCACGGCGTCCGACTACACGCCCACCGAGCTCGGCGTGTTCGTGATCCACGCCGACGGGCCGCCGGCGCTGTCGAGCGACGCGCTGCGCGCGATCTGGGCGGAGGTGCGGGATCTCCGCGAGCGCGGCGCGACCCCCGACGAGATCTTCCGCGCGCGGCGCCTCGTCGAGGCGCGCTTCGCGCGTGCGCTCGAGACCATGGAAGGACAGGCGAACTGGCTCGCCGATTGGGAAGCGCTCGGCGATTGGCAGTTAGGCCTGGAGCACTACGACCGGCGGATGGCCGTCGAGCCGCACGACATCGCCGACGTCGCGGACCGGTGGCTGGGACTCGATGCCGCGGGGGTGGTGTCCTACCGCCCCGACGCGATCGCGCCGCTCGCCGCCTTGGGCGGCGCGCTGCGTGATCGCGTCGAGGCTCTCCCGCGTCCGATCCCCGTGGGCGGCGCGCCCGCGGCGCCGCCGATTGCATCGGCGGCTGCCGCGCCCGCGCCCGCCTTCGAGCGCGCCGAGGGCCACGTGCGCTGCTACCGCACCGCCCGCGGCACGCCCATTCTCGTTAGGCAGATTCCCGGCGCCCGCCTCGTCCACCTCGCGGTCTCCGTGGTGGGCGGCGCCTCCGACGAACCGGCCGAGCACGCCGGCCTCACCTCGCTCATGGTGCGCACCGCCGTCAAAGGCACCGCCCACCGCGACGCGAACCGCGTCGCCGCCGACGCCGAGCTGTTGGGCGGCAGCATCGCGCCATCGGCGGGCGCCGAGAGCTTCGGCTGGTCGATGTCCGTGCCCACCGCGCGCGCCGCCGACGCACTCGCGCTCCTCGCCGATGTCGCCCAGCAGCCGACCTTCGCCGAGCCCGCGCTCGACACCGAGCGCGACGTGGCGCTCGCCGCGCTCGCCCTGTTGCGCGACGACATGCAGCAGTGGCCGATGCGCCTCCTCGTTCGCGCGGCGTTTCACGGACATCCGTACGGCGTGCCGTCGTCCGGCGATGAGCAGAGCCTGGTCACCATCGATGCCGCGCAACTCCGAACGTGGCACGCCAACCGGTGCCTGGCCGGGCCGTCGGTCATCGTGATCGTCGGCGACGTCGATCCAGACGACGCAGCGTGCAGCGCGGCGCGGCACTTCCAGGAGTTGGGCGGCGCACCGGCGCGCGCGCCCGAGGCGCCGTCGTGGACGCGCGACGCGGTGATGGTCCGCGAAACGCGAGACAAGGCACAAACGGCGCTCGCAATGGCCTTCCCGTCGCCCGACCGCAGCGACGATACGCGCTTCGCGATGCACCTCCTGGCCGGCGTCGGCAGCGGGTTAGGCGGACGCTTTTTCGAGGAGCTGCGCGACAAGCGGTCGCTGGCCTACACCGTGAGCGCGGGCGTGGTCGAGCTCCGGCGCGCGGGGCTGTTTCGCACGTTCATGGCGGTGTCGCCCCGCCGCGAGGACGAGGCCCGCCGCGGCATGCTCGACGAGCTGGCCAAGCTCCGCGAGGCGCCGGTCACCGACCTCGAGCTCGCGCGCGCCAAGGCGTACGCCATCGGCATGCACGCGATTCGCGAGCAGAGCGGGGCAGCCGTGCTCGGCGATGTGCTCGACGCGTGGATGTTCGGGCGCTCGCTGGCCGAGCTCGAGGAATACGAGGCGCGCGTGCGCGCGGTGACCGCACCCGAGATGCAGCGCCTCGCCCAACGCTATCTGGATGAGAGCCGGCGCGTGGAAGCGGTGGTCGCCGGCGCGTCGGGTTCCGCCTAACTGCCGCCGTGCTGCAGCTGGCCGGCCGCGCGGCGCAGGACGCCGGCGGCCGGGCGGAGTCGGCCGGCAGCGGTGCGCAGACCGATCGGCACGCGATAGTCCGACGCCTGATACGCGATCAGTCCCTTGATCGCGGCGCGGCTCGTCGCCCACGCCAGTACGCCCCACAGCGCGCGCGCTTGACTCTCCTCGCCGTGCGCGAGCGGAAACGCGCCGGCCTCGAGCACCCAGACGGGCTTCGGCGATCGCGCGGCGCGCACCCACGCATCGGCGGTGCGCATCCGCGCGTCGAGGTTGGTCGCGCCGCCTAACCACGGATACAACGACAGCGAGACGCCATCCACCGGCGACGCATTCGACGCACTCCACGCGAAGAGGGCGCTGTCGGCGTCGGTGAAGCCGCCCACGTGCGCGAGCACGCGCACCGCGGCGCTGTCCGGTGTGCTGTCTTCGTGCGCCGCCTCGGTCGCGGCGCGCAGATACGCTTCCCAGGCCGCGACCGGAATCGGCCCGATCGCGCGCGCCGCGGCGCCGTTGGGATCGACCACGGGCACCACGAAGTCCGGGTGCAGACGTCGCGCGATGCGCTCCACGTCGGCCACGCGGTCGCGCAGGTACGCTTCGCGCGCGGCCGGCGACACGCGCCGTTCCGCCGACAGGTCGAGCGCGGCGATCACGCGCCGCGATCCGCGCACGTCGTCCATCACGTGCTCCACGCTGTCGAGCGTCGCGGCGCTCGCTCCGTTAGGCGTGAAGTAAATCGTGAGGGCGCCGGCGCCGATCGAATCGGCGAGGCCGAGATCGTTGGTCAGCGACACCGGCGTCGGCGGATCCGAGAGCGTCGGAAACACTTTCAGGCCGACCACGAAGTCGCTGTCGGGATGCTCCTGCAGGCGCTGTCGCGCATAGCGGTCGTAGCTCCGCACGGCGCGCGCGGCCGACGGCACCTGCGACGCGATCAACAGCAGCCACGCCGCGGCCACGAGCGCCATCACGCCGCGTACGAGCATGCGCGCATTCGGGCGCCCCGGAGTGACCGGCGCGAAGACCGGCACGTACAGGAACCACGGCATCACCAGCGCCATCGACTGCGCCGAGAGCGCGATCGCGTTGCGGTCGGCCGCGAGCAGGGCGAGGAGGGGCGTGCCCGGCGAGACGCCGATGAAATCCAGCCAGTGCGCCAACGCGATCAGCGTGAGCACGAAGTCGAACGTCAGCACGGCCAGGCCGATGGGCACCGACGCGCGTCGCTTGGCGAGCGCATACGCCGCTTGCGCGGTCGCGAGCGCGAGGGTCGCAGGCCAGATCCACGCCACGGAGATGAGGGCGGCGCCGGTGAGCAGCGAGGTCGAGAGGAGCGACAGGACCAGCGCCGGCAGCAGGAGGAGTCCGCCTAACGCACTGAGAAAGGCGAGCGCGGGCGGCACGCCCTGGACCCGGGCCGCGCGTCCCGCGACCCACAAATCCCAGATCAAGACCAACGCGCACAGCACCAGGTGCGCCGTCGCCAGGTGGTGCCACGCGCTGAGCCGGCTCATCCCCTTCGGGACGCGGAACGACGCACGGCCGTCACGTCACAAATGGTCGACGGCGCGCTCAGAACATCGACATCGTGAGCACCGAGCGCAGCGAGTCGTTGGTGGCGCGCAACCGCCCGCTCAGCACGCGGACCACGGCCCACAACACCTTGTACGCGATGTCGCGATGAAAATCCAACAACATCTCGAACTCGGCTCGGCTAACCGTGATCACCCTCGTCCCGCCGTGCGAGATGGCGTCGGTGGACCGTTCGCTGCGGTCGAACACGGCCATCTCGCCGAACATCGAGCCCGCCTTGAGCACGGCCAGCGCTTCCTCGCCTGCGCCTGGAATCTGACGGCTGATACGAACCTCCCCCTCGATCACGACGAAGAGCCGGTTCCCGGGTTCGCCCTCGTGGAAGATCTGCTCGCCCGATGCGTAGGTCTTTTCCTCGCACAGTTCCGACACGCGCTCGAGCTCGTCGTTCGACAATCCGCCGAAGATCTGCAGATTGCGCAGCACGTCCATCGTGGCCGCCATCGCCTCCCTCGCGCAGTGAGCCGCTCCAACCTACACACGGGCTGTCGCGGCGAAACCCCCGGCTCGGGCGTTTCGTCGTGAGAGGCAGTTACGCTGGAAGCGGTCTCTCTCCGTCTCTATGTTGAATTCCCGTGAGCTCTTCGCGCGTTCTGACGGTTCCCAACCTGCTCTCGCTCTCGCGACTGCCGCTGGCGGCCGCGTTCCTCGTCGTCGAGGGCCGCGCGGCGCGCGTGGCGCTCGTTGGGCTGGCGTCGCTCACCGATTTCCTCGACGGCTGGCTCGCGCGCCGTGGACAGACGTCGCAGCTCGGCGCCCTGCTGGATCCGATCGCCGACAAGACGTTCGTGCTCGTCGCGATTCTGGCATTCCTCATCGAGGGCGCCGTGTCCGCGGGCGAATTTCTGATCGTGATCTCGCGCGATCTTGCCACGGCCGTTGGATTCGTCGTCGCGTACCTCTTGCCGGGTCTCGATCCGCGCGCGTTCAAGGCGCGATGGCCGGGCAAAGTGGTAACGGTACTGCAGCTGGCGGCGCTCTTTGCGCTGCTGTTGCGTCCCGCCGTATTCCCCGCGTTGGTCGTGCTCATTGCACTGGCATCCGCGTGGGCGATCGCGGACTACACGCTCGTGCTGCACCGCCAGCGCGTTCGGTCGTGAATGCGGGGACGCGCCGCTGCGATCGTCGCGTTGTTCTGTGCCGGAGTGATCGCGCCGCGATGCGTGGCTGCACAACTCGAGTCGCGTGTGCAAACGGGTGCGCGACTCGATGTGCTGGCGTCGACCATCACAGCGGTTCAGGCGGGCGCCGAGCTGAGCGCCAAGGCCTCGACCAACGTGCGGATCGGGCTGACGCTCGCCGCGGGCGAGTCCTGGTCGCACGGGCATACCGGCTTTAGTGCGCGCGCGGACCTCGTCGGACGGTTCCTGCTCGATCCGGGTTTTCAGATGCGTTGGGCGCCGTACGCGGGCGGCGGACTAGGCCTGCGCTACGACAAAGTCGGCAACTGGCGCGGAACCGTCATTGCGGTCCTGGGCGTCGAAGGGCCGAACTGGAGCGGCGTGGTGCCGTTCGCTGAGGCCGGTTTTGGTGGCGGCGTGCGACTCGGCGTTGGGTTCCGGGCGACGCGTCGTGCGGGCCGGTAACCGTCGCGCCGAGTCCCGATATCAGGCAGCTGAGACCGCGTCGGCGGGCTCTGTCGCTTCGGCTTCGGTTTTTGCTTTTGGAGGCCGGCAGAACCGCGTTCCGAGAGTCCGCAGGTCAGTCACTTCGGCGTCCGACAATTCTGGGTAACGGTCCTGCAGGTACGGCATCGTGTCGTTGAACCACTCTTCCTGGTGCTCCGGTACCGCCTGTATCACGCCACACCGCATGATGTGCTGAAATAATTCGTCGCGTGCCTGCTCGAACGGCGTCGGTGCAGGGGTCTCACGGCGACGGTTGCGCTGTTTGCCCATTCAATCCTGTTGGCTGTTGGCTGAAGTGATAGAAATATATCGCGATGCACGCGCGGATTGAAGCGCTCGCGCGCTGGATGCCGAATTCATTGGGCACCCCATACGTTACGTCAGGATGCCGGTGAGCGTTGTCGATCGAGCAGCTCGAGAACGATGTGCACCAGCGCGTCCGGATTCTCTTCCGGTACGAGCGCGCCCACACCGTGAAAGCGCACCAAACTGCTACCGGCGATCGCACGTTGCAGCCGTTCCGGCAGTCCGCTGTCCAGCCACGGCTGGTCTTCGCCCCACACGATCGCCGCGGGCGCACGGATCAATGACAGGTCGAGCTCCTCGACGTCGTCGGCCTTGAGCGCGCGCGCGATTGTGAGCAGGTGCGTCACGCCGTCGGGTCCGACATATGGCGCCAAATAGCGGGCCACGAGCCGAGCTGGCATCGTTTCTTTGCGTGCCACGCTGTCTTCCAGCACGCGACGCAGCAGCGGTGCCGCGCCGAGTACCCCGTGCGCCACGCGCAACGCAAATCGCGCGGTGCCGAGCTGCACGGTGCGCACGTCGCGGCCTGGGCATTCGCCGAACGCGACGCTGTTCACCAAGACGAGGCCATCGACGCGGGCCGGATGGCGCAGCGTGAGGCGCTGCACGATGCCTCCGCCTACGCCGAGTCCGACCATCGCGGCGCGCGGCACGCGAAGCGCGGCGAGCGCGCGGTCGAGATACTCCGCTTGCGCCGCGATCGAGTAGTTCGCTTCCAGTGGACGATCGGATTCTCCGTAGCCCAACAGGTCGACGGCATACGCAGTGTGCCCCGCGGCCGCGAGCAACGGGCCCACGACGCGCCACACGAAACTCGATGTCGCGAAGCCGTGCACCAGTATCACTGCGCGGCCGCCGTGACCATATCGTTCCACGTGCAGTGCGCCTGGCCCGGCCGGCACGCGCATTACGTCCGGATCGATGGGAACTCTCTCGGTTGGTCGGTGAAGAAAAACGCGCCGGACAAGATATCAGGACCTAACGGCCACCTGCTACACTGGGCGGAGTCACGGCAGTACCTGCTATGCAGACTCGCCGCTAGGTTTCACCCCTATCCCCAGCGAGATATCGGTCCATGTCACAGAAGAGCGCCCGCGCCCAGCGGTCGAATGTCGTACGCACGCAGCGGGCGGCGAACCTCAAGCCGTTCTACATCGGCCTGGTCGTGGTCGCGATCATCGGGATCGCGCTGATTGCGCGGACGGCGCAGCATAGTGACGCGTCGCGCCCGTCGATCGCAAACGTCTCCGCCACGCCGCTCAAGGCCGAAGGCCATCTCCTTGGCAATCCAAACGCTCCGGTGCAGATCCTCGAGTTTGCCGACTTCGGGTGCCCGCACTGCGCCGAGTTCGCGACCATCACAGAGCCCGATGTTCGGAAGCGGATCGTCGAGGCAGGACTGGCGAGTTATCGTTTCTTCGATTTTCCGCTGGGAAATTTCCCGAATTCCGTTGCCGCCAGCAACGCGGCCGCGTGCGCGGGCGATCAGAACAAGTTCTGGGAGATGCACGACAAGGTGTTCGAAGGCCAACCAGATTGGGACAACGGGGGCAATCCGAAGGGCATCTTCGAAGCCTACGCCAAGGTGCTCGGACTCGACATGAAAGCCTGGGACGCGTGCTACGATTCGCAGAAGCACATGCCCGAGATCCAGGCGAATCACGATGAGGGCATGAGACGTCACGTCGAGTCGACGCCGACGTTCGTGATCGGCACCAAGCAGATTCCCGGCGCGATTCCCTACGACATGTTCAAGGCGTACGTCGACACGGCTGCGATGGAGGCCGCGACGAAGCCCGTCGCGAAGGCGGACAGCGCACCAGCGAAGGAAGCGGGCACCAAGCCGTGACGCGCGCGCCGCGCATGACCATCGCCCTCCTTGCGCTCGTCGGCGCGCTCGTGGCGCTCTACCTGACGCTGTTCAAAGTCGGCGTGATCGGTGAGCTGGTCTGCAACATCGGGTCGTGCGAGCGCGTGAACACGTCGCGTTGGGCAACGTTCCTTGGTCTGCCGGTCGCCGCGTGGGGACTCGCGACGTACGTCGTGCTGTTGGTGCTCGCGTTGGTCTCGGTCCAGCGCGATGCGCTCGAACGGCAGATCGCGTGGGTGCTCGTGGCGTTGTCCGGTTGGAGCGTTCTTTTTTCGGCGTGGCTCACGTCGAAAGAATTGTTCGTGATACACGCCATCTGCATCTGGTGTGTCACGTCCGCCACGATCATGACGCTGATCTTTTTCGCCAGCCTGCTGGAATTGGGGCGCGCGCGGCGCGGGGATCGCGCGGAACATTTCGATGCGCGGGGTGCGGCGTCGTCGGAGGCCTCCGTACGCGGTCCAATGCGCGGCTAGCCCCGGGGATGAATCCACCAGGGCCCTCCGTACGTCATATTTTAACAGGGGGCCCTTTGGTACGATCTCTGCTTGAACGAGAGATCGAGGTTTCCCGGGTCGCTGCAGATGGCGGCCTCTCCACTCCACAGTCGGAGCATTCCATGTTGGGCAAGCTGTTCCCTGAACGCATATTCGCGCGCAAGCTGAATGCGGCGGCGGAGAAGCGGTTGCGGCTGGCGCAGGCGCGCGCAGAAGAGTCGGTGATTCGGGCGCACGTGGACAACGCGATGATGTTCGTCGACACGTTGGCTGAAGACTTGCCGTTTGACCGCGCGATCGAGAGCTACGTGCGCGTGATGGGTATTCCGGAGCCGTTGGCGAGCACGGTGGTGACCCGTGCGCTCGTCACCTTGGGGGAGGACCTGGTGCAGTATCGTCGGCGTCCCGCGGAAGCGGTGCGCGACGAGGAGCCGGCGCGTCCGGCGCTGCGTCTGGACGAAGCTTCGGATGGACGGCTGCGGGCGATGCGGCGTGCATGAGCGCCGCTCGTTAGGCAGCAACGGAACGACCGACGGCCCGCCCTCCGGCGGGCCGTCGTGTATCCGGGCTGTGCGCCGCCTCAGCCTTCCGGCGGCAGCACCTCGCGCAGCATCCGTTGGAGGACGGGATCGGAGAGCGACACGTCCTCGAGCCGCGGGACGACGTGCATCTGCAAGCGCGGATTTCGATAGCGGTCGGCGCGGGTGTCGATCCCGCGTTCTTCGGCGCGCAGCGCCGGCGCGGCTTCCCAGATGGCCAGCAGGTCAGGCTGGCGCGCGGCCAGGCGGAGCAGGAGTTGGCGCGCCTGCTCTGGCAAGACGGTGAGCAGGCGCTCGAAGGCTTCGAAGTCGATATCCTGGCGCAGGCGTTCGCGGTGGTCGGGCGACAAGACGAACGGCGGCGTCGGTCGGCGCGGGTCAGGCATCGTGCAGATCTCCTGGCGCGGGTACGCGGGCGACGACTATGTGAAGCCTGCTCGCGCGTCCAGCGATGCACAATGGTTAATTCAATTTCATGCGGACAACGGGGAGTTGCCCACCACATCGGCTCAACTCAGCTCGTTCCGCGCATTCTGCGGCGTGATACATCGCCGAACGTCCGAACGGCAACACTAGGTGGCGGGCGCCACCTGGTACTGCTCGAGCTGGCCGTTGGGCAGCTCGTAGGTCCAGACGCGCAGCACACGATCCGCGCACGTGACCCGATAGACGCGCTCGATCATGCCGCCGCGGCTCTCCTGCCGCATCTGCGCGAACCCGGTCGGTGCGCCTAACGGACCCAGCCCCGACTTGAAGTCCGCGAGCGCGGTGTCGCTGAAATAGGCGTTCGCATCCGCCGTGAAGAGCGATCGGTCAACGGTGCCGCGCTGCAGGGCCTCGAAGATCCGACGCGCCCGCGCCGTGCGCTCGGTCGTCATCGCGTCTTCCGTGGTGAAGAGCACGCGCGCGATCTGTTGGGCGATGGCGCCCGATGCCGGCGCGGCATCCTGGTTCGTGAGCACCACGATCGCCGCGCTGTCGTCGGGGAACACCATGTTCTCGGCCGTGAAGCCGGAGACTTCGCCGCTGTGCGAGATCATCCGGTGGTCGCCTAACGCTCCGACCTCGACGCCCAATCCGTAGCCCGAGCTCACGCCGTTCTTGAGCAACACGGTGGTTTCCATCGCCGTGTACGACGCGGGCGCGAGCAGCGACTGCGTGATCATCGCGATGTCCCACTTGGCGAGGTCGCTGGGCGTCATGGCCAGCTCGCCGGCGCCGAACATCCAGCCCGGTCCCGTCGGTGTCGCCGGGCGCAGCGGACCGAGCCCGTACCGCATGTATCCGATCGGTTGCGCGGCCGACGGACCGAGCGCGTCGAAATCCACCGCGCTCGTCAGGCCGAGCCGGTCGAGGATCTGCGCGTGCACGAATTTCGTGAACGGCGTGCCGCTCGCCTTCTCGACGATGAGCCCCGCGATGATGAAGTTCGTGTTGCTGTACTGCCACTGCGTGCCCGGCTCGAAGTCCAGCGGCTGCTTGGCCCACCGGTCGATGATCTGCTGCGGCGTGGTCGGCTTCTCCATGTTCGGCGGCACGTAATCCTGCGGCCAGAAATCCTGGTAGCCCGACGTGTGCGACAACAGCTCGCGCACGGTCACCTCGTTGCCGCGCGACAACCCTGGCACGAAGCGCGACACCGGGTCGTCGAGCGACACCTTGTGCTGCTGCACGAGGAGCAGGATCGCCGCCGCGGTGAACTGCTTGCTGATCGACCCGATCGCGTACCGCATCGTGCTGTCGGACGGCGTGCGCGGATCGAGCTTGGCCATGCCGTACGCGTGCGCGTAGGCGACGGCCCCGTGCCTAACGACAGCCACCGACGCGCTCGGCACGCCGGTCGCCGTGAGGACGGCGTTCGCGATCGAGTCGACCTGGGCCGGCAGCCGGTCCGCGTTCTGCGCGCGAAGCGTCGGCGCCGCGACCGCGCCGACGAGGAACAGCGCCGCCACACACTGGAAACGAGTTCGCATGAGCATCTGCGCAGGGATCGAGGGAAGGGAACGGGGGCTCGCCACTCAGCGCGACCCGGTGAGTGCTTTCACGTCGGGCGCCGCGGACGAGGGCGGCGCGTTCTTCACATACGTGTCCAGCCACGCGACCCACCGCGCCCATTGATCGAGCACCGTCTCGCGCGTGAGCGGGCCGTGGTCCTCGTACGGATACATGTACAGCGCCGCCGTCTTGCCGAGTCCTTGCAGGGCATGGAGCATGCGCACGGAGCTCTCGAGCGCGGTGCCCACGTTCTGATCCTCGAGCGAGTGGTACATGAGCAGCGCGCCGCTCAACTTGTCGGCGTACAGGAAGGGCGACATGTCGAGATATGTCTTCTGGCCATCCCAGAAATCGCGGCGCTCGTTCTGGAATCCGTTAGGCGTGAGCGACCGGTTGTACATGCCGTCGCCGGCAATGCCCGCCTTGAAGAACGGCGTGTGCACCATCGCGTTCACGGTGCTGAACGCACCGTAGCTGTGGCCGCCGATCGCCAACTTCGTGCGGTCGATGTAGCCGTCGCGGTCCAACTGGTCGATCACCGCGTACAGATCGGCCCGCAGGTCGGACACGTAGTTGTCGTTCATGCGCCCCTGCGTGCCGACGATGGGCGGATCGAAGTCCGCCACGGCGTAGCCCTGCGTGATCATGTACTCGATGGTCCGCGGCTGCGAGCGCGGAAATTGTTCGATGTTCTCCGTGCGCAGCGTGCGCAGGTAGCCGCCCTGATCGGTGTACTCGTACGGATAGAACCAGAACAACGTCGGCATCCGCGTGCCATCCTTGTAATCGCTGGGCAGGGTAAGGTTCACGAGGAAGCGATAGCCGTCCGCGCGCGTGACCCAGATGCGCTTGTGCACCGCATGCGTGAGCTCGGGCGTGTAGTCGACGTTGTTCGTCAGCTTGCGCATCCGACCCGTGGCGACATCGCGCAAGTACGAGTCGGGTACCGCGCTGCTCGACTGGCGCTCGACGACCACCGTGGACAGGCTGTCGTTCATCACGGCCGTAACGGTCTCGAAGGCATCGGCGGCGCCCTCGAACACCGGCGTTTTCTTTCCCGTTTGGATGTCGACGCGGTCGACGAAGCCGCGCGGTGCGTGGTGCTCCCAGTCGCGATCGTAGTGCGTGCCCTGGAGGAACGCGGACGCGCCGTCGGGCGAGAGCAGCGCGACCTCACCGCCTAACCGACCGCGCTTGGTCATGATCGAGCCCGGGTTCTCGTAGAACGTCACCGAGTCGGCGCCGTTGCCTCCGCGGCCGCCGCCGAAGAATCCGCGGCGGTCGGTGCCGACGCCGGCGGTGAGCCCGCGCAGCCGCCAGATCGTGTAGCGCTTCTCCGGTTGGGTGAAATACACTGCGTACACGTGCCCAATGCCGCCCGTGTTCTCGGCGACGAAGGCCATCGTCGCGTCATCGGAGAAGAGCACGCTGGCCATGCGCGCGTTGCTGGTGAGCAGCTCGCGCCGGCTGGCCGAGTCGAATGGCGGCGCCCAGGCATACAGGTGGTCCTTGCGATGCGGCGCGCGCGCGGCGCCGCCCTCCGCGCTCGCCGACGAATCGGATTCGCCGTGGTTAGGCGACGGGTCCTGCTTGAGGTACGCGAGCCCCGAACCGTCCGGCAGCCACACGAAGCCGCGAGACACCGTATCGCTGGTCTGGCGCTCGGCGGGCGTAACATCGTCGCGATCGTCGCTCAAGCGCGCCGGCTCGAGCGCGAGGTGCGCCACCACGTGGCCGGTCGCGTCCCACAGCTCCTGGGCGTGCGCGAAGCTCGACACCGGCACGATGTACGAGAATGGTTTCTCGACCAGCGTCACGCGGAAGTACTTCCCGTCGGGCGACGGATCCACCGCATCGATCATCGCGGGCGCGCCGATGCGGCGCACCGCGCCCGAGCGGGCGTCGACCACGGCGAGCTGACCCGTGGTGTAGTACTCGAGCAGCGCCTCATCGTACGGCGTCTGGAGGAGCGTCGCGTACACGCGCGTCTTGTCCTTCTGGCCGTCGGTCATGCGAACCTCGGGACCGGTCGCGATGGCGGGGCGGACCGGCGGTGCCTTACGACCTTCGGGCAGGATCACCGCGACGAGACCTTTTCCGTCGGCGGTCCATTGCGGCTCCGTGACCAGCGTCGCGAGCAGCGAGACGGACCCGAGCGCGCGCGTCTTGCCCGATGCGACGTCCGCCACGTACAGGCGCGTCGCCCTCTCGAAGTTCGCGATGTACGCGATGCGCGCGCCGTCGGGCGACCATTCGGCGCTCGAGATCGTTGCGCCCTGTGGCGCATCGATGGTGCGCACGGCGCCGGTGAGCCCGTCGATCAGCTCGAGCTTGGCCGCGCCGCGATCGGTGAGTGCGCGCGAGCGGTTCGCCTGGTAGTCGACCTGCAGCTCGCCCAGGTAATAGTGTGGTTTGCCGAACGTCTGCACGCTCGGCATGCCGCCGCTCAAGAGCTTGAAGAACCACGTGTGGTTCGGACTCTGCGTTTCCGATGCGAGCGTCACGTTGTTGTCGCGCGGCGCGGTGACCAACCGCTCGATCACCGCCGGCGGCCTAACGTACGTCTCGGCGGCGAGGATGGCGCTGTCGGACGCGGGGGCAGCGCCTCCGCTCCGTTGGGCGACCGTGGTTTGGGCGCGCCCAACGGAAGCAAACGCGGCGAGCAGAACGAGTCCGGCGAGGGGCGATGCGACCCGGAGGCGGTGCGTGACGGTGATGCGCATGTGGGGTCCTGGACGAAGGCTTCGTGGCTCGAGCAGCACGAAGATCGGCCCGCGCACGCCGGTTGGCCAGACCGACACCACCCCTCGCGCTGGACCTCAGGCCTTGCCCTCGTATGCGCGCTCGAGCGCATGCATGTCGAGCTTCTTCATTTGCAGCATCGCGTTCATCGTCCGGGCCGCGGCGGCCGAGTTCCCGTCCTTGTACCAGTCGTCGAAGTTCGCGGGCACCACCTGCCAGGATAGGCCATATCGGTCCTTGAGCCACCCGCACATCTGCGCCTTGGGGTCGCCGCCCGCCGACAACTTGTCCCAGTAGTAATCGATCTCGTCTTGCGACTTGCAGTTGATCATGAGCGAGACGGCTTCGTTGAACGTGAATGCCGGACCGCCGTTGAGCGCCATGACTGTCTGCCCGTCGAGCTCGAAGAGCACGGTCATCACCGAACCGGCGGGACGACCGTGTGCTTCCTTGCCCGCCTCGCCATAGTGGGTGATCGCCTTGATCTTCGAGTTCTTGAAGATGCTCACGTAAAACCGCGCGGCCTCTTCGGCCTGGTCCGCAAACCAGAGGCAGGGGCTTATTCTTTGACTGATGGCCATGGGGCCTCCGCCGACATTCGGCTGCCAAGGGTGAATCCCGATTTCTGGCGACGATCTTCGCAAGCTAGCCGTCCAGGCCCGCGGGTGAATGCCGCGCGCATTCTGTGACATTTCGCTCAGGATCTGCAGGTCGAGATCGTTCTCCTCGGCGCCGGCACGCGCATGGTGGGCTTCCTCGCTCTTTTGACACGGATAAAATCTGATAACTGCACGGATCAGAGCGGATCGCTCGGCTGCTCGGCGCACAGCGCGTCCACCATGGCGAGAACCGATCTTTTCAGAGACAGATTGCGAGCTGTCCGTTCTGCGGACTTCGGGTGCTCGCCCGTCGCACGCTGTCACCAACAACACCGGACACGACGTGCCAGTACGATCTCGCCGCCGCCGCCGAGCGATCCGCTCTGATCCGTGTCGTTATCCGATTTTATCCGTGTCAAAAGAGCGAGGAAGCCCACCATGCGCGTGCCGGGACCAATGAGGACTATCTCGACCTGACGATACTCACGTGCACCTGACCCTCGCTGCCCTGTCGCAAAAGATTCCGCGAAGGCCCCGGAATTGCCTGGGTGCTTTCGGCCGTTTCGACTCACACGGATCGCACGGAGCCTAAGACCGACATGGGGACGTTCTCGGGGATACGCCGCATAGGGGACACGCTGGTCACGGCGCGCGCGTGGCGCCCGGCGACGCTCGCCGCGCTGAGCGGCAGCGTGATGCACCGCGCCCGCAACGTAGAGCTGGGCCTAACGGACCGGGACCATCTCGAAGGGGCGGCTGGGTGGCTCGCGCGCGCGCAGGACGCGCAGCGCGACGGCGGCGTGTCGGGGCGCTACCACCTCGGGCGGGGATGGTCGTCGTCGTACCCCGAAACGACGGGCTACCTCGTGCCGACGATGCTCGCGCTCGAGTCGGAGGCGCGGCTCACGGGCTTCCACGAGCGCGCGCGGCGGTGCATCGAATTTCTGTTAGGCATACAGCTCGAGGGCGGCGGCTTCCCGGGGATGGAGATCGCGCAGAACCGCGACACGCCGTCCATTTTCAACTCCGCGCAGATCCTGAACGGCCTCACGGCGTGGCACCGCGCGACCGGCGACGAGACCGTGTTGCAGGCCGCGACGCGCGCCGCCGATTGGTTGACGGCCGAGCAGGACGCGGATGGTGCGTGGCGCCGACATCTGTACGGATCGGGGCGTACCTACACGTATATGGCGCACGCCGGATGTTGGGTGGCCGAGTTCGGCGCGCACACCGGCGAGCGCCGCTACCTGGATGCGGCGCGGCGGCATTTGCAGTGGGTGCTGTCGCACGTGGATGACTCCACGGGTTGGATCGACGACTGTGGATTCGACGACGGTTCGGGCGAACGCGCGGCGGTCACGCACACCATCGCGTACACCATCTGGGGCGTCCTCATGATGTCGAACATCCTCGGCGACGAGCGGGGGATGGGCGTGGCGCGCCGCGCCGCGCGCGCGGTGGCGCGGCGGCTCGGGCTCGCGAAGTGGCTACCGGGTCGACTCGATGCGCGGTGGCGGCCGGCGGCGACGTACGCCTGCCTAACGGGCAACGCGCAGATGGCGCTCATCTGGCTGGAGCTGCACCGCGTCGAGGGCGACCCGGCGCTCGTCGATGCGGCGCTGCGCGCGATCGACCTGGTGAAGGGGGCGCAGATGATGCGGTCGAGCGATCCCGGATTGCGCGGCGGAGTCGCCGGCTCGGATCCGATGTGGGGAAAGTACATCGAGCTCGCGGTGCCCAACTGGGCCGTGAAGTTTTTCTTGGACGCGCTGCTGGTCAAAGCGCGCACGCTGGGCGCGATGGCGCCGCTGCCGTGCCGCGCGGCCGGCGCGCCGCGCGAGGTCCCAGCCGGCGTGCCGCGCTCGCTGCCGGCCGCGGCGCCGGCCGCGGCTTCCGTTAGGCGGCCGCGCGTGGTGCTCCTGGCCGACGAGCGCAGCCGCAAAGTGGCGCAGTTCGCGGCGTCGTGGGCCTCGTGGGGATTCGTGCCGGACGCCGTGATCATCCGCACCGCACCCGACGAGTCGCGCCGCGAGCGCCTTGCCGCGTTCGTGCGCGAGCGTGGGTTAGGCGGACTGGTCCGGCGCGCCGTCGGCGGCAACACGCGGGCACACGCCGCGGCCGCGCCGACCACGCACGCGTCGCGCGCGACCGCACCCGCCGCGCCGCCCGAACAGGTGGCGGCCTACTGCGCCAGGCGCGGCATCCCCATCGTGCGGTACACGTCGCTCGACAACTCGGCCGATGTGGCCGCCCTGCGCGCGCTCGACGCCGATCTGTTCGTCACAGCCGGCTTCGGCATCGTGCGGCGCGCCATGCTCGCGCTCCCGCGCCTCGGCACGCTCAATGTCCACATGGGACTCTTGCCGCCCATGCGCGGCATGAACGTGGCCGAGTGGAGCGCGTTCACCGGCGTCCCGGTCGGATGCACGGTGCACGTGGTGGATCCCGGCGTCGACACGGGCGACATCATCATGTTTCGCGAGGTCGACGCGACGGGGGCGACCGACATTCAGGCCCTGCGCGACCGCGTGGACGACGCGCAGGTCGTTGCGTTAGGCGACGTCGTGCGGTGGGTGCTCGAGCACGGCGCGTTGCCGCCGGCGTGCGCGCAGGCGCCCGAGGACGGCCGCCAGTACTTCGCGATGCACGACGACCTGCGCGCCCTCCTCGACGCGCACCTGCGCACCCTCACGCCCGCCACCGCTCCAGCGCGCTGAGTCCATCCACCGCGTCGCGCCGCACGTAGCACTCGAGCCCGAGCGGCACCAGGCCGGCCTCGCCAAAGCGCGCGCGATGCCAAGTCGGCGAGCGCCGCAGCAGCCCGTGCACGTCGCCGTCCACGTCGTCCGCCGAGGTCACAACCGGCAGATAGGCGACTCCGCCTAACCGGGCGGCGAGCGCCTCGAGGCCGGTGCGCAGGTCGGCGGCGCGCACGTAGTGCAGCATGTCGGCGCAGATGATGAGATCGTACGCGTCGCGCAGCTCGAGCGCCCCGAGGTCGCCGAACGACCCCTGCCGGATACCGCGGCGACGGCCGAATCGGCCCACGACGTACGGACTCGAGTCCACGCCCTGATAGGTGAGGCCGGGCCTCAAGCCGACGAGCGGCGCGCGCCACAGCGCCTCGCCGCACCCCACGTCGAGCACGTGGCGCACCGCACGTCCCAACACCCATTCTGCCACGCCGAGCGTGAGCACGGCGCGTCGCCGGATCTCGGCCGGCGTCGCAACGCGATGACGCGGGTGGCGGTACCAGCGATCGTAGTACGCGCGATCGAAGCGATGGCGAGCGCTCAGCGTGTCCTCCGGGTATCGTGACGCAATGGTTGGCACTGAATATTGCGCCGCGCGCGACGTACGACAGGACGCCCGCCGCGCAACCATTGTGTGTCACGGCGCTGCGCCCCATGCTTATCGCGCGCGAAACGATCCCAACGAGGAGGAGCGATGACGCAGGACGACGAGCCCGGCATGCCCGCGGGAGGGATGAGCCGGCGACACTTCGTCGGCGCGAGCCTGGCCGGCGGCGCTCTCGCGCTGGCCCGCGCTTCGCTGCCGCGCCTGGACCACGCCCATGCGGCTCCGCCTAACGCAACGCGGCCGGCCCGCTACGTCGCGGCGCCGTTCGAGCTCGAGGAAACCACGATCGCCGAGCTCCAGGCCGGCATGGCGTCGGGCAAGTACACCGCGCGCCGGATCGCCGAGCTGTATCTCGCGCGCATCGATGAGCTCGACCACAAGGGACCAGCGCTCAACGAAGTGATCGAGCTCAACCCCGATGCGCTCGACATCGCCGACTCGCTCGACCAGGAGCGCAAGAGCAAGGGCGCGCGCGGCCCGCTGCACGGCATACCGGTGTTGATCAAGGACAACATCGCGACCGACGACAAGATGATGACCACCGCCGGTTCGCTCGCGCTCGTCGGCGCCAAAGTACCGCGCGACTCGTTCGTCGCGGCGCGGCTGCGCGCCGCCGGTGCGATCATCCTCGGCAAGACGAACCTCTCGGAGTGGGCGAACTTCCGCGCGTCGCATTCGACGAGCGGTTGGAGCGGACGCGGCGGGCAGAGCCACAATCCGTATGCACTCGACCGTACGCCATCGGGATCGAGCTCGGGGTCGGGCGGCGCGTCGTCATCGAGCTACTGCGCGGCGGCCATCGGCACCGAGACCGATGGCTCGATTGTCAGTCCCAGCGCCGCATGCTCGCTCGTCGGAATCAAGCCGACCATCGGGTTGCTGAGCCGCTCGGGCATCGTTCCGATTTCGCACTCGCAGGACACGCCCGGCCCGATGTGCCGCACGGTGGCCGACGCGGCGGCGCTGCTCGGCGTCCTAACGGGAGTCGACCCGCTCGACAAAGCGACGCGCGCGAGCGCGGGCAAGTCGCATACCGATTACGCGAAATTTCTCGACGCCGACGGGCTCAAGGGTGCGCGCATCGGCGTGCTGCGCAAGCATTACATGGGATACAGCCGCGCCGCGGATGCGCTCATGGAGGACGCGCTGCACGCGATGCGCGATCGCGGCGCCGTGCTCGTGGATCCGGTTGTGTTCCCCACGGCGGGGGAATTCGGCGACGCCGAGTTCGAGGTGCTGCTGTACGAGTTCAAGGCGGATCTCGACGCGTACCTCGGCGCGCTCACGTCATCGCCGGTGAAATCGCTCGCGGATGTGATCGCGTTCAACGAACAGCACGCGTCCACCGAGCTCGCGTACTTCGCGCAGGAGACGATGATCGCGGCGCAGAAGAAAGGGCCGCTCACATCGCCGGCGTACACGAAGGCGTTGGCGAAGTGTCACGAGCTGGCGCGCGTGCGCGGGCTGGATGCGGTGCTCGCGAAGCACAAACTCGACGCCCTGGTCGCGCCAACGCAGGGCCCGCCGTCGCCCATCGACCTCGTGAACGGCGACGGCGGAGGCGGCGGCGGAAGCTCGGAGCTCGCCGCGGTCGCGGGCTACGCGAGCATCACGGTGCCGGCGGGATACGCATTCGGCTTGCCGGTCGGCATGTCGTTCATCGGCGGCGCATGGTCGGAGCCCACGCTCATCAAGCTCGCGTACGCGTACGAGCAGGCGACGAAGATGCGACGCCCTCCGTCGTTCGCGTCGATGGCCGACATCCCGATGGACGGACGGCCGCGCGCGACGTGAGGGTAGGTCGCACGCACGTGGTGGCGCTCGCGTTGCTCGCCGCCGGCGCGGTCGCGGTCGCGCTCGCCGTACTGCGGTTCAAGACGTTCGACCTGGACCGCTTCTTCGTGCCGAAGGAGCTGGTGCTGCACGCGGCCGCGGCGCTCACGGCGCTCGTGCTGTTGTGGCGCGCGTCGCGGCTCGAACTCACGCGCGTCGACACCCTGCTCGCCGCGTTCCTCGGACTGTCGCTGCTCTCCGCAGTGCCGAGCACCAACTGGTGGCTGGCGTGGCGCGCGCTCGCGGTGTCGCTGTCGGGTGTCACCGTGTTCTGGTGCGCGCGCTCGGTGGCGCGTGCGGGGTGGCGCGAGGCGCTGGTGTCGTGCCTCGTGCTCGGCGTCGTCGCGGCGGGTGTGACCGCGCTGCTCCAGGCGTACGGCGTGCAGAGCGACTACGTGAGCCTCAACCGCGCGCCGGGCGGAACGTTAGGCAACCGGAATTTCGTGGCGCATCTGGCGGCCATCGCGACGCCGGCCTTGCTCTGGCGCACGCTCGGCGCAAAAACCGCGTGGGGCGCCCGCGCCGGGACCGCGGCCACCATGGTACTCGCGGCGATTCTGACCCTCTCGCGAACGCGCGCGGCGTGGCTGGCGCTCGCGGTGTGCGTGCCCATTGCTGTTATCGGAGTATTGGCCGGGCACCGCACCTGGCGGCGGAGCACCGCCGCCTCACGCTCGGGACGCCTGCTGGCCGCCCTGGGCGCCACGGTGCTGGCCGCGATGTTCGTGCCTAACAAACTCAACTGGAAGAGCGACTCGCCGTACCTGGACTCGGTGCGCGCGGTAGTCGACTACCGCGCGGGCAGCGGCAAAGGCCGCCTCGTGCAGTACCGCAATTCGCTGCGCCTGGCGTCGGCGCATCCGGTGTTGGGCGTGGGCCCGGGGAACTGGACGGTGCGGTATCCGTCGGTGGCGACGCCTAACGATCCATCGATCGACGCCGACGACGGCATGACGTCCAACCCGTGGCCGAGCAGCGATTGGATGGCCGACCTGGCCGAGCGCGGTGCGCCGGCCGCGGCGTGCCTGGCCGTGGTGTTCATCGGGTTGTGCTTCACCGGACTGATGGCGATGTCACCGCGCGCCGGGTCCGACGAGTTCGCGCAGGGACTCGTGCTGGTCGCGACGACGGTGATCGTCCTGGTGGCGGGCTCCTTCGATGCGCTGCTTCTCCTGCCGGCGCCGGCCCTCATTGTGTGGGGACTGCTCGGCGCGCTCGCGGTGCCGTCGCGCACGCGCGCAACGATCGAGCTTACAGCGAGTCGGCGCGCCGCCGTCATGGCAGCGGTGCTCGTTCTCGGCATTGCGGCTGCGGGACGCAGTACCGCGCAGGCGGTGGCGATGCAGCTCGTGGAGCGAGATGGACGGACTGCGGCGATCGAACGCGCGGCGTCGCTGGATCCCGGCAGCTATCCGATTCAGATGCGGCTCGCGACGCTCGATGCCCGGCGTGGCCGGTGCGACGCGGTGCGCCAACGTGCGGGCGCTGCGCACGATCTCTTCCCATTCGCGCCGGCGCCGCGGCGCTTGCTCGCCGCGTGCGG
>DASVAC010000130.1:0-25005 GCA_036376535.1 Gemmatimonadaceae bacterium | reverse complement strand
CCGAAATCCTTGATATCGCCCGCGCCGCCCAACTCCACACCGACCACGTTGTTGCTCAACTGATCGGCGAAGTAGGCACTGACGCCTCCGCCGGCGATCGTTCCGTAAGGCCCGACGCCCACGCCCACGCCGGGCGAGCCGAGGTACTCGAGCGACAAATGCGGGTTGTACGGCAGCGTCGCGTACTGCTCTGGAGGCGGCAGGCCCGTCACCGGGTCGTGTACGCGCTGCGTGATCTCGCCGACTTCGACCGGGTGCAGCGGCGGCATCGCACCGGCGATGTCCGTTGTGTCCATGTTCGGACCGAGCAACATGCCGCCGGCTTGGTCGGGATTGAGCGTGTGCAGCGAATACCCGCCGCGCTCGAACAACGAGAACGCGAGGCGACCTTCGTCCTTCGCCACCGAGAGCGCAGGCGAGAGCGCTTCGATGCCGCTCACGCCGGTTGCCGACTTCGTGACTTGATAGATCTCGTTCGACTGCAGGTTGATGCGATAGATGTCGTCGTACCCGTTGCGATCGGACACGAAGTAGATGCTCTTGCCGTCGGGCGAGTACTGCGGATTGATGGACTTGGCATTCGAGAACACAGGCACGAGTGAAATCTTTCGCGTGTCCATATCCATGAGTGCGAGGTGCATCGGCCCGTACTTGAGCGTGTCGAGATTCGTCAGCGGACCGGAATCCGTCACGAACGCGACGGTCTTGCCGTCGGGCGACCACGCCGGCTGGATCTGCGCGTAGCGGTCGTGCGTCAGCTGCTCCTGGTTGCCCGTCTTGAGGTCGAACAGGAACAGGTCGCTGATGCCGCCCTCCATGCCGGCGAACACCATCTTGTCGTTAGGCCCCCACGCGACATCGGTGATCGCGCTCACGCCTTCCTTCGGCTTGATGCGGCGGATGATGTCCTTTCGGTCGACATTGAAAACGTCGATTTCGTTCTTGCCGCCGGCGAACACGATGAACGCGAAGTCCTTGCCGTCGGGGGACCACGAGCCCGACGAATTGATGAAGCTGATGGCGTCGAAGTGCTGATCGGTGTTCGGGCCGGTGAGCTTCTTCACGATCTGGCCCGTCTGCGCGTCGGCCACGTAGAGATCGATGTTCAGCAGTCCGCGCGTCGTGAGGAACGCGAGGTACTTGCCATCGGGGCTCAACGCGGGCGACACGTCCATGTCACCGTACTTGCTGCCCGGACGGAGGAGCCGCTTGCCCAAGGAGTCGGGCGCCTGGCGTCCTTCCATGAGCGGCAGGTACGCGTCCTTGATCGACTGCAGCCACTGCGCCGACAGCGTGTCGCTGCTCATGCCGAGCGTGCGGCGGATGCCCAACTCGAAGCCGCTCTGCAGCGACGCGCGGTACAGCTGCTGCACGACGTCGTCGCCCCATCGGCCGCCGATGTACGCCCACAGCGCTTCGCCATACCGGTACGGGAAGTAGCGCGGGTCCGTGCTCAGCTTCTTGATGGTGGGCAGGTCGTTGCGCAGCGCGGCGTCGCGGAGCCACATCGCGGTATTGGGGTCGTATCTGCCTAACGACAGATACTCGGCCATGCCTTCAATGAGCCAGAGCGGGAGTCGGTCCAACGCGATCATGCCTCCGCCTTTCATCTTGCCGGCGATGTCGTACTGGAAGACGTGCGTCAACTCGTGGCCGATCACGTGATCGTCGTCGGCGTAGACGCCGGTGAACGGCAGCACCACCCGGCTGCGCAATCCTTCGGTGACGCCGCCCGTGCTCTGGTCGATGAAGCCGCCGATGACGTTGGTCTGCTCGAAGTCGGCGTGATCGGCGTACAGGATGATCGACCGGCGGTCGAACGTATCCGTGAGCGTCTTGCTGTGCCGGTCATACCACCGCTCGGCCATGCGCGCTGCATCTACCGCGGCAAGCGACTCGGCCGGATAGTAGTAGATGTCGAAGTGCGGCGTCTTGAGGCGCCGGAAGTGGAAGGTCTCGTATTGAACCTTGTTGCGGCCGAAGTACTGCGCCGCGGCAGTTGATGGCAGGCTGGCGGCGAATCCTGTCGCGAGCGTCGCCGCGATCGCGAGGGCCTTACCACCTGCTATGCGTACGCTCGGCACGTTAGCCGACCTCTCGTAGGGGGTGAGCGCGCGACTCGACGAGCCGTGCGTCGCGCAATCGTCGTACCAATACACGCCCCGTCATCGCGGTTCGCGCGAGACGATCCCGCATTGCTGCACGTACGATACTACAGGTCAGCCTCATCGGAAGATGGTTGAACATCGTCGTGCGGTGACCGGATTCCGACACAGTTCGCCGTCCCCGGTCGAGGACGCCGATTCGACGCCCTGGCCGCCTTCCTCGTGTCGCTCTATCGTTCGGCGTGCAACGCCATCCTCGAGCCTCTGCGCGATCGGTCGCGGCCGATCGCCTGCTATTTCTCGTCTCCTATCTGCTCTTCTGGACCGCGACCTTCCTCGTCGCGCGCGGCGTGTTCCTCATCTACGAGCATCACGCAACGGCACAGTTGGGCATCGGCACCATCGCGCGCGTGTTCGCGCACGGCGTGCGCATGGACCTCTCCGCTTCTGCGTATGCGACGATAGTGCCAGTGCTGATGGTCGTGCTCGGCCTGGTGCTACGGCCGAGTGTGGTGCGGGCGGCAGTCACCACGTATACCTATACACTGGTCATCGTTGTGGCGCTGCTCACCGCTGGTGACCTTGGTATTTACGATGCGTGGGGCGTGCGGCTGGACGCAACGCCTCTCGTGTACTTGCGCACGCCTGTGGAGGCGTTTGCGTCCGTAGAATCGGGCCCGGTGCTGCTCTGCGCCATGGTCGCGCTCGTCTTCGGCGCGGCGTGCATCATGGCGTATCGCCGGCTCATCGCGCCACGACTGGACACTGCTCGCCGCACCACCGCCGTCGCAGCAGGGTTCGCGGTGCTCTTCGGCGCATTGCTCATCGTGCCCATTCGCGGCGGCTTGCAGTGGACGCCGCTCAATCAGAGCAGCGTGTACTTCTCGAGTAACGAGTTCGCGAATCAGGCCGCGCTCGACGTGCCGTGGAATGTCGTACACTCGCTCACCACCGAGAATGCGTTGGGCCATGCGAATCCGTACACGGAGATCGATGCCGCGACGGCTCGCCGCGTGGTCGACAGCCTGCTCGCCGATCCGAGCGCCACGCCGCACGGGCTGCTCCGGATCGCGAGGCCCAACGTCATTCTCATCATCTGGGAGAGTCTCACCGCCAAGGTGGTCGCTCCGTTAGGCGGCATGGCCGGCGTCACGCCCAACCTGGATTCCCTCGTCCACGACGGGATTTTCTTCGACCACTTCTACGCCTCCGGCGATCGCAGCGCCAAGGGACTCGTCGCGATCTTGAGCGGTTTCCCGCCGCTTCCGCACGTGCAGGTGATGAACACGCCCGAGCGCGCCGAGCGATTGCCGATGTTGAGCCGCGACCTGGGTGCGGCGGGCTACGCGACGTCGTTCTACTACGGCGGCGAGCTCGCCTTCGCCAACATCAAATCGTACCTGCTCGACGGGCGCTTCGACCGTCTCGTGGGCGAGAGCGACTTCCCCCGCGATGAGCGCAATTCGAAGTGGGGCGCGCACGACCAGTACGTCCTCGGCCGGCTGATGCACGACGTGCCCGCGATGCGGCGCCCGTTCTTCAGTGCGCTGTTCACGCTGAGCAGCCACGAGCCGTTCGAGGTGCCGATGGCGCCGGTGTTCCCTGGCCACGACCAGACCGCGCAGTTCCTCAATTCGCACGTCTACGCGGACCGCAGCGTGGGCGCATTCATCCGCGCCGCGCGGTCGCAGCCGTGGTGGGACAGCACGCTGGTGGTGATCGTCGCCGACCACGGCCATCCGCTGCCGCGCAGGTCGCTGCCTAACGGAACGGAGGCCGACGCGCGCCAACGCATCCCGATGCTCTGGTTAGGCGGAGCGCTCGCGCGCCGCGACACGGTGGTCTCGCGGTTCGGCGCGCAGACGGACCTCGCGCCCACGCTGCTCGCCCAACTCGGGATCGACCACGCGCGCTACCATTTCGGCCGCGACCTCCTCGCGCCCAACGGAACGTCGTTCGCGTACTACTCGTTCCTCGATGGCTTCGGCTTCGTGGATGGGCGCGGCAGTCTCGTGTACGATGCGCTCGCCAAGCGTGTCACGCAGCGATACGGAGATGCGGGAGAGCCGGAGCAGCGCGCAGGACTGTCGCTGCTCCGGCTCTCGTTTCAGGCGTATCTCGACAAGTGATCGCGCTGCCCAACGCAGCGCGCACGCGGCCGGCTAATGCACCTGCACGACGCCGGTGTCGGCCCTCACGGAGTCGTCGAGGTAGGTGTACGTGCCCGCCTTGAGAAAGATCGTGAACTTCGACTGGCCCATCGCGATCGGTCCGCTCCCGGCCAGCGAGTCCGGCGACAACGACGCGATGAAGCTGACGGCGTGAACACCGTCGGTGGACGTCCACGTCACGGTGTCGCCGACGGCGCTGGAGACGGTTTCGGGCGAGAAGCCGCTGTTGCTGATGGTGACGGTGTGATTGACCGGGTGCGGATTCGGATTGGGCCCAGTCGAGCTGCTTCCGCACGCCGCCAGCGCGATGAGAGCACCCGCACCGACAACGACGGCGATCGCATTGCTACGCATGGCTTTCCTCCAAGACATGATCCAATGTGCATCAGTCCCGGCTGTCGGAGCCCCACGCTGCCGTGCCGGAGGCGAAGCGTTCACCTGTCAAAGCAATTCTCTTGCCGCCGCCCCGTTCGCCGACTCCCGCGTTAGCCCCGCGCACGCTAGCGGAACGACCATTCGAGCATGACGCCGGTGCCGCCGTGCGCACCCGTGTCGCGCACCGGCACCACCGCTGACGGGGCAAGCCACCGCTCGAGCACGTTGTGTGGATGACGCCGGTTGATCCGCTCCACGATGAGTCCGCTGTATTCGCCGACGAGTGCGCCGACTGCGACGTCGCTCATCCAGTGCCGGTCCTTGTAAATGCGCGAGAGTCCGACTAACGACGCGAGTCCGTACGTGACCGGCGTCACGATGCGCGCGGCGTGCGGCCAGTGAACCCCACCTTCCTCATCGACGACGGCAGCGAGCGAGAACGCGGCACTCGTGTGTCCAGATGGAAACGACGTGAAGCCGCCGCCGGTGAAGCCATTCATGAACAGGAAGTCGTCGGCGTCGGCGCGTTGTAAGTACGGCCGGTTGCGTCCGGCCACGCCCTTCACGAACTCGGTTGCGACGGCGCTCGCCACCAGCGCCTCCGCGGCGTGCAAGCCGACTTCGGTCACGGTGTGATTGCCCGCGATGCGACCGACGGCGTACGTCCCGACGGTCAGAATCACCGTGCCTGGATCGCCGAGCAGCGAAAAATCGTTTGCGATCGCGTGCGCCGACGCGCTCGACTGCACGGAGGGCTGGCCGACGCGGCCGCGGAGCCAGTCGTCCGCCGGCATGAGGGCGACGGCGCCGGCCACGAGCGCCGACGCGACGAGCGCGTCGTGCCGCGTGAACACCGGCCGCTGCACGGCGCGCGCCGTGTCCGACGATTGCGCGGCGAGCGGCACGGCGGCGCATGCGATGCCTAACGCAAACGAGGCGAGGCGGCCCGTCACTTGCACGAGCGCACGCGCCACGACAGCGTGTTGGCGTTCTTCGTGACCAGATCGCCTGCCCACGCCTCCTTGCCCTGCGCGGTGACGAGCGCCATCTCGCAATCCCGCGCCACCAGCACCGTTCCGTTAGGCGCGGCGACCGCCAGGTGCATCACCATCGGGGTGGGCGGCGGCAGCACGCCGTGGTAGGTCGTCTCGAGCTCGATCTCGCCGCTCCCCGGCGCCAGACGCGCCGTCGCTCCGCTGAACTGGAGCGCTCGCCCATTGAGACGCCGCCAATGGAGGTCGAGCCGGAGCGTGTCGCTGGACGCGGGATAGGCGTACGACACGGCCACCGTCATCTGCATCCACGTCGACCGGAGCACCGACACGGACGTGATCGTGGCGGCCTGTGGAGCGGCAACGGCCGCCACCGGCACCGCCGCCAGCACCGCGGCCACGCCGCACACCCGAGAAGCCCACCGCCGCACGCGATGCCTAACGGTACTGACGTCCGCGCCCTTCGCTGCCCTCATTGACGACACCTCGCTCCGCTGGCACACCATACCGCGAGAAAAAGTCGAGCATCGTCGGCGACGCGTACAACTCGCGCGTGGGCAGGTGTCCGAACAACCAGCTCCGCCGCCCGCCCGGCCACTCGTGCTCCCCGCCGACCACCGTATAGAACACCACAACCGTGCCGTTGGTGCAATCGGTGTAGAGCTCGCGTATGACGTGGCCGCTCTTGTTCCGCTTGACGGGGGCCGAACATCCATTGTGGTGCGCCCAGAACGCCACAGCCTCGGGCGCGGACAAGTACGACACCGGCGCGCCCGGCACCCGCTCGCCGTGATTGTCATACGGAATCACTTCATCGGCCGTGCCGTGCACCACCATCACCGGCAATGGTCTCGTGGTCGTGCACGCCGAGTCCGGCATTTCGCCCGCGATTACCGCGAAGCCCGACAGCTTGTCCGCGATGTCGCACGCGAGCGTGTACGTCATGATGCCGCCGTTCGAGACGCCGGCCAGGTACACGTGCGTCGCGTCGAGCGCGGGCACGCGCGCGAGCGATTTGATCAGCGCCGAGATGAAATGGACGTTGCCCAACACGGTCGCACGCCCATCGATGGTCGTGTCACCCGTCGGCCAATCGAGAAACTCGACGCCCAGAGTGCCGCTACCGTCGGGATAGGCCACGGCATAGTGATGGTCGTCCGCCGCGTCGTTGAGCTCGGACTGTTGCGCCAGCCAGCTCCCATTGGTTCCGCTGCCGTGCAATACGATGAGAATCGGCAGCGGCTTGTCGCCCTTCCTGCCGTAATCGGGCGGGAGATGGAGCAAGTACGTCCGCGCAGCGGCGCCCACGGCAATCGTGTGATACGAGTCGCCCGGCTTGAGCGCCCCCGGCACGAGCGGACGCGCGCCGATCAGCGGCAGACAGCCCGACAGGCCGACGATCACGGCGGTCGCCGTTGTGTGCGCGACCATCATCAATCTGCGCCGCGCGAGCGTTCGGCTCTGCGGCTTCGCGAACCCAGGGCGGGACGCGATCACGATCGTCGCACGTATCGGGTCAATCCCTCGGGCCTCGACTGGGAGAGACGAACACACCTGCAAATTATCCCTGCATGGACGGGCGTGCTTGGTGTACCCCGACCTCCGCCCGTAGCGCCACAACGATGGCGCAGGCACGCCCGCGACTCAAGAACGAACCGACAAGAGCCGTCATCCCGGCCGGTCGCGCCCCGGGGACCGGGCGAGGCGGGCCCGGCCGGCGCCCGTCCGACGGTCGGTCAGCCGCCTAACAATCCATAGGCGAGCAGGGCGAGCACGAGCGCGCTGATGAGCGCGTACAGCCGATCCTTGCGCATCGCGAACGCCACCAGCGTGAGCGCCACACGCGCGATCGGCGTCGCGATGAGCAGCACGACACCCGCCTGCACGATGGCTTCGGCGTTGCCCGCCGCCACGCCGCGCGCCACGTCGGCCAACGAACGCAACGGCGAGAGCTGTCCGCGAAAGCTGTGATAGTCGGGATGCGTCGACCCCGATTGGATCAGGTACAGCACGCCCCCGACCAGCGTCACCGCCGCGGCGATCAATACGCCCAACCGCAGCACGGTGCCCACGACTTGCTCGGTGCGGTCGTCGGCCGTCGAGTGGCCGGTGACCAGCGTGTGCGGGACACTCATGTCAGATCTTTCCCGTGAACGCGTTGAGCAGCAGCTCGACCGCAAGCGCGCCGACGAGCACACTGAATACCACGCGCAACTTTTGTGTGTGAAGGTGCGGTAACATGCGTGCACCAACCAACGCACCCGTGAGCACGCCGAGCATCACCGGGAACGCGAGGCCCGGCACGATGTACCCGCGATGCAGATAGATCCCCGCGCTCGCGGCCGCGGTCACGCCGATCATGAAGTTGCTCGTCGTCGTCGACACCTTGAACGGCAAGTGCATCGCGCGATCCATCGCGAGCACTTTCACGACGCCGGAGCCGATGCCCAACAATCCCGACAGCACGCCGGCGATGTACATGAGTCCGAAGCCGAGCGGCACGCGTTGCACCTGGTAGTGTTGGGGACCGTTTGCCGTCGGGAACGTCGAGTCGAGTCGGAGCCGAAGCGCGATCGGATCGGACGGACCCCCCGAGATGTGATCGACGCGAGGGCGTGTCGACGTCCATGCGGTGTGCAATAACACGATGCCGAAGATGATGGCGACGGCGGTCGGCGAGACGAGGCCCGCGATGAACGCGCCGGTAATCGCCCCGATCGTCGTGGCGATTTCGAGCAACATGCCGACGCGAATGTTGCTGTAGCCTTCCTTCACGTATGCCGCCGCCGCGCCCGACGACGTCGCGATCACCGACACGAGCGACGTGCCGACGGCATATCGGATGTCGACGTGGAAGAGAATCGTCAACAGCGGAACGATGATCGCGCCGCCACCGAGTCCCGTGAGCGCGCCCAACAATCCAGCGGCGAGTGCCCCCAGGAAGAGCAGAATCGTGATGTCCGTGACTGGCATGAGTGCGTAACGCGAGGAACAAGGGGAGGGCAGGCTCGCCATAGTCTAGCGGGTGCAACACCCGCGCACTACCGGTTGCCGCGAACACCAAGGTCGCAGCACATTGGAGCGTGACCCGCTGGTGACGAAGGAGGATGTGTGAGCACGTTCTTGCGAGCGACCGAAATCCCGACGAACGGCGCGCGGACGCTGCCGGGCTCGTGGTACACGTCCCCGGTTACCTACGCGCTCGAGCTCGACCGCATCTTTCACAAGCGGTGGTTGTGCGCTTGCCGCGCATCGGATGTCGCACGACGCGGCGATTACGTGGTGCGCGCGGTGGGCACGGAGAGCGTCATCATCACGCGCGATGAGAGTGGAGCGCCGCGTGCGTTTCACAACGTCTGCCGGCATCGCGGCACGCGCATGTGCGAGGAGTCGCAGGGCCACTTCGATTCCGGCATCCAGTGTCCGTACCATGCGTGGACCTACGCGCTGGATGGCAGGCTGATTGGCGCGCCGCACATGAGCGGCACCGACGGGTTCGACAAGAGCGATTGGCCGCTACATCCCGTGGCGATCGCCGAATGGGAAGGCTGGTTGTTCATCAACTTGGACCGCGACCCCGAGCCGTTCTCGAGCGCATTCGCGCCACTCATTTCGCGGTTCGAGCGATTTCGTTTAGCGACGCTCATGCCGGCGCGGCGCATCGAGTACGACGTCCGCGCGAACTGGAAGCTCATCCACCAGAACTATTCGGAGTGCTATCACTGTTCGCCGGTGCACCCGGCGCTGGTGCGCCTTACGCCGGCCAACAGCGGTGAGAACGACCTGTTCGAAGGCCCGTTCCTGGGCGGCTTCATGGTGATCACGCAGCAGGGCGGCAGTATGAGCATGAGCGGGCGCGCGTGTGGACTCCCCGTGGGCGATCTGCCGCACGAGGACATGCAGCGCGTCTACTACTACTCGATCTTTCCGAACATGCTGCTCAGTCTGCACCCCGACTACGTGATGGCGCACACGGTGTGGCCGCAGGGGCCCGACCGCACGCGCATCACGTGCGAGTGGCTGTTCAATCCGGCGTCATTCGCCGAGGCGTCGTTCGATGCCAACGACGCGATTGCGTTCTGGGACATGACCAACGCACAGGATTGGCACGTGTGCGAGCTGAGCCAGTTGGGCGTGTCGTCGGCGGCCTACACGCCCGGCCCCTACTCGGCGCGCGAGAGCTTGTCGGTGGCGTTCGACACCGAGGTCCGGCGGAGCGTCGCCGACTAACCGTTAGGCATCGCGCAGCATCTCGCGCGCGGCGTTGTAGCCGCACGCGCCCATCACGCCGCCGCCCGGGTGCGTGGCCGCGCCGCACAGGTACAGGTTCTCTACGGGCGTCCGGTAGTCCGCGTAGCCGGCAATGGGACGCAGGAAGAACAGCTGCGGAAACGTCATCGCGCCCTGGAAGATGTTGCCGCCCGTGAGCGCGAAGCGCCGCTCGAGGTCCAACGGCGTGAGCACCTGTCGCGCGATCACCGATCGCTTGAAGTTGGGCGCGTACTCGTTGAGGATGTCGAAGCAGCGATCGGCGAATCCGTCCTTGAGATCATCCCAGTTGCCGTCGCGGAGCGCGTACGGCGCGTACTGGATGAACATCGTCATGAGGTGCTTGCCCGCCGGCGCGACGCTCGGGTCGACGGCCGACGGGATCGTGCACTCGAGGATGGGCGACGCCGACGGGCGGCCGTACTTCGCGTCGTCGTATGCGCGCTCCATGTAATCGAGCGTCGGGGAGATGTGGATCGTGCCGCGATGCTGCGGGCCGGCCGCGCTCCCGCTGGACGGCAGCGCGGTGAAGTTAGGCAGCTCGGACAGCGCGACGTTGATCTTGAGGGACGCGCTCCGGTAGTCGATCTGTTGGACCGCGCGCCGGAAGTCGGCCGGGAGATCGCGCTCGTCCAGGAGCTTGAGGAACGTGACGTTGGGGTCGGCGTTGGACGCGATCTGGTGCGCCGAGAATTCCATCCCGTCCTCGAGCACGACGCCGCGCGCGCGACCGTCGCGCACGACGATCCTGGACACCGGCGAGTCGAGACGAATGTCCACGCCTAACGCACGCGCCGAGCGCGCGAGGGCTTGCGTGATGCCGCCCATGCCGCCGCGTACGTAGCCCCACACGCCCCGGACGCCATTGCACTCGCCCATCACGTGATGGAACAAGACGTATGCGGTGCCGGCCATCGACGGCGACGCGAACGCGCCGATGATCGCGTCGGTGGCCAACGTCGCTTTGAGTTGCTCGGACTCGAACCAGCGGTCGAGCACCGTGCGCGCATCGGCGGTGAGAATCTCGATCGCGCGCGACGCGTCGGCGCCAAGCGCGCGAAAATTCCATCCGAGCTTGGCGAGTGCGAGGAGATCGCGTGGGCGATTCGACCAGGGCGCGGGTGCCGGCTGCATGAGCGTCGGCTCGATGAGATCGGCCACGCGCTCGAGCATTGCCTCGTACTCGGGGTATGCGGCAGCGTCACGCTCGGAGAACTTCGCGATCTCGCGCTGCGTCATGGCGCGATCGGGTCCCAGCAACAGCGAGCGCCCATCGGGGAACGGCGAGAAGGACGATGGATCGCGCGGCAGCATCGCGAAGCCGTAGTCGGCGAGCTCGAGATCGCGAATGATCTCGGGCCGCAACAAGCTGTTCACGTAGGCCGCGGTCGAGACCTTGAAGCCGGGCCAGACTTCTTCGGTCACGCACGCCCCACCCACGAGGTCGCGCCGCTCGAGCACCAGCACGCGCCGACCCGCGCGCGCCAGGTACGCGGCCGTGACGAGACCGTTGTGTCCCGCGCCAATGATGATCACATCGTACATCGCGCCCACTGCTGAGTCTCCGCGAATTGGGAAGCAGGCAAAGGTCGATAGTGTGAGGCTCGCGCGTCAAGGGCGCGCGCTGCCGACGCCATCAGACGCCGCATCCCTTAAGCACCAGGCCTGCACCAGTCCGGCATCTCTGTAAATGGGTTGAGGAATAACTAAAGGGATAACCAAAGTGATCGCCCTGGCGCGAGGGAAGGCGCGATGCCTAACGAATGAGCCTGCGGTTCTCCTCGGTGCGGGCACGCGCATGGTGGGCTTCCTCGCTCTGGTGACACGGATCAGATCTGATAACTGCACGGATCACAGCGGATCGCTCGACGGCGGCGGCGAGTTCGGAGCGGCGCCTCGGGTCCGGTGTTGGTGGTGACGGCGTGCGACGGTTGAGCAACGCGACCCGCAGAATTGACGGCCGGCAGTTGCCCGATACATGTCGATTGCGCCCACCGTGGATGCGCCATGCGCCGAGCAGCCGAGCGATCCGCTGTGATCCGTGCAGTTATCAGATCTGATCCGTGTCACCAGAGCGAGGAAGCCCACCATGCGCGTGCCCGCACCGAGAGCGACATTGCTGCTGGTGTAGAGGCGGTTGTCGCGAGTAGTTTAGCGTCCACCGCGCATCTCGCTGCATCCCTCGCTCGGAGTGCACGCCCATCGTGACGATCACTGCCGAGTCCATGAGGTCGAGCTCCGTGACACGCCGGGCGGCGTGGTTCGGGCTCGCGGTGCTCACCCTCATCAATCTCCTCAACTATCTCGACCGGAACGTCGTCCCGCCGCTCGGCGAGAGCCTGCGGACATCGCCGCTCCACGTAACCGATCCGCAGTTCGGCGCGCTCGCCAGCGCGTTCATCCTCGTCTACATGGCGGCGGCGCCGGCGTTCGGTGTGTTAGGCGACAAGGGCTCGCGCCCCAGGCTCATTGCGTTAGGCGTCGGCCTGTGGAGCATCGCCACCGTGCTGGCCGGCTTCGCGTCGCACTACGCGTGGCTGCTCGGTGCGCGCGCGGCCGTCGGCATCGGCGAGGCCGCCTACGGGAGCATCGCGCCGGCGCTGCTTGCCGACTACTTCCCCGACCGCCTGCGCTCGCGCGTGTTCGCGGTGATGTACATGGCCATCCCCGTCGGCTCCGCCCTCGGCTACGTGGTGGGCGGCGCGATGGACGCACATTACGGATGGCGGTCGGCGTTCTTCGTCGCCGGCGCGCCGGGACTGTTGCTCGCGATCCTCGCGCTCGGCCTGCTGGATCCGCCGCGTGGCGCGCAGGATGTCGTCGCGAGTCCCACGGCGTCGCGCGGATTCGCGGCGTACCTGGATGTCGCACGCATTCGCGAGTACCGACACACCGTGTTCGGCTACGCCGCGTACACCTTTGCGTTGGGCGGCATCGTGGCGTGGATGCCCACGTTTCTCGTCCGCGTGCGACACCTGAGCGGCCAGAGCGCGTCGGTGTCGCTCGGCGCGGTGCTCGTGCTGACCGGCTTCGTGGGAACGTTCGTGGGCGGCTGGCTCGCGGATTGGCTGCACCGCCGCCTGCCCAACGCAAATCTCGTGGTGTCGGGCGTCACCACGCTGCTCGCGGCGCCGTTGGCCTACCTGGCGCTCACGTCGCCCAACCATTCGGTGTACTGGCCGGCGCTCGCCGCCGCCGAGGTCCTCATCTTCATGTCGACCGGGCCGATCAACTCCGCGATCGTGGACGCCGTGCCGGCCGCGATGCGCGCGTCGGCGATGGCCGCGTCGATCTTCACGATTCACATCCTGGGCGACGTGCCGTCACCGTACCTCATCGGCGCAATGGCCGAGCACACGGGGCTCGGCCATGCGGTACTGCTCGTGCCGGCCGCGGTGCTCGTGGCCGGCGTGTGGTGGATCTACGCGGCTACCGTCCCGCAGGCACAGGCGCGATGAACCGCAGCGTCTTGCCGCGCGTTACCACCGCGCGCATCGCTTCGTACACGAACGGATCGAGCAGCGTGTTCACGTGCTGCTTGAGGTATGCAATCGCGCGATCCGGCGGCAGCGGCTGCTGGTGCGCGCGTCCCACTGTCACCGCGTCGTAGGCGTCGGCCGCGCACAAGATGCGGCCGCCTAACGAAATCGCCTCGCCCCTGAGTGCCCGCGGATAGCCCGCGCCGTCGTAGTGCTCGTGGTGGTCGTGAATGTAGTCGAGCACCACGCCGAGATGCTTGAGCGGCGCCAGGATCTCCATGCTCACGCGAACGTGCTCGCGCACGTGCGCATATTCCTCGGGCGTCAATTTCACCGGCTTGTTCAGGACTTCTTCCCGGATGCCGATCCGGCCAATGTCCATTAACCGTCCCGCCAGGCGCACCGCCTCGATGGTGTCCTCCGAGAGACCCATCTCATCGGCGATTGACGCCGCCAACTCGCCCACGCGGTGCGAGCGGCCCCGTAGGTAGCGGTCCTTCGCTTCCATCGCATTGATCAACGTCTCGGTCACTGTCACGGTGAGCGTGCGCAGCGCCTGCTGCTCGCGCTCGAGCTCCGCCGTACGGCTTGCAACTTCGTCGCGTACCAGCTGGTCCACCTGACGCTGGTGCAGCATGAGCTCGCGCTTGCGACGCACCTTCTCGATCGCGTGCTCCAATGCCGGCAAGTCGATCGGCTTGGTGAGGTAGTCCATCGCGCCGTTCGACAACGCGTCGGTCGCGGTGGCCGCATCGCTCACTGCCGTCAACATCATGACGCCCAAGTCCGGGCTCACCTGCAGCGCGTGCGGGATCAGTTCCAATCCCGTCATGCCGGGCATGCGAATGTCGCACAACATGATCGTGAAGGACTGCCTGCCTAACTGATCGAGCGCGGACGCCGCCGAGTTTGCCGTCTCGACCTGAAACCCGCGGAGCGTGAGGAACCGGCCGAGCGCGTTGCAGATCGCCTCTTCATCGTCAACGATCAGGACGCGTGTCGCGCGGCGTTCCTCGTCTCGCAGCGGCACTGCCGAATCCACACGGCGAACTGGGCCTGAGATCCGGAGTGCCGTTGCCAATGCTGCTGCGGCCATGGTTAGTGCTGGACGAAGGACGGGCTGCTGACGCTGCCTTTCTTGCCCGTGGATACAGGAGACATCGAACCACCGGAGGTGCTCATCGACACGACACTGCCCGTGCCGCCGTACGCGCCGCTCACTGCCAAGCACATCGACGCATTGCACGACGGCTGGCCGAGCGCGACGTTGTTGCTGGCAAAGTCTACCGTCAAACCCGTCGCGATCGTCACTTCGCGGAGATACGGCGTGCCTGTCGACGAGACGAACACGATCTGCGTACCATCGGCCGACCAGGTCGGGTCGACCGCACCGCCTGCCTCGTGCGTGAGCTGCACGGCCTGTCCGCCGGTGGCCGGCATCACCCACACCTGCGGCATGTTGCTGCGCGTCGAGACGAACGCGATCTGCGAACCGTCGGGGCTGAATACCGGAGCACGCTCCGGAACCCACGTGGCCGAGCCGGTCGTGAGGGCGGTCTGGTTCGCGCCCGACACATCCATTGTGAAGAGGCGGGGCACGCCGCTGCGGGCGCTGACGAACACAATGTGTGTGCCGCTCGGATCGATCGCCGCTTCGTCATCGAGGCCGGCGCTGTGCGTCAAGCGTGTCTGCGCCGAGCCGTCCAGTCCCGAGATGTAGATTTCAGGATCGTTGTCGCGATACGACGTGAACACCAGGCGACCCGCCGCGCTCTTCGGATTGTTGTCCGTCGAATTGTCGAAGGTAAGGCGCGTGCTCGTGCCGTTGTGGCTCCAGTAGATCTGCGGCGTACCGGCGGCATCGGAGGCGTATACGAAATCGGCGACCGACGGCGCTGCGGTGCGTTGCTGCTCGGGAGCCATGGGGCTCGAAGAACTCGAGCACGCGCTGGCCAACAGAGCCGCGCAACCGACCGCGAACGCGCGCGGCGCAAAACCAACGAGTGGAGAGTTCGTGCGGGACATTGGAGTAGTGCTCCTCGAAAGTTCAATGGGACGTCGTATTGATTCGACTGTTCGTGCTCTGACATCGAGGAGTATCGTGAGGCATCGTGGTGCCTTGAGATCGCACGCAATTAAAGACGGCTCATGCAGGCGTGGAGTGGTGCGCTCGAGATGCGTGCGCGGATTGCAGCTCAACTGAGGCGAATGGTCCCCGTGCGGGGTATATTCTTGCCGGCATGACACCCTTGCCCGGCAATCGCCGCCGCGCGCCGACGTCGCGCGACAAGCCCGTCTTCCTCGACGAGAGTGGAAGGCGGTGGCGCATGCTGCGCCTGTTCGCGATTGGCGTCGGTTTCGTTAGCACGCTGATCGCGGCGGCGGTCGTGTACAATCTCCTCGTGCCGACGCTCGCGCCCGCACTGAACATGTCCGCGACGCCGCCGACGCAGTCGCACCTCGTGACGTCCAAGGCGCAGCGGCGGCGGCTGGACAAGCGGCTGCAGCTGTGGTTCGAGATGATGCGGCATCGCACGCCACCCGCGCTGCACCCGGAGCGGCTGCCGATTCGCGCGCGCACGGTTATGGGCAAGACGCCAGCGCCGGGCGAGCCGATCGTCGCCGGTTTCTACGTGAACTGGGACGACAACTCGCTTGCGTCACTGGCGGCACACGCCGATGACATGGATTGGGTGATTTGCGAGTGGGGCTTCGTCGTGCCCGGCGGCGACTCGCTTCGGATCACCATCGACCGCCGGGTACCGTACAGCATCGCGCAGAAAGTCCCGGACGAGCGCCAGCGGCCGTGGATCTTTGCCATGGTGTCGAATTTCGACTCGACCCGGGGCAAGTGGGACACGCCGTCGTTGCGGCACTTGCTCACCGATCCCGCGTCGCGCGACCGCGCCATCACCCAGCTCACCGACAGCGTGATGCGCTACGGGTTAGGCGGGGTGACGCTCGATTTCGAAGAGGTACCGCCGAGCCTAACCGACGCGATCGTGCAGTTCGAGAAGAAGCTCAAGGCGAAGCTGGCGCCGCAGGGCCGGTTGGTCACGCAGGCCGTGTCGTTCAACGACAACGACGTGCAACTCGCCAAGTACGGGGCCGTGGCGGACAAGCTGTTCTTGATGCTGTACGACGAACATTACGGCGGCGGCGATCCCGGGCCGGTAGCGAGCCAGGAGTGGTTCGTCCGCACGGCGCGCCACATGATGCGCTTCATTCCGCCCAACAAGGCGATCCTCGCGATGGGCGCGTACGGCTACGACTGGAACGACTCCGAGGATTCGGCATCGGCCATGACGTTCCAGGATGTCATGAGTGCGGTGCGCGACGCGGCGGTGGACGGGCAGCCGGCTGCCATCCATTTCGATACGGCGGCGCTCAATCCATATGCCACGTGGCGCGATCCGGATTCGACCGACCACGTGGACTGGTTCCTCGACGGCGTCACGGCCTACAACGAGATCATCGCGAGCGACGCGTTAGGCGCAGCCGGTGTCGCGGTGTGGCGTCTTGGGTCCGAGGACCCGGCGATCTGGTCGGTGATCGGCAAGCGCGGGATCGACGCGCCGGCGGATAGCCTGCGCGTGATCCCATCCGGCTACGATCCCGAGTTCCAGCCGAAAGTCGGCACGGGCGAGCTGCTCCGGCTGCGCGCGCGCCCAACGGAGGGCGCCCGCGAGATCACGGTCGATCCGGTGACGCGGCTCGTCGTCAATGAAGATGTCACGCGATACGCGACACCGTGGATCATCCGCCGCTTCGGCGCGGCGTCGCCGCACAAGATCGCGCTGACCTTCGACGACGGACCCGACGGGCGCTACACGAGCTCCATTCTGGACACGCTCAAGTCGCGCCACGCACCGGCGACGTTCTTCGTGATCGGGCAGAACGCGGAAGCGCACATTCCGTTGGTCCGCCGCGAGTACAACGAAGGGCACGAGATCGGCAACCACACGTTCACGCACCCGAACCTCAAATTCGCGAGCGAGCGTGTGACCAAGCTGCAGCTGGACGCGACCGAGCGGCTGCTCGAAGCCGTGTTAGGCAGGCGCACCGCGTTCTTCCGCGCGCCCTATTTCGGCGACGCCGAGCCGACGACGTCCGACGAGCTCGATCCGATCGCGGTCGCCACGGACCGCGGGTACATCAGCGTCGGCTTGCGCATCGACGCCGAAGATTGGCAGTCGCCCGGCGTGCAAACGATCATCGACACCGTGCTGCACCAGTTGCCGAAGGGCGGCAACGTGGTGCTGCTGCACGACGGCGGCGGCAATCGCACCCAGACGGTGGCCGCGTTAGGCACACTCATCGACTCGTTGCGCGCGCGGGGCGACACGCTCGTGCCGCTGTCCGAGCTGGTCGGCATCTCGCGCGACGTGGCCATGCCGCCGCTGCCGCCGCAGGGCCGGTTGAGCCGCTTCGGCGAGCTCCTCGCCTTCGGCAGCGTGGGCGTCGCCGAGTGGGTGCTCTACTGGCTCTTCACGATCGCCGTCGCCCTCGGCTTCGCGCGGCTGTTGTTCATTACCACGCTCGCTATCATCCAGCGCGTCAAGCGCCACCAGAATCCGGATGCGCCGGTGACGTATGCTCCGACGGTGAGCGTGATCGTGCCGGCGTACAACGAAGAGAAGGTCATCGTCAGCACCATTCGGAGTCTCGTGACCCAGGAGTATCCGGGCGAGCTCGAGGTGGTGATGGTGGACGATGGATCGCCGGACAAGACGATGGAGGTGGCACAGGCGGCGTTCGGCCACCACCCGCGCGTGACGCTGCTCCACAAGCCTAACGGAGGAAAGGCGAGCGCGCTCAACTTCGGGCTGCAGCGCGCGCGCGGCGAGATCGTGATTTGTCTCGATGCCGATACGATCTTCGCGCCCAACACGGTGGCCGAGCTCGTGGAGCCGCTGCACGACCCGGCGGTGGGGGCGGTGGCGGGAAACGCCAAAGTGGGCAACCGCGTGAACCTCGTGACGCGGTGGCAGGCAGTGGAGTACGTCACGAGCCAGAACCTCGACCGCCGCGCGTTTTCGTTGCTGAATTGCATCACGGTCGTGCCGGGTGCGGTCGGCGCGTGGCGCAAATCGTTGATCGATGACGTGGGCGGCTTCAGCGAGGACACGCTCGCCGAAGACCAGGACCTCACGCTCTCGATCCGCCGTCGCGGCCACTCGATCGCGTACGCCGACGAAGCCATCGGCTACACCGAGGCGCCGGACTCGCTGCGCGCGCTCGCCAAGCAGCGGTTCCGGTGGTCGTTCGGCACGCTCCAGTGCCTGTGGAAGCACAAGCGCGTCTTCCTCGACCCGCGCTACGGTTCGTTAGGCCTGGTGGCGATGCCCAACGTGCTGATCTTCCAGTTGTTCTTCCCGTTCGTGTCGCCGATCGCCGACCTGATGTTCGTCTGGAGTCTCATCTCGGTGTGGTTGGTGCGCACCCAGCACGGACCGACGTATGCGCTCACGAGCCTCGAGCAGGTGCTCACGTACTACGCCGTATTCCTGCTCGTGGACTGGATCGCGACGGTGGTGGGTTTCTTCCTCGAGCCGGGCGAAGATCGCTCGCTCACGTGGCTCGTTTTCCTGCAGCGGTTTGCCTATCGCCAGGTGATGTACTGGGTGGTGGTGCGGTCGTTCGTCGCCGCGCTGCGCGGACGCGTGGTGGGTTGGGGCAAGTTGGAGCGGAAGGCGACGGTGGCGCGCGAGGAAGACGCTGCGCCCAGGGAAGCACGCGCTGTCGCGCGCTAGAAAGCCCGCCCGCGCCTCACTCCAGCATGCGTCCGAACCCGGGGTCGTCGATTTCCTCGGGCACATGGCTTTCGTTCCGCCGCGTCACGATCCACACGACGATCGCGACGATGATCACGAGTGCCACTGCAAAGCGGTCCTCGTGTCGGCGCACGTGGCCGATCATCACCACCGCGGTCGAACCGAAAATCCATCCGACGGCGGTGAACAGGCCGCTCCACACCCACGCGCTCACACCGCTGCCGATGATGAAGGCGGTGAAATTGGTGCGCGCGGCACCACACGTGATGGGTAACAACAGTCGCGCGCCGTAGGCGAAGCGCACGACGAGCGATGCGCGCCACGGATGCCGCTGCACCGCGCCTAACAGACGCGACATGGGCTTCTGCAGTCGCGGCCAACGCGCGGCCACCTTGAGGGCGCGCCAGCGACCCAGCATGTAGAGTCCGACGTCCGCCGCCCAACTGCCGATCGCGCACGCCATGGCGGCGCGCACGACGTGCAGGTGTCCCTGGTGCGCCGCGAAGCCCGCAACCACGGGCGCCGCTTCTTCGGTGAAGATGCTCGTCGCGCCGAGCGTCACGTATGCCCAGACCTGCGACAGACGGCTGAGGAACGAGTGCTGGACGGCGAGAGCGAGAACCATCGGACCTCGTTTGGTGGCGGACGCGTCCGCGGAACATCGATGCCGCGGCCGTGTTTGGCAACCGGGCTATTGCTCGCGCAGTGCCGCCATGGGGGTTTCGGCAAACACATCGCGGCTGCTCGACAGGCCGACGCCGGCCGTCAGCGCTACTATTATCAGCGCGAGCACCGCCAAGGGCGGCCCGGCGGGCGAGAACGGCGAGTCGAACAGGAAGTGCATCAGCGCCCAGGCGCCGCCTAACGAAAGCACCAGCCCCGTGGCCGCCGACAGGAGGCCGAGCACCGTGTACTCGCTGAGCATGATGCGGCCGATCTGCGCGCGCGTCGCTCCCAGCGTTTTGAGCAACACCCCCTCGCGCAGCCGTTGGCGCCGCGCCGCGGCCACGGCGCTGAGCAGCACCAGAATGCCCGTCGCCACGCTGAACAGCGCCATGAACCGGATCGCAATCGATACTTTGTCGACGATCCCATCGATCGCCTGCTGAATGAGCGCGAGATCGATGGTGGATACGTTCGGATCGTGCACGACCACGGCGCGCTGCAGCGCGGCGCGCGCGGTGGGGTCCATCACGCGCGTGAGAAAGACGGTGGTCTGCGGCGCGCTGGCGAGCGCACGCGGCGCGAAGATCACGAAAAAGTTGGGCTCGAACCGCGCCCACGTCACTTGCCTCAGGTTCTTCACGATGCTCGGGATGCGCACGCCCTGCACGTCCCAGGTGATCGTGTCGCCTAACGTGACGCCCAGGTCCGCGGCGAGGTCGGCATCCAGCGAGATGGGCCAGGGCCCGCTGCGCGCCGCCGTGTCGGCGGCATTGAACCAGGTGCCGGCGACCAGCTTCTCGGACGTGATGAGCGTGTCGCGATAGCTCGACCGGTACTCGCGCCGCAGCGCCCACGACGCTCGGCGCGAATCATGGAGAGCATCGGAGACGCTCCGGCTGCCGATGGCGGCGATGCGCATCGGCACGATCGGGACCTGCTGCAACACGGGCGCGCGCGCGGCGCGGATGAGCGAGTCCACGCTCTTCACCTGGTCCGACTGCACGTCGAAGAACGCGAGGTTGGCGCGCGTCTCGACGGCGCTCGCCGTTAGGCGCGCGAGCAGATTGCGTTGGACCAGGTACAGCGTGCTCATGAGAAACGCGCCGAATCCGAGCGCGAGCATCACGGCGCGGGTCTGATTCGCCGGTCGGTACAGATTCGCCAACCCCTGCCGCACGACGAAGGGCCAGTGCTCCTTGAGCACGCGGCGCGTGACGCGCGCGACCAGGGCCGCCGCGATAGCCAGCAGCACCAGCGCCGCGCCGACGCCGGCGCTCATCGCGATGCCTCGACGCACGTTGCCGGCGCGTCCGATGGCGATGAGCACGACGCTCGCCGCGAGCGCGACGAACGCGAGCAGGCGCGGCCAGTCGGACAGGATGCGACGGACGGGCGCGCCCGCGGCGTCGTGCCGGATGGCCTCGAGCGGCGAGATTCGCCTAACGCCGAGGATGGGGAGCAAGGCGAAGATCACCGCCACCCAGACGCCGATGGCGATGCCGGTGCCGATGGCGCGGGGCTCGAGGCGCGGCACCACGGTCACCGGTACGACACCCGCCGCGACGTGCGGCAGCGCCATCTGCGCAGCTACGCCGAGGATGGCGCCGACCACCGCGCCGGCAAGACCGAGCACACCGGTCTCGAGCAGATATACCGCCAGCACCTGCCGCGACGTGGCGCCCAACACACGGAGCACGGCGATCGGGTCGCGCTTCTCCTCGATGTACGCGCGGATAGCGCTGGCCACGCCCACGCCGCCCAACAACAGGGCGACGAGCGCGACGACGCCCAGGAACCGGTCCAGTTGCTGGATGTCGTACGTGAGCGAGCGTTCGGTGTCCTGCACGGTGCGCGTGCGCACGTGCGCCGAGTCGATCGTCGGCTGGTGCTGGTTGACGACCGTTTTTGGATCGGTGCCGGCCGGCAGCTTGAGCAGCGCGTCGTACTGGGCGCGACTCCCGAACACGAGCAGCTTGGTCTCGGGCACCCACTTCTCGGCGATGTACACGCGCGGTCCGAGCGACGAGGCGATGCCGACGTCGCCGGGAACATTCTGGAGCGTGCCGCGAATGGCGAAACGGGCCGAGCCTAACGAGAGGCTGTCGCCTAACTTTGCGTTGAGCTCGACGAGGAGCGAGCCGTCGACGAGCACGGTGTGTCCCTGTTGGAGCTCGGCGTACCGGCCCGGCGGGTCGGTCTCGATGGTGCCGTAGAACGGGACGTGCGGGCCGACCGCATTCACCTGGACCAGCCGGGGCGCCGGCGCGTGCGGGACCAGCGCCATCGAGGTGAAGGTCGTGCTGCGGCCCACCGGAATGCCGCCGCGTTGCAGCGTGTCGAGCAGCGAGTCGACCGACGGCGGGAACGCCGTGCGCGACGACAACGACAGGTCGCCGCCTAACAACTCGCGCGACTGCTCGCGGATCGAGCGCACCACGTTGGCCGAATACGAGTCGATCGCCACGAGTGCGGCGACGCCGAGCGAGATCGCCGACATGTAGAGCAGCAGGCGGCTGCGCGCGGTGCGGCTGTCGCGCCACGCGAGTCGCGCGAGATCGCGCCAGCGAGCGCTCACGCCGCGAGCTCCCGATCGTCGACCACCGCGCCGTCGCTCAAGCGGATGATGCGCTTCGCGCGCGACGCGAGCGCCGTGTCGTGCGTGACCAGCACGATCGTCGTGCCCGATTCGCGGTTGAGCTCCTCGAGCAGCTGGATGATGCGATCGCCGGTGGCCGAGTCGAGGTTGCCCGTCGGTTCATCGGCGAAGAGGACGCGCGGCGCGTTGGCGAACGCGCGCGCGAGCGCGACGCGCTGCTGCTCACCGCCCGAGAGTTGGGCGGGCAGGTGGTCCGCGCGGTCGGCGAGTCCGATACGGTCGAGTAGCGTGCGTGCGCGCACGCCGGCGTTGCGCATGCCGCGCAGCTCCAGTGGGACCGCGATGTTTTCGGCCGCCGTGAGCGTCGGAATCAGTTGAAAGCTCTGGAACACGAATCCAACTTTCTCACCACGGAGCCTGGCGCGCGCGTCTTCGGACAATGTGCCGAGCTCGGCGCCGTCGAGGAGGACGGAACCGGCGGTGGGCGTGTCGAGCCCGGCGAGCAGGCCGAGCAAGGTGGTCTTGCCGCTGCCCGACGGTCCGACGATTGCGACGAAGGCGCCGTCGGGAATGGTGAACGACACATCGTGGAGCACCGTGAGGGTGCGTCCGCCGCTGGGGTACGATTTGGTCAGCTGCCTAACGACGAGCATGAGAGCGGGTTGGAGGTGGAGGCTGGTGGCGCTCGCCGCCGGTGCGGCCGCTGCGGGATGCGGCGGCCGCACCGGCGGCGACAGCACGCGCAGCGCGGCGGTGGATACGGCGGCGCACGCCACAGGCGGCGCCGCAGTATCCACGCCCCGCAGCGACAAGCGCACCATCGTTTTCATGGGAACAAGTCTCACCGCTGGATTCGGTCTCGACCCCGATTCGAGCTTCACCTCGCTCATCCAACGGCGCATCGACTCCCTCGGACTAAGCTACGACGTGGTCAACGCAGGCGTCAGCGGGGAAACCTCCGCGGGCGCGCTGCGCCGCATCGGGTGGGTGATGCGACAGCGGGCGGACATCGTGGTGCTCGAGGTCGGCGCGAACGACGGACTCCGTGCGCTAAACGTCGATTCGCTGCGATCCGACCTGCAGCAAATCATCGACACGGTGCGTGCCACCCATCCGTCGGCCCGCATCGTGGTCGTCGGCATGCAGGCGCCGCCGAACCTCGGCGCCCGTTACACGTCGGCGTTCCGTCGGGTGTATCCGGAAATCGCCAAGAAGAACGACGCGGTGCTGGTACCGTTCCTCCTCGCGGGCGTCGGAGGGGTTGACTCGCTCAACCAGGCGGACGGGATCCATCCGAACACGCGCGGCGAGCGTATTGTGGCCGAGACGGTGTGGCGAACACTCGCGCCGCTGCTTGGCGAAAAGGAGAGCACTGCAGGTCGCTGACGACCGCTTGACCATGCTTTCCACGTCCGCTAAGCTTAAAGGCTAGCTGACTTTACGCGATTTCGTGCATGCGCGTCATCGCGGGTCGGCCCGGACGAAGGTCGCCGTGCCGACTTTTGATTTGTCACCACGATTCTCAGGTCAAGTCTTATGGCAATGCCGGCAACGCAGATCCGTCGCGGGATGGTGATCGTCTTCGAGGGCGAGCCGTGTCGCATCGTGGACTTCCGTCATCACACGCCGGGCAATCTCCGCGCGATGGTGCAGACGAAGATGAAGAATCTGCGCACGGGATCGAATTTCGAGCATCGTTTTCGGGCCGCCGACACGATCGAAAAGGCGTCGCTCGAAACGCACGATTTGGAGTTTCTGTACCAGGGCGGCAACACGTATCACTTCATGAACACCGAGAACTACGATCAACTCGAGATGGACGACGAGATGCTCGGTGACGCGGCGCAGTGGATGCAGCCGGGCATGAAGATTGTCGCCGAGTACTATCAGGGAAAGCCGATCGGCATCGAACTGCCCAACTCGGTGGAGCTCGAGATCGTCGAGACGGCGCCGGTGATGAAGTCGGCGACGAAGACGTCGTCGTTCAAGCAGGCGAAGCTCGAGAACGGCGTGTCGGTGAACATCCCGGAGTTCATTCCGTCGGGGATTCGCATTCGTGTGAATCCGAACACGGGCGAGTACATCGATCGCGCGAAGTGAGTGTGGCGAGGCGTTGATTCACCCCTCGTGCACCGTTAACATTTGCATCTCGCCGACGTCGCCCTCGCGCAGGGCGCTAAGGCGTCATGGTGACCGTAGCTCAATTGGTTAGAGCACCGGACTGTGGCTCCGGGGGTTGTGGGTTCAATTCCCATCGGTCACCCTGGGAGATCGAGGGAAGCGGGATGGGGCGGGATGGAGAGTCCGATACGCCGAGCGTTGGGCGGCGCGAAAAAAACTGAGCGTGTAGGTCCGTAGCTCAATTGGTAGAGCACCGGTCTCCAAAACCGGCGGTTGGGGGTTCAAGTCCCTCCGGGCCTGTGGGAGATTGGCGGACGGCCTAAGGCGGTATCGTCTAGGGGACCAGGACGGAGCCCTCTCAAGGCTCAAACACGGGTTCGAATCCCGTTACCGCTATGCCGAGGCCCCATCGTCTATCGGTTAGGACGGCACTCTTTCAAGGTGCAGAGAGGGGTTC
>DASVAC010000129.1:0-3795 GCA_036376535.1 Gemmatimonadaceae bacterium | reverse complement strand
GTCCGCGGCGCGACGATCACCGGACTCGCATTCGTGGGCCCATCGTTTGTCATGGTCGTGGTGCTCGCGGCGTTGTATGCCCGCTTCGGCGGGATCGCATGGCTGCAGGGCGCCTTCTACGGCGTGGGCGCGTCGGTCATCTCTATCATCGCCCGGAGTGCACTCAAGCTCACACGCACGACACTCGGACGCGACTCTCTCATGTGGGTGCTCTTTGTCGTGTGCGCGGCCGTCACGGCGTGGCGCGAGGCCGAGCTCGTGTGGCTCTTCGTGTTGTGCGGAATCATCGCGATGGTGGTCAAGGCGCCGCCCCGACGAAGCAGGTCGCTGGCGTCCTACGTGGGCGGGCTCTCGGGCCTAACGCAACTGACGAGTGGCCTGCACGGCGCGGCGTCCGCACCGGAAGTCGTGACGCTGTTCGTGTTCTTCGCGTCGGCTGGGCTGTTCGTGTTCGGAAGCGGACTGGCGATCGTGCCGTTCCTATATGACGGCGTGGTCCAGCAGCATCGCTGGCTGACCGAGCGCCAATTCCTCGACGCCGTCGCGGTCGCGCTGATCACGCCCGGGCCTGTGGTGATCACCGTTGCATTCATCGGATATCTGGTCGGCGGATTCGCCGGTGCGACGGCCGCCGCGTTGGGCGTCTTCGCGCCGGTGTACGCGATCACCGTGGTCGCCGCTCCGCGCTACGAGCGCCTCAAAGCGGATCGCCGCGTGCGTGCATTCGTCGACGGGGTGACGGCTGCCGCGACGGGTGCGATCGCGGGCGCCGCCATCGTGTTAGGCCGACGATCGCTCGTCGATGGGCCAACGATCGCGATCGCCATCGGAACGCTGGTGCTCCTGACTCGCGTGCGCCGGATTCCGGAACCGATTTGGATCGTCGCGGCGGGCGTCGTGGGCGTTGCGGTGAGAGGTGTATCGTGAAGTCTGGCGGCCTGTACCGGTGGCTGTCGCGCGAGGATTCCGGTCACGCGCGCGGCTGGCATTGGCAACACCCACCGGGCGTCGTGGCATTGACGGTGCAACGAATTTGCCGACGGTGCAGCGATGTTGACATCCATTCACTGGAGGTCGTTATGCATGGGTCTCTCGGCACGGTCACGAGCGTCATCGCCGGACTCGGCGTCGCCATCGTGTCGTCGGTTGCCATCGGCGGAACGGCACAGGCTGCTAGTCGCCAGGTTGCTGTCACCGCGGCCGACACCGTAACGGGGTGCTTGTCGAAGGGCGACGAGAAAGGCGAATACACCCTCACCGGCAAAGACGGAAAGAAATGGGGCCTCCGCAGCACGAAGGTCGCGCTCTCGAAGCACGTTGGACATACGGTCACCGTCGTGGGCACGCCCTATAAGGAGCACGAGAACGAGAAGTCTGAAAAGACCGAGGCCTCGGAGGAATCGGCCGACCTGCGCGTGACGAGTCTCACGATGGTCAGTGCGACCTGTCAATGACGCGCGGGGTTGACGACGCGACCCGTGGGTTGAACTATTCGGGCGTGCGCCCGGAGGCGCCCGCGGGTCCGCGCGAAGGACTGAGTCCACTCCTCCACTCACGGTGACTGCACGTCATCTCCGTGCTGGCCAGCCTGCGGACCGCCGGCTATCGGCATGGAGGACGTATGGCCCCGCAGTTACCCGAGCGCCCGGATCTCGAGCAGCTCAAGCGGCAGGCGAAGGACCTGCTGCGCGCCGCCAGAGCACGTGACGCCGCCGCGCTCGCGCGGCTCCGCACGCTCCCCGCTTACGCCCAACAACGGGACGACGCCGCGCTCGCGGCATCGATCGCGCTGCACGACGCACAATCGGTGATGGCACGCGAGCACGGCCTGCCGTCGTGGACGGCGTTGGTCGCGCGCGTCGAGGAGCTGACGCTTCAGTTAGGCGACGCCGTTACCCGCTTCATCGAGGCGGCGACCGAGGTACAGCCGGATCGCGCCGCGCGGCTCCTCGCGCTGCACCCCGCCATTGCGCAGGCCACCTTTCACTCCGCGCTGCTCCTGGGCGACGCCGGCCGCGTCGCCGCGCGCCTAACGGAGCGGCCGGCGCTGGCGGCGGAGTCCGGCGGCCCGCGCCACTGGCCGCCGCTCCTCTACGTGTGCCATACCGCGTTAGGCTTTGGCCCGCCCGCCCGCGCCGAGGGCCTCGTCGCCATCGCACGACACCTGCTCGCACTCGGCGTCGATCCGAACACACGCTTCCCATGGCTGCACCACGGCGTCCACCGGCCGGTGCTGTGGAGCGCGGTGTGCGTCGCGCACCTGCTGCCGCTCGCCCAGACACTGCTCGAGGCGGGAGCGAACCCGAACGACGGCGTGACACTCTCGATCGCCGCGAGCGGCGGTGATGTTGCCGCACTTGAGCTGCTGCTCGCGCACGGCGCCGACCCGAATCAGCCCTGGGCGACCGACGGCTCGGCCACGCTGTACGCGATCCTCACGTGGGGAGATGCGAGTGTCGGCGCGCGCTGGCTGCTCGAGCACGGCGCCGACCCGGATCCGGTGTTCGCGCCTAACGGAGAGACGCCGCTGCACGTGGTGGCGCGGCGCGGCAGCGTGGACCTGGCCGCCGAGCTCGTACAGCGCGGTGCCGATGCGACACGTCCGCGCCGCGATGGCCGCACGCCGTACGCGGTGGCGGCGATGTCCGGCAACGACGAAGTGGCGGAGTGGCTCGCGGCCAACGGCGGCGCCACCGACCTCCCCGAGCTCGATCGCTTCGTCGCGGCGTGCAGTCGCGGCGATCGCGCGTTGGCGCAGGCGATGCTCTCCAAGAATCCCGCGCTGCGCGAGACGATAGGCGCCGAGCACTACGGGGCCTTCTATCGGGCAGCCGAGCGTGGCGATGCAAGCGTGCTCGACGCGATGCTCGCGTGTGGGTTCGATCCCAACCATGCCGACGACGAGATCGGGAAAACTGGGCTGCACGCCGCGGCGATGAGCGGCCAGCCGAACGCCATTCGCGTGTTGCTCGCGCACGGCGCTTCGGTCTCGGCGCGCGACGCGGAGTTTCACGGGACGCCGCTCGTGTGGGCGGCGGAAGGACAGCGGTCGCAGGGTGGAAATGGGCATGACTTCGCCGCGGTGGGCCGGTTGCTGCTCGACGCGGGGTCGCCGACGGAGTGGGAGCCGGGTGCGGAGCCATCCGAGGGCATCCTCGAGATCATCCGCGACTGGCGGCGGTCAGCGGCGGCGGGGCGTTAGGCAAAAAGGGCGCGCGCTGAGGCACTCAGTGCGCCACAGCGCGCGCTTCCCTCGGATTGCCGGCCATCGTCGTGCTCGACAGCACGACGAGCTGCCCCCACATCATCGGGAGGTGCGACTGGATCGCGCATGTGAACGGATAGATTCCCGCGCGTTTGGCGACGTAGGTCGCTTCCGTGGTGTGTTGCGCCGGCAGCGAGATCGCGAAATCCGGCAGCACGAACGAATGGATGTCGTCTTCCGGATTGACGAACACGAAGTGGATCGTGTCGCCTTCCACCACGGTGACCGTGGACGGCGAGAACGCGTAGACTTCCTTCCCGTCGAGGACGCCGCCCGTCGCGAAGTCCTTCGTTAGGAACGGGAAGAGGTGCGCTTGCTCGCGCACGAGCAGCGGGACCGTCGTGATGGTGACGGTCCGCGTGCGCGGCGTATACGAAGGCGCATCGGCCGCACGCGTCGCGTGCGATCCGGTGCACGCCGTGACGGCGACAAGCCCGAGCCCGACGAGCATTGCCGTGCAGTACGTACGGTGCCGATGCATGTGGATCATCCAGCCTGCAGTGCGGTGGTGGGGTCAATATGTGACGCGC
>DASVAC010000128.1:0-11009 GCA_036376535.1 Gemmatimonadaceae bacterium | reverse complement strand
TCCGTCGTCGGCGTGAAGAGACCCTGCAATCCCGTGGCGTTCGCGATCGCTTGCACCTGCGCGAGAATGTGCGTCGCGTCTTTGTCGTTGTCGTTGCCGCTCACCCCTTGCTCGGCTTCGGCGAGCGTCGCGCCGCTCGCGATGTAGAGATACGGGATGCCGACGGACGCGCGGTCCACCCACATCGTGCGACGCGCGAGCGACGCCGGCGCCTGGAAGTCGTGGTTCCAGAGCCAGTCCGAGGTCTTGATGTCGAGCATGCCCTGGCCGGGAATGGCGACGGTGTCCTTGCCGGCCGCCGGCTCCTCGGGCAGCAGTTTGCGCGCCAAGCCCTGTGTCAACAGATGCGATTCTAGGCCGAGGTCCTCGGGATATCCGCCCGCGGTGCGACTGAAGTACACCGGCCGGTCGGGCCATGCGTCACGAATCATGCGCAGCACCACCACGTCGGCGCGCGCGAGGACCTGCGGCCGGATCGTCGCCGTTAGGCTCCCGGCCTTGAACAACTCCGGCTGCGTGATTTCCACCGACGGCGGCAGCGCGTTCGCCTGGTCGATCGTGAGGTGCAACGGCGATCCGTTAGGCCTGGGCCACGTGTGCCCGCGGTAGATGGCCGGGCCGGCCAGGCTGTCGTACGGATACACCGGGCGCTCGATGAGCTGGCGGACATACCAGTCCGTGTTGAGCAGCGACGTGTTCGCGATGACGACATCCTTGCGGATGCCTTCCACTTCCTGCGCGTACCATAACGGGAACGTGTCGTTGTCGCCCACCGTGACCAGAATGCCGTACGGCTCGACGCTGTCGAGCAGATCGTGCGCGAAGTCGCGCGTGTCGGTCTGGCCGGCGCGCGAGGCGGCCGTCCAGTTCATCGCGAGCGGGATGAACGCGAGGATGAGCAGTGGCGAAACGGCCAGCCATCCGTTGCGCGTGGCGATCGTGAAGTACTCCTTACCGCGCTTCACGCCCTCGCTGCCGACGAGCGCCGCGAGATAGCCCCACACCCACACGAGGCCGAGCGCCACCCATACGCCCCACGCGGAGAAGCTCACAATGAAGAAGTAGTCGCGGTCGCGCACCTCGCACGGCACGCCCGGCGGATTGCCCATCGCCGTGCACTGGCTGTACCCGTACTTGAAGTTCAGGTACCAGATGAGCAGCAGCGTCAGCGTGAACATGAACGTGCCCAGGTACCAGAACGACTTCCGGTCGCGCTTCCAGTGGACCCAGCCGCCTAACAGACCGAGCGCCATGTAGGCGACGGCCATCAGCGACTGCACGTACGGGTACTGCTGGGCGGCATCGCGCAGCCACTGCCACTTGAAGTACAGCCAGTACATGCCTAACTGGCCGATGAACGGCGCCTGGCGGTCGAACACCGACGGCTTCCCGTACTGCCCGCGGTTGAAGTTGTACCAGAACGCGGACCACGTGGTCGGCTCGCCTTCGTTGATCGGCGGATGGTGCAGCGCGCGGATGGGCTGCGTGAGGAACGGCGTGTTGCCGAGCAGGAACACGGCGGCCAACACGATGAGAAACTTCCACCGAATGAGCGTGTCCGGACGGCGCACCAAGACCGCCACCACCACGGCCGGCGCCGCGAGCAGGCCCATCATGTGATTCGCGTTGCCTAACCCGAGCAGGTACGCAATGAGGACCAGGATGCGGTCGGCGGCCGGTCCATCCGGGTCGTCGCACCAGCGCACGGTGAGCCACGACACGATCGCCAATCCCATCAGCGATACGGTGTAGACCTTTTCGTTCACCACCGACTGGTTCCACACCGTGAACGACGTCGCACCGACGAGCGTCGCGAGCGCGCCGCCCGCGATGCGCTGCCACCGCTCCGGCAGCCACGACACCAGCACGCGCTCGGCCACCAGGAACCACATACCGGCCGCGATCGCGCTCGTGAGCGCCGCGAGCATGTTGATCTTGACGGCGACGCTGAGCGAGCCCAACGGCAGCACCGCGAACAGCCTGCCGATAAGCACAAACAATGGATTGCCGGGCGGGTGCGGCAATCCGAGCACGTACGCCGCCGAGATGTATTCGCTCGTGTCCCACATCGCCGTCGATGGCGACAGCGTGAGCAGATACAGCACGAAGACGAGCACCGCGGCGATCGCCGCGGCGGCGTATGACGGTCGGTAGTCGAGCTCGGTGGTGTTGGCCATGCAGGTCGAGAAAATGGAGCGCGAGGCGTCCGTTAGTCTAGTGACGGAAGAGCCGCTTGCCGGTGAGCACCATGGCAATGCCGCGCTCATCCGCCGCGGCGATCACCTCATCGTCGCGCACCGAACCGCCGGGCTGCACAATGGCGGTGATGCCGGCTTCGGCGGCCTGATCGACGCCGTCGCGAAACGGAAAATAAGCATCGGAACCGAGAACCGCGCCTCGGGTCTCATGTCCGGCGCCCTTGGCCTTGTGCACGGCAAGGAACGACGCGTCCACGCGGGACATCTGGCCAGCGCCGATACCGATGGTGGCGCCGGCGCGCGCGAGCACGATCGCGTTGGATTTGACGCTCGCCACCGCGCGCCACGCGAACTCGAGGTCGGCCTGCTCGGCGCTCGTCGGCGCGCGCTTGGTGGCCACGGTCCACGAGGCGAGCTCATCGCCCAGGCCGGTGCGCTCCTGCACCAGGAAGCCGCCGCGCACGCGCTTGAAGTCGAACGCGCTCGGGTCCCACTGCGCGCGGCCCTCGAGCACGCGGAGATTTTTCTTGCGGCCGAGGATGTCGACGGCCTCTTCGGAGAAGGCAGGCGCCACGAGGCACTCCACGAACAGGCGCGAAATGGCCTGCGCCGCGGCTTCGTCCACCGGCACGTTCACGGAGATCACGGAGCCGAACGCGGACATGGGGTCGCACGCCAGCGCTTTCTCGTACGCCTCGAGCGCGGTGCTGCCTAACGCAAGTCCGCACGGCGTGGTGTGCTTGATGATGGCGCAGCAGGGGCGGGCGCCGGGGAAGAGGTCGGTGGCGAGGAGCGCGCCTTCCAGGTCGAGCAGGTTGTTGAAGCTCAGCTCCTTGCCGCCGCGCTGGCGGAGCCCGTGCAATCCGGCGCCGGGTCGTTCCACGTAGAACGCCGCGCGCTGGTCCGGATTCTCGCCGTAGCGGAGCGACTGCGCGCGCTCGAGCGAGAGCGCTACCCATTCGGGGAAGAGCGTCTCGCGCTGCGCGGCGAACCAACCCGCGATGGCCGAGTCGTACCCGGCCGTGTGGGCGAAGGCCTTCCCGGCGAGCAGACCGCGGAGGTCGACGTCATCGTCGCGCGTGGCCACCGCGCCTAACACGCGTTCGTAGTCGGCCGGATCCACCACCACGTATACGCTCGCGAAGTTCTTGGCCGCCGACCGGATCATCGACGGGCCGCCGATGTCGATCTGTTCGATGACCGCCTCGGGCGAGGCGTCGGGGCGCGCGGCGGTTTCTCGGAACGGATACAGGTTGACGGCGACGAGGTCGATCGGCGTGATGTCGTGCTCGCGGAGCGCCTGCATGTGCTGGGGCAGATCGCGGCGCGCGAGCAGGCCGCCGTGCACCGCGGGGTGCAGCGTCTTCACGCGGCCGTCGAGCATCTCGGGGACGCCGGTGATGGCGCTCACGTCCTTTACCGTTAGGCCGGCGTCGCGCAGCGCGCGCGCGGTGCCGCCGGTGGAGACCAGCTCCCACCCGTGGCCGGCGAGTCCCTTGGCGAACTCGACGACACCGGTCTTGTCGGAAACAGAAAGCAATGCGCGGGGCATGAGTCCTTGGTTTGAGATTTACGGGTTCGGCGCGGGTGCAGGCGCGGGCGTGGTCGCGGCCGGTTTGGCTGGCGCGGCGCGGCGCGCAGGCTCGGACGCGCGCGCCAGGCGCTCGATCACGCGGCTCAGCGAGACCACGTCGCGGAGATCGATCACTTCGGCCGGCGAGTGCGAATAGCGGAGCGGCCACCCGATGGGTACGTCGACGGCGCCGTAGCGGACGAACTCGCTGCCGTCGTTGCCGCCGTTGGTCGTGCCCACCTGGATCGGGATCCGCGCCGCGCGCGCGATCGACAGCACACGGTCCACCTCGGCCGGCGGCGTGGCGCTCGAGTTGTCGAGCGCGCGCACCACGGCGCCGGCGCCTAACGGAGCATCGGCGAAGCGGTCGCTCTCCATCGGGTCGTCGGCCGAGACGAACGTGTCGATCGCGTGCACGCGCCGTACGGAGGTGCCTAACGCGGCCGCCACGGCCGCCGCGCCGAAGAGCCCCGTCTCCTCGCGCACCGAGAACACGAAGATCACCGTGTGCGTGAGCGACGCCGGGTTGATGCCGCGCATCGCGAGCAGTTGCGCGGTGCACCCCGTGCGGTCATCGAGCGAGCGCGCCGAGAAGCGCAGCGCGCCGAAGCGGGCAGCTCTCTTGTAGCTCGTGACCGTCGTGCCGGCCGTGACGCCGCGCGCGGCAAGCGCCGCGGAATCGAGACCGAACCACGCAGTGAGCTCGCCGGGCTGCGCGGTGCGGGCGCTGTCGCGCGGCACGAAAATGCCGCGCACCATCAGGTGCGTTTGCCCCGAGTCGACGTGCGCGAGTGCCGTCTGTCCTTCCCAGAGAGAGCCGAGGAACCCGCCGCGGCGCGCGAGCGTGACGGTGCCGTCGGGCGCGACTTTCGTGACCGCGAACCCCACTTCGTCCATGTGCGCGACGAACACCGTCGTGTCGCGATCGGGACCGGCGGCTACGATGATGTCGCCGGCGGTGTCGACCTGCGCGTTCGCGGCCGCCCACTCGGGAAGCGCGGCGCGCACGGCATCACGGACCTGGCCTTCGTTGCCCGACACGCCATAGATGTCGGCGAGGCGGCGGAGCAGGGCGGCCGCGTCGGCGAGACTGTCGCGCGGCTCGGAGATGCGCACCGATGGGACGTCGAGCGTCACGAGCGGCGGCCGCGATGCGATGCCCGACGCGCGCGCGATGGCCGCCACGTACTGTTGGGCATCGCCCTCCTGCACGCTCTCGACCAAGGTGTTCGTGTAGCGGGCGCGTACGGCCATCTCGATGGTGACCCCCACCTGGATGCCGGGCAACGGTGGAAAGGGCGGCCGCGTCTCGGTGCGCGCGCTGACCGGCGCGCCGCCGGGTCCGGTGGCCGGCGATTCGGGCGCCGTGGCGAGGATGAGCGTGTCGGCGCCGCCTAACGACGCGACGACCGCCGACAGCCCCGCCCAACGGAAGCCGCTCTGCGCCGAGATCACGTAGTCGGTCTCGCCATGCTCCGGTGCGGCCGATGCGGCCGCGGCGACAGCGGCGCAGCCCGCGCGGTCCGCGGCGGCAGGCCCGGCGACAAAGTCGCCGTACGTCCAGCGCGGCCAGTCGCGCGTGACCGGGTCGAGCATCTCGATGCCCATCGCCTGCGCGTCGGCGCGGCTCCGCGCGCCGACGTCCACCCACAGATTCTCGATGCTCGCCGGCGCATCGCCGGCGCTGCGTCCGCGCCAGAGGTGGACGCTGCGCACGCCGATCACGCCCGGCACGCCGCCGCGCCGCGTGTGGACCACGATGCGCTGCCCCTCGTGGAACTGGGTCCAGAGCGGATTGTTGGGCAGGCGGACGGGGTCGTGCAGCCGCAGATAGCCGTCCGGCGTGAATGCGCTCACCACGAACGCCGGCTCGTCGAGCGCGCACGCGACGATGCGGCGCGGGCTGCCGCTGCCGCGGCGCATCACGAGATTGCCTAACGCATCGCGCTGCCACCCCGGAACAGCGCGCTCGATGATCGCCGTCGCGGCCTGCTCGCGGCCCGGCGCGGCGTCGAGCGCGATCCACGACTCGAGCGCGGGCTTGGTCGTCGTGTCGGGCGCCGACGGCTCCTGCGCGCCAAGGGCGACGGGCGCCCACACCGCGACCGCGGCCGCCCACCACCGCCGCCGCCGCGACGCGTGCCTAACAGGACGCGCGGCAGCCGAGGGCATCGTCGATGGACCGGGCAAGCTCGTGATCCTCCACGGATTCGGGGACGAAGGTGAGACCGCTGCGCGACGCGCCATCCGCCCACACCGCGCGCCCCGCTGCATCGAGCGACACACAGCCCGCCGCGACGGCCTGCACCACGCGCGGGAACAGCAGATGCTCCACGCGCAGCACGCGCGCCGCGAGCGACTGGGCGCTGTCGCCTTCCACCACGGGCACCGGCCACTGCGCGATGATCGCGCCGTGGTCGTACACCGGATCCACGAAGTGCACGGTGACGCCGCTCACGCGCGCGCCCGCGTCGAGCACGGCCTGGTGCACGCGCGCGCCGTACATGCCGCGCCCGCCGAACGCGGGGAGCAGGGCAGGGTGGACGTTCAACATGCGGCCGCGGAAATCGCGCACGACCGCGTCGGGCACGAGGCGGATGTAGCCGGCGAGCACGACGAGGTCGATGTCGAACTCCGACAGGAGCGCGCCGAGTCGCTCGGCATGTTCCGGACTCGGGGGTGCGACGCGGGCGTCGATGCCTAACGCATCGGCCAGCCCGAGCGCGCCGGCGGTCTCGCGGTCGCACACCACGAGCGCGATCGTCGCCGCCGCGCTCGAGCCCAGCGCGCCCAGATACCGGTGTAGCGCGTCCATGTTGGAGCCGCGCCCCGACGCCAGCACCGCGATCCGCCGCACGGCGCGCGTCATCGCGCGACCGCGAGCGATGCCAGCACGGCGTCGACCACTTCGCCTAACGTATCGACCACGCGCGCGCGCTCCTCGGCCAGGCGCAGCTCGTCGTCCGGCGTGCTCGGGCCGGGCACGAGGATCGCGTCGCCTCCCAGCTCGAGCGCGGGTGCAATGTCGCGCCAGCGGTCGCCCACGTACCAGGATCGGCCCAGCGCAATGTCGAGATCCTGCCCCGCGCGCGAGAAGAGCGCAGTGCCGGGCTTGCGACAGGCGCACGCGCCGAGCCGCGGGTCGTGTGGGCATTCGTAGGTTGCGTCCACGTGCGCGCCCGCCTGTTCGCGCAGCAGCTCGGCCACGCGATCGCGCACCGCCACGTACTCGGCGCTGCTCATGATCCCGCGGCCGAGCCCCGATTGGTTGGTGACGACGACGACGGGGACGCGGGCGGCGTTGAGCCGCGCGATCGCGCGCGCGACACCGGGGATGAGGGCGACGTCGGCCGGTCGGCGGACGTAGCCCGTGTCGACGTTCACCGTGCCGTCGCGATCGAGGAACACGGCCGGTCGCATCGTCAGGCGAGCGCGGCGAGCACGGCGGTGGCCAGCGCGTCGTCCGCGTCCTCGGGGACGGACCGGAGGTCGAGCAGGAGGCGGCCGTCGGCGATGCGGCCCACCACGGGGACGCCGCCTACGCGCGCGGCGCGCAAGCGCGCCTCGTGCGCGGCGGCGTCCCCGCCTAACGCAACCGCCGCCGAGGGAATGCGCGTGGTGGGGAACGCGCCGCCGCCGGCACTGGCGTCCGTGTCGACCACGGACGCCGTGATGCCGGCGGCCGCGAGCCGTGCGCCCAACGCCACCGCCCGCTCGCGGATGCGAGCGGCCGGTGCCGTGAGCATCGCGAGCGTGGGGATCTCCCGCAGCGCGCGCTCCGGATCGCGGTACAGCGCGAGCGTGGCCTCGAGCGCCGACAGCGTCAGCTTGTCCACCCGCAGCGCCCGCGTGAGCGGGTTCCGCCGCATCCGCTCCACCGCCTCGCGCGTGCCCAGCACGATGCCCGCCTGCGGCCCGCCGAGCAGCTTGTCGCCGCTCATCGTGACCACCGTCGCGCCGTCGCGCACGGCGTCGCGCGCCACCGGTTCTCCCGTTAGGCCGTACGCCTCGAGCGGCACGAACAGCCCGCTCCCCAGGTCGTGGAGCACGGGGATGCCCGCGTCGGCCGCGATCGGCGCCAGCACGCGCACGGGAACCTCCGCGACGAATCCCTCGATCGCGAAATTGGACCGGTGCACCTTCACCACCGCGCCGCGCGTGGAGCTCGCGCCTAACGCACGGCGGTAGTCCTCGGCGTGCGTTCGGTTGGTGGTGCCCACTTCGACCAGCCGCGCGCCGCTCTTGGCCATGATGTCGGGCACACGGAAGCTGCCGCCGATCTCCACCAATTCGCCGCGCGACACGATCGCGTCGGCGCCGTCGGCAAACGTGTTGAGCGCCAGCACCATGGCGCTCGCGCCGTTGTTCACCACCAGCGCGTCATCGGCTCCGGTGAGCTCGCGCAGCAAACCCACGCAGTGCACGTAGCGGCTGCCGCGCGTACCGTGTTCCAGATCGTACTCCAGGTTGCTGTAGCCCTGGGCGGCCTGGGCGATCGCATCGATGGCCGCGCGCGGCAGCGGCGCACGACCCAGGTTGGTGTGCAGCACCACGCCCGTCGCGTTGAGCACCGGCCGGAGCGAGCGCCGCTCGCGCTGGTCGAGCGCCGCGCCCACCGCCGCGCGCCACGATGCCGGATCGCGCGGTGCGCGATCCGGATCGCGGCGCGCGTGCTCCACGGCCTCCCGCACTGCGTCCGCCACGAGCGCGCGCGGCGCGCGCTCGAGCAGCGGACGCAGTGCGTCCGAGTCCAACAGCGTGTGCACGCTGGGCAGCGCGCGTCGCGGATCGGTCATGGCGTGCGTCGGGGCGGGCCCGGTGGTTTCGTCGTGTCTGCCTTCGCCTTGGGCGGCGCGTTTTTCTCCGGCTTCGTCGACGGCGGTGTCGGCTTGGGCATCGTGAACACCCGGCTCGGACTCGCCTTGAAGCCGAGCAGGCTGCGCACGTCGCGCGCCGTGATGCGATACGATGTACCCGGCTGGAGCGGCTGGGCCAGGACTACGACCACTTCGATCGCCGGGCTCGGCCGGCTTGGCTTGGGGAGCGGCGGGCGTTTGGTCGTGTCCAGCTTCGCGGGGCCGCCGAAAATGTCGCGGCCCCCGCGCGTCGGCGGTGCCGGCGGCGGTGCCTTCTTTGTGGTGTCGGCCTTCTTGGTCGTGTCTTTCGGCATGGTTGCGGCGCGCACCGAGTCGAACAACGCGGCCAATTCGACGGCTTTGAGCGCCACCGCCGATGAGTCGGCGCGCTTGAGCACGAACAACGACGTGTCGAGCTTCTGCGCCGTGTCGAGCGCGCGGTCGAACGTCACGCGGACCGCGGACGAATCGATGATGGAGAACTGGTCGATGCGCGGCGCGACCGTGTCGTGCGCGAACGCCAGCATCTCGAGGCGCGCGGTGTCGCGGAGCACCACGTGCACGCTGTCCCATATTTCGTGCGGATCGATGAGGCGGTTGTTGTTGGCGTCGTTCCACGCCAGCACGGTGTAGGTGCCGGCCGGCGCGTGCGCCAGCACGAATCCGCCTAACGAATCGGCGCGCGTCAGGTAGATCGTGCTGTCGGGCCGCTGGATCGCCTGCACCATGGCGTTGGGAATCGGCTTGCCGGCCACCCAGTCGAAGGCGATGCCCCTGATGCGCGTGTTGGGGATCGAGTCGCCGGTCGAGAACACGATGGTGATCGGCGTCTTGAGCACGTTGCCGTGCAGGTCGGCGAGTCCCGGCAAGAGCGTCACCGTGTAGGCGGTGTTCGCCTTGAAGTCGTGCTTGCCGTGGATGGTCAGGCGTTGGCGATGCCAGCCCACGTGGACCTCGCCGTCGCTCGGCGAGATGAGCCCCAGGCCGCTCAGGTCGGTCGCGCCCTGCGCCGCGGGTTTCTCGGACACCACTTCGTCGAACAGGATCTGGACTTCCTTCGCCTTGACCTTGGTGGCGCCGCTGTCCGGGATGATCGAGTCGATTTTGGGCGGCACGTGCCGCGGCGGTCCGCCGGGCGGCGCGCCGAGCTGCGCGCACGCGCCTAACGCAAGCACCAGCGCGGCGGTCAGCCGCCGCACAGCGTCTCAACCTTGGCCGTGAGCTGCGCCGCGCGCATGGTGAGCTCCTCGAGCCGGCGCCGCTCGCCGGCCACGACCTCCGGCTTGGCGCGCGTCACGAAGCGCTCGTTGCCTAACCGCTGCTCGATGCCGGCGCGCAGCGTGGCGAGCTGCTCGAGCTCGCCGCGCAGACGGCCGCATTCCTTCCCGAGGTCGATGGCGCCCGCCAGCGGAACGCGGACGTGCGAGCCATCGCTCAGCACCGCGTTCGCCGCGGCCCCGCCGTCGCCCGCACCGTTCCCCGCCGACACGTCGGCCCGGGTGAGGTGGCCGATGAGCGATGCTTCTTCGGCGAGCACGCGGCCCGCGCGTTCCTGCGCGCCGCCCACGAGCGCGGCCACGCGTGCGCCGGGCGCGATGTTGTACTCGGCGCGGATCTGCCGGATGGCGCCCACGGCTTCGCGCACGAGCTCGAACTCGCGCGCGGCGGCGTCGTCGAGCGTGCGGCGCACCGGCCACGCGGCGCGCGCGATGAATTCGTCGGCGGCGTGCGGGGCGATGGCCTGCCACAGCGTCTCCGTGATGAACGGCACTACCGGGTGCAGCAGCCGGAGCGCGGCATCGAACGCGTGGACGAGCACGGCGCGCGCGACGTCGGCATCGGGTCCGCCTAACCGGGGCTTGGTGGTCTCGACGTACCAGTCGGCGAGCTCGTTCCACGCGAAGCGCCGCGCGGCTTCCACCAGCTCGGAGAGCCTGAGGCCGGCGTAGAGCTCGCCCGACGTCCAGCGTCCATCGCGCGCCGGCCGCGTCGGTCCCAGCGCGGCATCGCACTCGGCGATCGCGGCGTCGAGGCGGCCGAGAATCCACGCGTCGGCGCGCGAGAGCCGCGCGGGGTCGATGTCGGCCAGCGCCGGCGCCGGCGCGTCGCCCAGGTTCTGCAGGATGAACCGGCCGATGTTCCACAGCTTGGTGACGAAGTTCCGCCCCGGCGCGAACGACTGCTCGAGGTTGCCCGGGTCGAGCATCAGATCGGTGCCTAACCCGAGGCCGGCGATCACCGTGTAGCGGAGCGCGTCGGCGCCGTACAATTGGACGACGTCGAGCGGGTCGATGCCGTTGCCCAACGACTTCGACATCTTGACGTGCTGCATGTCGCGCACGGTGCCGTGCAGGTACACGGTGTGGAACGGCTCGCGGCCCA
>DASVAC010000127.1:0-4730 GCA_036376535.1 Gemmatimonadaceae bacterium | reverse complement strand
CGCCCACGATGTCGGCATGGAGCGCGTGTGCTTGGCGAAGTGCCGCAATGGCGAGGGCCACCTCGCACAGATGGATCGTGTCGATGATCCCGATCGCGCGGCCCGGGGTCACGCCGCGGACCGCCTGCGCGAATCGCAAATTGGGATGCATTCGTGTCCGTGCGTCCAGGAACCAGGTCGCGAGATGGCGCTCAGCCGCGGCTGCGTACGCGTGGTCTCGCGTGATCGTGTACGCCGCCGTCAGAGCGGCGACGTCGCTCGCCATGTCGGTCAGCAGCGCGCGGTGCCCGCCGAAGTTCTCCGGATTGATCAGGCCGTCCCGGCAGATGTACGGGCCCTTTGGCCTAGCCGGATCGGGCCACCAGTAGTCGCCCTCGGATGAGAAATCGTGCCGGCCGCCGGCGCTGCGCGGATTGACGATAGAGGTGATGGAGCGCGGCTGGTTCGAGAGGGCCGCGTTGGCGAGCCGCAGGATGCGTGGACGCTCGTGGGCGGCGAGGTCGAAGTCGCTCACGCGTGCGGACGTCACTGCGGTCGGGGCAGCATGCATGGCAAGAAGGAATTGCGAACAGGACGAGTGTTAGGCGGGAAGTGCGAGCAGTGTGTGGCGCCGAGTTGCTAGGCTTTGCTGTACGTTTTTGCGAGCATCACACCCCTATTGCTGACGACTGTGCTTGCCGTTCTCGCTCTGCTTGCGCCGTTAGCACGCTGTCCAGACGCCACAGGCGAACGAAGAAGTAGGCGGCCACCAGGTTGATGCCCAACGCCCACGTTGCCTTCTCGAGCTCGCCCATGATCGAGAGGTTGAATGCGAGGGCCAGTCCAGGTGCGTTGAGCGTCCCATCCGGCGGAGCGCTGGTGAGAATGAACGCGCCTCCTCCACCAGCCGATACGCGCAGGCCGACACTCGAGACCAGGAGCGTGAGCCGTGCGCCGGCAAGAAACACGTACCGCCACGCGGCATTCACGCTGACGATCTGGAGTCCCTGCACAAACAATGACAGCACCATACCGCTCGGTCGAGCCATGAGCAGCTGGTATCCGGCAACAACACTGAGGGCTGCGAATCCCCACGCGATGGGGGAGAAGACGACGTGGATGTTGCCCGGCTCGAGATGTGTGATTTGCCAGACGCCGAGTAACATCAAGAGGCCGCCGATGATCTGGGACCATCCGACGAATCGCACCCACGCTTGTCGCATATGCGCAAGAAGGCTAACGGTAATGTGCCGTCGACGACACTGGCGGATCCGCCGACGGGAAGCCGGCCCAATTCGCATGCTTGCCGGATTCCAGGTATTCGTTGGCGCGACGAATCGCGTTCTCAAGCGACCGAATGCGCTTGAGAACGTCCTGCTTCTTCGGAGTCATGTCAACGCACGTGTCACAATTTGCGGCCTAACGCTTGGGCGAACGTGATGGCGACTTCAAATAAGAGCGCGCAACGAAGCCGCGCGCAATCCGCCGATGCATGGCGACTTCAGCGTTGGTTAGATGCAGCCCGGCGCAGTCGGGTCGCGGAAGCGCACCGCCTCCGTCGACGTGCTTTCCCCGAGTCCTCACGGACGAACGCGGATGATCGTCTTCCCCGACCGTCGCTGTGTCGCGTTGAAGGCGGCGACGGCATCACCGAGGGGCGCAACGGCGCCGATGTTCGTCCGCAGTCGTCCGTCCCGCACCCGCTGGACGATCTCACTGAGTTGGGCACGATCGGCTTCTACAACGAAATCGACCGCCAAGCCGTCGGCGGGCCGCGCCTCGACCGGCCCAACGACAGATACCAGCGTTCCTCCGGCTCGAACCAGACGCGCGGATCGTTTCCCGATGTCGCCGCCGATGAGATCGAACACCAGATCCACTGCGCCGACGTCTTCCAGGGCGTCATTCTCGAGGTCGGCGAACTCCTGCGCGCCGAAGTCGAGCGACTTCTGACGGTCAGCCGCGCGTCCGGTGCCGATGACGTACGCGCCCGCCAATCGCGCGAGTTGCGTCACGATCGACCCGACCGCGCCGGCCGCGCCGTGCGCTAAGACGCTCTGTCCTGCGCGAAGGCGGCCGTGGTCGAACAATCCTTGCCACGCCGTTAGGCCAGAGATCGGCAGGCTCGCGCCCACCGTGAAGTCGACATCGCCCGGCAGCGGTGCCAAGTTGCGCGCCTCGATCGCCACATACTCGGCCAGGCTGCCGTCGCGATACCAGTCGGCGAGGCCGAAGACCCGCTGTCCTACCGACAGTCCCGTCGTGCCGTAGCCGAGGGCAGTGACCACACCGGCCAGCTCGTGGCCGGGAATCGTCGGTGTTCGGTCACGGTTTAGGCGATCGGTCCAGGTCGACGGCCACGTCAACTCGGTCCCGACGAATCCCGATGCATGAACCTGAACCACGACGTCGTTTATTGCGGGTTGCGGGTCGGGCCGCTCCTTGAGCTTAATCCCGGCCGTTCCCGCAGCCTGGTCCGTCACGACGATTGCCTTCATCGTCTTCATCGTCCACCTCCTTCGGTGCGGCTTGTCATCGACTTCCGAATTCCTTTACAGGAGTGCAGGCGCCATGCATCATCCGTGCGCTGAATCGCGAGAACGATGGGACGCGGCTCAACTTCTGGACCGCTGCCGGGTCGCGTGATCTTCGGCGATAACGTGCACATCGACGGACTTTGTAACGGCGTGGACGTACAGGGCGGTAGGGACGTGCGCTAGTGCCGGACCAGGGAAGGTCGCCCCGGTTGTTCGATGTGGTTCGCACCATCCAACAGGAGGCCTCGATGTGCGCCGTTGTCACGATCTTCGGCAAGTCCGACCGGGATGCGCACCTGCAGCTCGATGACGATGACACGATCCAGAAGGTCGTCTTCCAGCGACCGGGGTCCTTCTGCACCGGAACGACGAACCACGTCGCTCCACACGCGATAAAGGGATACGCAATCCGGCACATCATCGACTGGGAAACCATCCGCCGCTTCTACAAGAAGACGCTGACGGATGAAGAAGTCGATTCCGCGGAGCCGTACCTGAAGGACCAGATCGACGACTTTCGGAAGAACGTGTACGCGGCGAGGAATGTCCCGATCAGCATCGACTGGTCGTACAAAGGACCGCAGTGGGCGCACACAGATCGCTTCCAACGTCTCAAGGATAATTGCGAGACGCTGGTGCTGCTCGCCTACAACGATCCGGACAATCTGTATTATGGACCATCGAGCTCTAACTCGTCCGATGGGAGCGTCGCGGAACACCAAAAGAGCGCGCTCAAGGCAATGTATTCGGGTCAACCGTATGTCGAGAACTATTCGAGCTTCATCAACCCATCCTCGCATCGCCAGGAGATCGTAAGCAAGCTGGAGGACCTTGGTCGCAAAGGGTCCGTCTACTTCGGGAAGACCGAGGGTGACCGGAAAACCTACATGTGGGAGAATGTGCAGCGGCGTCTCGACCTCGCCGTCGGTACCGGAGTCGTGCTCGCGGCGGACAAGAGCTGTCGTGCCGTTAGGCGATTCGAGCAGATGGTGCCGGTGGCGTGGGACTACGACAGCAAGCCCGGCAAGTACGGGGATGACGAGGTGCGAATCCGCGTGAAATTGCGCGAGCGGTTCGGCGTCGTCCTTCGGGCGCGCGGCAAAACGACGCTGACCGTCGTCAACGAAATCAGTCAGCCAACGGTGCAGCAGGCCGAGCGTCAGCGCCTAGCGCAGCAGCTCACCGACTGGATGGAGGGAAAGGCGTGGCAAGGCCCAGGGGAGATGCCGGGTATCCTGGCGCAGCGTCTCGACCTTTGGCTCAAGTTGGGCAGCTGATCGAGAAACCGGCCGCCCGGCTGGCCGTGGTTACCTTGCTTTACGGTTGGGCAATCGTCCAGCAACACTCAGAAACGCACGCATGCGTTCGAGTTCCGCGTCGAGCTCCTGCGTGAAGGCCGCGTCGCGCGGCGGGCGCGAGCCGACAAAGCGAATCTGCGACTCGAGCCTACCGTTAGGCACAGAATTATTCCCGCCGCGTCCGGTCGTGTCCGGGCTTGTCCGCCCTAAAAGATTGCCCCAGCCAATCACCTGGTCGCGCCACAAGAGCGGCAACGCATAGTATCCCATCTTCCGCTTCGGCGCCGGCACGTAGGCCTCGAAGCGGTAGGTCCAGCCCCACAGCAACTCGAACCGGTCGCGGTCCCACACCACGGGGTCGAACGGCGCGAGCAGGCGCACGGTGTCCGCCAGCGGCTGGTGGTCCGGATGCTCGTCCGGCGGCCAGTACCACTCGACGCCATGTACGCGCGCGTGCGCGAGCTGGTGCTTTGCGCGCCCCACGGCGCTCGTCAATTGGTTGCGCCATTGCGGGACGGCATACCGAAGCCGGCGCACGAGTTGCGTTAGGCCTTTCGCCGTGAGCGGTGCATAGATCGCGACGGCCGCTCGCGCCAGCGCGTCCACGCGGGCGTGAATCTCTCCCACATCTGCCGGTTCTTCCCCGTGCTCGTGCGGCGCATAGACGCGAATGCCCGCGTCGCGGCGCTGGATGCGCAGCATACCACGGTAGTGCATGCCCGCGAGCAACGCGGTGGTCGCGTTGGACGAGCCTCCCCAGTAGTTCCTAACGGACCGCGGCGAGAAGTGCGCGGCCACCTCCCGCGGATGGACGGCGCCGCGCTCGCGGACGAACTCGAGCAGCCGCTCGGCTTGCATCCGCCGAGCCCGGGACCATGGGGCGCCGGGCCAGACAGTCACCCCACGAATCGAGCGC
>DASVAC010000126.1:0-29936 GCA_036376535.1 Gemmatimonadaceae bacterium | reverse complement strand
TACAAATGAGTCCGCCTTGTCCGGCTGTGTCCGGGTGTGTCCGCTTCAAACTCGTAGATGCCTGTCAGGCAGCGGAGGCGGACACGCGAGACCCTGCTGACCTCTCGGGAAAGTCGACGTGCAAACTGAACCAGCACGCATCGTTCGGTCAGGTTGCTGGCTGCGCGTACCCGGTACTAACATCCCGGCCGTCGCCTCGGCCGCGACGGTTGCGGCTCTCATCTCAACGTTGAAGGAGTTCCGGAATGTCAAAGATTGGTGTGGCAGTAAGCGCGATCCTGGTTGCGGGCATCGGCGTCATTGCACTGGACGCGGCGCCGGCTCGTACGAGCGTGCTCGCCGCGCCTCACCGGCCCGCCGCCCACGCGACTGGACCCGTGCACTTCGTCGTCGCGCCGAAGAACAATCAGGCGCGCTATTTCGTACGCGAGCAGTTGGCCCACATCAACTTCCCGAGCGATGCCGTCGGCGTCACGGACAGCGTGACTGGCAGCTTCGCCCTCGACGACAAGGGCAAGATCATCCCGGCCGATTCGAAGTTCGTCGTGGACCTGCGCGGGCTGAAAAGCGACCGCTCGATGCGCGACGGGTTCATCCAGCACCGCACCCTCGACACGGAGAAATACCCGACCGTTACACTGGTGCCGAAGGAGCTCCAGGGCCTCACGATGCCCCTGCCCGACTCGGGACGCGTGTCGTTCACGCTGTTAGGCGATCTCACGGTGCGCGGCGTGACCAAGCCCACGTCGTGGATGGTCGAGGCGTACATGCGCCGCGGACAGGTCTTCGGTACCGCGTCCACCGGCTTCACGTTCGAAGATTTCCAGATCGAGAAGCCGAAAGTCGGATCGGTGCTGAGCGTAGCGGACAGCATCCACCTGGTGTACGATTTCGACCTGGTTCCGGCCTCGGGATCCTGATTCGCAGCCGGAGACGGCGCCTAACGCATTCGAACAAGGGAAGAGGGAAGCGCTCGCTGCCGCTCGCTGGGGGAAGCGCTGCGCTGGGGGAAGCGGCGGCGACGCCGCCTGAGGGAGCGGAACAACATCGATGGTCTGCGCGAGATGAGAACGGCATCGCGCACACGCGCCACCCGGTACTCACCACCCAGAGACAACTGATGTCCTTCCACTCCCTCAGGCGGCGTCGCCGCCGCTTCCCCCAGAGCAGCGCTTCCCCCAGCGAGCGTCAGCGAGCGCTTCCCTCTTCCCTTTTTCTCAAGATCACCGCTGGCCTGATCCTCGCCACGGCGGGCACGGGCGTCGCCCGAGCACAGGGCACCCGCCCGGCCCTGTCGCCCGCTGTCAAACAGGTCGTCGCCATCGACACCGACCTCGTCGCGCTGACGCACGTGCGGGTGATCGATGGCACCGGCGCGCCCGCGCGCGACGACCAAACCGTGATCGTGCGCAACGGGCGCATCGCACAGGTCGGCGCCGCCGCATCGACATCCGTGCCGGCCGGCGCGCGCGTGCTCGACCTCACCGGCAAGTCGGTGATCCCGGGGCTCGTGATGGTGCACGAGCACCTGTTCTATCCCACCGGCCCCGGCGTGTACGGCAATGTGGCCGAGAGTTTCGTGCGGCTCTATCTCGCCGGCGGCGTCACGTCGATGCGCACCGGCGGCAACATGAACGGCTATGGCGACATCGGTCTCGCGCACGCCATCGCGCGCGGCGAGAAGCCCGGCCCGTGGATCGACGCCACCGCGCCGTATCTCGAGGGTCCCGGGTTAGGCCTGGACCAGGTGCACGAGCTCACCGGCCCCGATGACGCGCGCCGCATGGTGGACTTCTGGGCCGACGCCGGCGCGACGTCGTTCAAGGCGTACATGCACATCACCCGCGCCGAGCTCGGCGCCGCGATCGCCGAAGCGCACAAGCGCGGTCTCAAGGTGACGGGCCACCTGTGCTCGGTCACCTATCGCGAGGCGGCCGCGTTAGGCATCGACAACCTCGAGCACGGCTTCTTCGTCTCCACGGATTTCGTGCCCGACAAGAAGCCCGACGTGTGTCCCGGTCAAAACACGGGCCTCGCGACCATCGCCACCCTCACGCCCGACTCGGCGCGCGTGAGCGATCTCATCGCCGATCTGGTGCGGCGGCACGTCGCGATCACCAGCACGCTCACCGTGTTCGAGACCTTCACGCCCGGCCGCCCGATGCCGCCCGGCCTCGACGTCCTCGACCCGATTCTGCACGAGCAGTTCGCCCAACGCTACGCGGCCGTGCAGCGCGACACGACGCGTCGCTTCGAGGCGATCTTCGCGCACGCGCGCGCGCTCGAGGTGGCCTTCATGCGCGCGGGCGGCCTGTTGATCGCGGGCACGGATCCCACCGGCGGCGGCGGTGTGATTCCCGGCTACTCCAACCAGCGCGAGCTCGAGTTGCTCGTCGAAAGCGGTCTGACGCCGCTCGAGGCGATCAAAGTCGGCACCCTCAACGGCGCCACGTACCTCGGCCGCGCCAAGGACGTCGGTTCGATCGCGGTTGGCAAGCAGGCGGACCTGGTGGTGATCAACGGCGACCCGTCGAGGAACATCGCGGACATCGCACATGTTGAGCTGGTGTTCCGCCAGGGGATCGGATACGATCCCGAAAAGCTGATTGCTTCCGTACGAGGAAAAGTCGGACTGTTCTGATGACGCTGCCGCACCACATCCAGTCGTTGTTCGCGCACATGGCGTGGGCGGACGAGCGCGCGCTCACGTCGCTCGAAGCGGCCACCGTGGTCCCGGTGCGCGCCCTCGAGTTGTTCAACCACGTGTTAGGCGCCGAGGCCGAGTGGCTGGCGCGCCTCGAGCAGCGGCCGTGTGAGATTCCGATCTGGCCGTCGTTCGGCCTCGCCGAATGTCGCGCGACGGTCCTGCGCAACAGAGCAGCGTACGCCGCGTATCTGGCGCGGTTGTCGCCCGACGACCTCGACCGGCGCGTGTCCTACCGGAATAGCCGCGGTATCTCGTTCGAGTCGCGCGTCGAGGACATCCTGCTGCACGTCGCGATGCACGGCTCGTATCACCGCGGCCAAGTTGCGCTGATCGTGCGCGCCGAAGGCGAAGAGCCGAACGCAACCGACTACATCGCGTTCGTCCGCGGTGCACCGGCCGCGACCCGAGTCGACCAGCCAGTATAAGTAGAGGCCGACCAACACGGCTGAAGGCGGCCGGCGTGACGATGGTGGACCTTCCCACGTCAACACCATGGCGCTATGTTACAGCGTAGTCAGATGTTGCATCAGTCACCCTCAAGCCCCTTGTACCACTGAGTCGCACCCGCCCTTCAACGCGCCGGCGTCGTAGCCCCGCGCGAGCACACCAGCAGCACACATCGCTGCCTACAAGTCGTACAGCTTACACGAACACACGTCAGTGGCTGCTCGATCGCCACGGCGCCGTCTGTACGTACTGCGAGCGTCGTGTCCATCCCGACGCCATTACGCTCGATCACGTGACGCCCCGCCGCGGCAAGACCGCGTACGACCGCCGCGACAACCTCGTCCTCGCCTGTCCCGACTGCAACGCGCAGAAGGCCGACAAGCCCATCCTCGCCTTCCTCATCGCGCGCCGCGATCGCGCCGTGAACCTGCTCCGCTTTGGCGAACACCTGAGCCCCATGCTGCTCGATCTGGCCCGCCAGATCGCCGGCCCCGAAGGTGTCGCGCGAGCCGAGCGGTTGTCCGATCCGGACTACCCGTACAAGGACTGATCCGCTCGCCCGCTAGCCGTTAGGCAGCACGCGCCAACGCGCACGCCACGGCTTGCATCCCCGGACGGCGCGGTGATATTGTACAATTGGACAATACGCGGGCGGGTTCATGGTGGTGGACACATCGGCAGTCCTGGCCGTCCTCCTCGAGGAGCCGGAGCGCATCGCACTCATCGCCGCGACGCGCGGCGCCACGTTGTATGCTCCTCCGTCGCTTCCCTGGGAAATCGGAAACGCCCTCGTCGCCTTGTTGCGCCGGCGGCGTCTCACTCTGGCCGACGCTCGGCGCGTGTGGGACGCCTTCCAGTCCGTGCCGCTGCGACTCGTCGATGTAGATGTCGGTCAGGCGATAGCGAGCGCCACCGAGCTCGGCCTGTACGCGTATGACGCCTACATGTTGGAGCTCGCGTCTCAGCGCGGCCTGCCGCTCTTGACCCTTGATCAAAAACTCCGGGACGCCGCTCGCGCCCGGGGCATCGCCGTAGCGTGGACCGCATGAAGACCTATACCTATTCCGAAGCGCGTCAGCAGCTTGCGTCGTTGCTCGACGAAGCGCGTCGCAACGGCGAGGTGCGCATTCGCCGGCAGGACGGATCGGAGTTCGTCGTCCAACCAGTCCGATCGTCCGCCTCGCCCCTCGACGTTCCGGGACTGCGCGCGAACCTCCGGCCCGGCGAGCTGGTTTCGCTGCTGCGAGACGAACGAGCACTGGGAGAGCGCCGCCTGAGCCTCACGGCCGGACGCGCCGTGCGCGAACAGGGCCCGGCAACGAGCCCAAAGCGTACGCCGCGTCCGAAGCGGCGGAAATAAGCTCGCCAGAAACCAGGAGCCTGGGCTTTCTCGTAGTATTGAGAAAGCCCATCGGACACCTGACATGATTGCCGCACTCATCCGGCTTCTCGCCCTGCGACCGCTCCTCGGTATCGCCATCCTTGGCTTCCCGATCTTGCTGCTCGTAGTCGTGGGATTGGTCACGATTCTCGCGTTCAAGTTCCTCGTCTTCATCGTCCTGCCGATCGTGGCCGTCGTGTGGCTGGTCCGCACGATCAAGCGGTCGTCGTCGTCCACACCGGAAACGGGAACCGACACAGGGACGGATACGGCGCTGTGATCGCGCCTTGAGGGCAGCGCGTCAATTGCCGGCAGTTGGAGACGGGCGCGTGACGATTCGCCGCATGGAACGGTTCGCGGTCGGTTCGCTGCTCGCGAGCTTTGCACTCATCGCGGCCGATCGCATCCGGCATCCGCGCGGCCTTTTCTTTTTCGTGCCGATGCCCCGTCACGGAAGCGGCGTCTGGCATTCGCTGTGGTTCGTGTTTCGCACACGACCCGCATTGGCGCTCGGCGTCGTGTTGTTGATGGCTGGTCTGTGCGTGGCTCTCGTCGCCGCGTGCGCCGAGGTCGGCGCGGTGCTCGCGCCGCGCGAGCGGGACCATTGGGGGACGTCGGACTAACGGAGAGGACGATGGAGCGTTGGCAGGACCGCCTCACGCGGTCGCTCTTCGGTTCGGTATCGCGCACACGTTCGCTGCGCGGCGTCACCGTCGACGTCGTCAACACCCGCCCCGACATCGATACCGAGCAAGTGTTCGCGCGCCTCGACGAAGCGTTGGGCATCATCGAGCGGCATCAGCCGTGGTATTTCCGCCACCTCGTGCGCGACTTCGCGCGCGTCGCGGTGCGCCGTTATCCGTGCCGCGGAGCGTATTTCCCGGACGAACGCACGTGTCTCATCGAGCTCACGTTCAGCGTGAATCCGGAGTTCACCACGGCGCAAATCGCGTCGACCATCGTGCACGAAGCGATGCACGCGCGATTGGATCGGCGCGGCGTGGTGTTCACCCGCGAGATCGCCGCGCGCCACGAGCGATTCTGCCGGCGCGCGGAAGTGGAGCTGGGCATGTCGGTGCCGGATGGACAGGCGATCGTCGACCGCGCGCTCGCATCGCTTGCCGCGAGCGACGAAGATGTGGCGCCGGTGATCGACTGGGACTTGGCCCGGCAGCGCGTGGCGCAGGCGGATCTCGCCGCGCTCAACGTGCCGCCATGGCTCAAGGAAACGCTCGCGCGCCGCGCCGGACTCGGTCCCGACGCGAAGCGCTGATTAATGCGCCGGCGCCCCGCCTTCCTGTCCGGCCGTGTTCCTGGTGCGATGCGCCCAGTGCTGGCGCGGCTGCGGCGGCTGTGACCGTTTGAACAGCAAGTCCGCGTAATAAGCTGCGATGCGCGTCCTCACGGACTCCTGCGTGTCGCCGGACTTCGCTTGAAACGGCGCGTACCGGTTCGCGTCGCCGGACACGCGGAACCACCACCACGACTCGGTTCGTGTGCCGGTCGGCCCCTCGACCCTGCAGCTGAACGTCCGGCCGTTGTCGTCGAAGTCGAACGCTTTCAGCATGGGATCTCCAATCGGGTTGAACCGTAATCTACCATCGCCGACGCCCCGGTGCCTACCTTCCCCATGTAACGGGCCCGCCCGGGGCCCGGCTGATGTCCCCCAGGAGAGCACCGTGCGGTACGACTTCCTCATCGAGACGTACAAGACCGAGCGGATCAAGACCCTGAGCGTGTGGTCGCAGATTCCGGACGCGCGCATGTCGTTCCGCCCGGAGCCCCGGGCGCGCACGCCGCTCGAGCACATGGTCCATCAGTGCGTGAGCGAGGACACGTGGATGCGCACGATGCTCGGCATCGTCGTCCCGATGCCCGTGCTGCCGCCCGCGGAAACCCGATTGTCGTTTCTCGAGCACTACGCGGCGGCGTCCGCCGTTCGCCTAACGGATCTCGAGCGGAAGCCGGAGCCGTGGTTCGAGGAAGCGACGACCTTCTTCGACACCGAGCGGTCGCGCGCATGGGTCCTCACACGCCGCCTCACGCACACGTCGCACCACCGCGGCCAGCTCACCGTGTACCTGCGCCTCTGGGGACAGCCGCTCTACTCGACGTACGGACCGAGCGCGGACACCGGCGGCCTGTTCCAGAACCACGCGCCTGTGATCTATCGCTACCGGACGATCGGCCACTTGCTGCAGGGAGAAGCAGCGGGCGGCCAATTTCCGCCGCTGCCCGGCCCCGGTCAACACGCGCCGACCGAACGGCCCGACAGTTAGCACGCACGCTGCACGGGCGCGGTACCGGTCTTGCTGGCTTGCCGGTGAGCGACTCGAGCGGAGGCACCGGTGGCGACGATCTGGAAAGGCACCTTGAGCTTTGGGTTGGTGACCGTACCGGTCGAGCTCAAACGCGCGATCCGCGACGACGAGCGCATCCATTTTCACATGCTGCACGACAAGGACATGGCGCCGATCCGGTACGACCGGGTCTGCACGGCCGATGGCGCCGACGTGCCGTGGGATGACGTCGTCAAAGGCTACGAATACCGGAAGGGCAAGTACGTCGTCGTCACCAACGAAGAATTCAAGACGGCGGCGCTCTCCGCCTCGTCGACGGTGGCGGTCCGCGAGTTCGTCCCGGCATCGTCCATCGATGCGCGCTACTTCGAGACGCCGTACTTCCTGATCCCGGGCAAGGGCGGCGAGATGGCCTACGCGGTGATGCGCGAGGCGATCAAGAAGACCGACACCGTTGGGTTAGGCACGATCGTCATCCACCAGCGCGAGCACGTGGCGGGACTCAAGGCGGTGGGCAACGCGCTCGTGCTCGAGCTCATGCGCTTCGCCGACGAGCTGGTGGACGAGAGCGACTACACGTTTCCGTCCACGAAACACGCGCGCGCGCCCGAGCTGCACATGGCGCAGCAATTGATCGACGGACTCAAAGCGGAGTTTCATCCGGAGCAGTACCGCGACCAGTATCACGCCAACCTGATGAAAATCATCAAGGCGAAGATGAAGGGCACGGAGGCGAAGCTCACGGAGCCCGAGTCGGCCAAGGGCGACGCCAAGGTGATCGACCTCATGGAGCGGCTGCAGCGGAGCCTCGCCGGCGGAAAACGCGGCAAGGCCCGCGGGGGCGGTGCGCACACCGCCGCCGCCCGCCACACGCGCCCATCCCGCCGCCGCACCGCGCGCTCGGCCTAACGATGGCGACGACACGGGGCACCAGCAAACGGAGCGTTAGGCACAAGACGGCGGCCGCATCGCGCGGGGCGGAGACGAAGCTCCGGACCTATCGCACGAAGCGCGACTTCAGCGCCACACCCGAGCCGGCGGGCGGCACCGCGCGCGCGCCGAGCGGCCGGCATCCGTTGCGGTTCGTCGTGCAGAAGCACGCCGCGAGCCGCCTCCATTTCGATTTTCGTCTCGAGCTCGATGGCGTGATGAAGAGTTGGGCGGTACCCAAGGGGCCGAGCCTCGACCCGTCGGTGAAACGCCTCGCGATGCAGGTGGAAGATCATCCGATCGAGTACAACACCTTCGAGGGCACGATCCCGCAGGGCGAATACGGCGGCGGGACGGTGATGGTGTGGGACCGCGGCACGTATACCAGCGATCCGCCTTCGCCTAACGCGGAAGACGTGCTCCGTCGCGCGTATGCGTCGGGCGACCTCAAGTTCGAGCTCGACGGCGAGCGCCTCCACGGCTCGTGGGTGCTCGTGCGCACCAAGCGCGGCGCCCCGGACAAGCCGCAGTGGCTCCTCATCAAACATCGCGATGAAGCCGCCAAGCCGGGCGACGACATCATCGCGGACGTCGAGACGTCGGCGGCCACCGGACGCACGATGGACGAGATCGCCGAGGGCAAACGCCCGCGCCGCGGCCGCAAGGGCAAGGAGACGCCCGCGCGGGCGGTGTGGCGTAGCTCGCGCACGCCGGGCGACGTGCCGTCGCTCGAGCCGATGCTCGCGCGCGTCGGCAGCGACGTGCCGCACGACGATGGGTGGACGTTCGAGCCCAAGTACGACGGCATCCGCGTGCTCGCCTACGCCACGGCCGATCAGGTGCGCCTCATGACGCGCAACGATCTCGACAAGAGCAAGCAGTTCCCCGAGATCGTCGACGCGCTCGAGCAGCTCGCCGCGCGCGCCCGGCGCCCGCTCGTGCTCGACGGCGAGATCGTTGCGCTCGAGCGCGGCAAGCCGGGCCGCTTCCAGGGACTCCAGTCGCGGCTCCACGTGCAGGGCGAGGCCGACATCAAACAATTGGTGAACGGCGCACCGGCAGCACTGATGGCGTTCGATCTTCTGCTCGACGGCAATGACGTGCTGGTCGGCGAGCCGTGGACCGAGCGCCGCAAGCTCCTCGAGCTACGCCTGCGCAACCGCACCGGCACGCACCTTCGGTTAGGCGACTCGGCGCCCGGCGGCGCGCGGGAAATGCTCCGGAAGGCGCGCGCGGCGGGGTGGGAAGGCATCATGGCCAAGCGCACCGACGCGCCCTATGCGTTGGGCCAACGGTCGAACGCCTGGCTCAAGCTCAAGCTCGAGCGCAGGCAGGAGTTCGTCGTGGGCGGATACACCGAGCCGCGCAAGTCGCGCCAGTACCTTGGCGCGCTCCTCGTGGGCTACTACGACGGCCATCGCCTGGTGTACGCCGGCCACGTTGGCGGCGGCTTCGACCACGAATCCCTGCGCGAGGTGCACGCGCAGCTCGCGAAGCGGGCTCGCAAGACGTCCCCGTTCGCGAACCCGCCCAAGCCCAACGAACCCGCGCACTGGGTCCGCCCAACGCTCGTGGTCGAGGTCAAGTTCAACGAATGGACCGCCGATGGTTTGCTCCGGCAGCCGGTATTCCTCGGCACACGCGATGACAAGGACGCGAGTACGGTGACGCGGGAACCGACGCCGGGTCGGGCGTCGCTCGAGGAAGCGATGGTGTGACGGTGCTTCCACCAGCGCAGTCCCTCTCTAGATTGCAGTGAGACCTTCGCCCCGACCCCCATGGACGACAAGAAAATCCTCGCGCTCGCCCGGAAGAACGCCGCCAAATCGATCGCGCAAAACAAGCCGAAGAACAAAGCGTACGATGCGACCATCGACGCGACGCGGCCCGTCACGCCCGACGATGCCAGCGAAGCCGACCGCATCTTCAAGGAGATGAAGCGCCGCGAGTTCTGAGTCCGCGCGCTCCACGCCGTTGTCCTCCGACCTGCTCGTGCTGGTGCACGGGCTCAAGCGCACGCGCGCGTCCATGTGGCCCGCGGCGCTCCTGGCGCGCCGCCGCGGCTATGCGGTGTTCAATTGGGGATACCCCTCGGCGCGGCGCGGCATCCTCGGCCACGCCGACGCCCTCCGCCGCGACCTCGACGCGCTGCCTCAGTTAGGCGAGGCGCGCATCCATTTTCTGACGCATTCGTTGGGCGGCATCATCGTCCGCGCGCTCATCGCGTTCGCGTCGCCGCCGAATTTAGGCCGGGTCGTGATGCTCGGCCCGCCCAACGCAGGGAACGAGATCGCGCAGCACCTGCGCCACACGCGCCTCTTCCGCCGCTTCATGGGCCCGTCCGGGCTGGAGCTGGGCACCGGGACCGAGAGCGTGCCGCGCCGCCTCACGGAAGCGACCTTCGAGCTCGGCGTCATCGCCGGCGTGCGGCGCCGGTCCGCGCTCTTCGGCCGATGGATCGGCACGCCTAACGATGGCCTGGTGTCGGTGAGCGCCACGCGGCTCGTCGGCATGCGCGACCACCTCATCGTGCACGGCGGCCACGCTCTCCTCCCCTGGAACCCGCGCGCGCTCTCGCAGGCCTTCGCCTTCCTCGCCACGGGGCGCTTCACCCGCGACGGCCGCGCCTAACGCACCGGCCTTGGGCGGTTGGGCGGGCTCGCGTGCGAGCCCGAACCCGCCCACGATCGATCGGTCAGGCCTGCTGGCCCGCGTACGTCACGTCCAGCACCGCGCCCGTCTTCGCATCCACGTTCACCTTCTCGACGAACGACTTGTTCGCCACGTTCACGTCGAACGTGTAGACCTTGTCGCCGTTGCGCGTCCCGCCGTCGGTTTCCGATGTGACCGTCCCGCCGCCGCACGCCTTGATCGCGATGGTCTTGGCCTGCGACTGGTCGACCGGCCGCGTGAATCCGCTCAGCGCGACGACCGCGCCGGCGCTCGCCATGAGCGCAGCGATCGTCGAGACGATCTTGTGGCCTTGCATGGTCGTGTCCGTCCCGCACCCATGCCGCGTCGCGGCCGCGGGACGAATTCGTTGGCGATTCGAGTCGACGCGCCGTGAGCGCACTGTGCACTCGTGATGGTGCTGTTCCCGCGACTCTCGGGCTCCTGCCGTTGTGGGAAGCCGGGGATGTTCGCTGCGAGAACCATGCCCCCGGCCGCAAATGTATGGATGTCCAATATATTTTCGGGTGCGCGGCGTCGCGCAGCCGGGCGATTACGACCGGCGCGGCAGCGCCCGCGCGTACACGCCCTTGTACTTGCTGACCTCGCTCCGCTCGCGATCCAACTCCGGCACGTGCTCGGGCTCGTAGCCCAACCCGCGAAAGAATTGCTCGCTGTTGCTCACCGCGAACAACGTCATGAGCTCGCGCCGCTGCGCCAGATCTTCCGCCGTGCGCACCAGCGCCGCGCCGATCCCCTGCCCCTGCGCACCCGGATCCACGGCCAACGACCGGATCTCGGCCAAACTGGGCGCATACTCCTCGAGGTGCACGCAGCCCACCACCACATCGTCGTCCGTCGCCACCAGAAAATCCGCGACGTGCTCGCGAATGAAATCCAATGTGCGCGGCAGCAGCGTTCCGTCGGGCACGTACAGGTCGATCAACGCTTTGATCGACGACGCGTCGGCGGTCCGGGCAGGACGTACGTTCATGCCACTCGCTCCTTCGATGTTGTCATGCTCGATGATGGCGCCGGTGCGCGGCGGCGCGTAGACCTTGCGCGCCTTGCGCCCGCGCTGTCAGCTATCTGGCTGCCGTTTCGATCCCGTTCGTTCCCGTCTGCCCGATCTGCCATGCCTTCGCGCATCCCTGCCGCACTGCTCCGCGCCTCGCTCGTGCTCGCGTGCGTCACGCTCGCCCTCCCATCGCTCGCGAGCGCCCAACAATTCGACTCATCGATGTTCGCCGGGCTGCACTGGCGCATGATCGGTCCGTACCGCGGCGGCCGCACGGTTGCGTCGACCGGCGTCCGCGGACAACCGAATCTTTTCTACGTCGCGGCGACCGACGGCGGCGTATGGAAGAGCACCGACTACGGCCGCGTGTGGACGCCGATCTTCGATCAGGAGCCCATCGGCTCCATCGGCGCGCTCGCGGTCGCGCCGTCCGATCCGAACATCATCTACGTGGGCAGCGGCGAAGGCTTGCAGCGCCCCGACCTCTCGATCGGCGACGGGATGTACAAGTCCACCGATGCCGGCCACACCTGGACCCACCTGCCCGGCCTCCGCGACGGACAGCAAATCGCCGCGATCCTCGTCGACCCGCACGATCCCAACCGCCTGTTCGTCGCCGTCCTCGGCCATCCGTACGGGCCTAACGCAGAGCGCGGCGTGTACCGTTCCACCGACGGCGGCACGACATTCGAGCAAGTGCTCTTTCACGACGACAACACCGGCGCGGTCGCGCTCGCGATGGACCCGACCAACTCGCAGGTGATTTACGCCGTGCTCTGGGCCGCGCGACAAGGTCCGTGGGAATACGACAACGCGTACTCGGGACCCGGCAGCGGATTGTACAAGTCGGTCGACGGCGGCGCCACCTGGAAGCAGCTCACCACTGGACTCCCCACGCCCGCGCAGGGACTGAGCCGTATCGGCATCGCCGTGGCGCCGAGCAACGGGCAGCGGCTGTACGCGATGGTGCAGGCGCCGGGGAAGTTGGGCGGCGTCTACCGCTCCGACGACGCCGGAGAGACCTGGACGCGCGTGAACGGCGAGGAGCGCGTCTACGGCCGCGGCGACGACTTCGCCGAAGTCGAGGTGGATCCGACTAACGCAGACGAGATCTACGTGGCCAACACGTCCACGTATCGGTCGACCGACGGCGGCCACACTTTCACCGCGATCAAGGGCGCGCCCGGCGGCGACGACTATCACCGCATCTGGATCAACCCCGACAACCCGAAGATCATCCTGATCGGCAGCGATCAAGGCGCGACGATCACCGTGAACGGCGGTGAGACGTGGAGCTCGTGGTACAATCAGCCCACCGGGCAGATGTTCCACGTCGCCGCCGACAACCGATTCCCCTATCGGGTGTACGGCGGCCAGCAGGAGAGCGGGTCCGCCGGCGTCTCGAGCCGCGGCAACGACGGCGCGATCACGTTCCGCGATTGGCATCCGGTTGGCGTCGAAGAGTACGGATACGCCGTTCCCGATCCGCTGCACCCGGGCATCATCTACGGCGGCAAGGTGACGCGCTACGACGAGACCACCGGACAAGTCCAGGATGTCGGACCCGTGGTGCTGCGCAGCGGCGCCTACCGTTTCGATCGCACGGCGCCGATCATCTTCTCGCCCGCCGATCCGCACGTGTTGTACTTCGCGGCGCAGGTGCTCTTCAAGACGACTAACGGAGGCCGCAGCTGGGCCACGATCAGTCCCGACGTCACGCGCCCCGATCCCGGCGTGCCGTCGAGCCTCGGCGTCTATGCCCAACAGGCGGCGCAGCACCCGCACCGCGGCGTGATCTATTCGATCGCACCGTCGGCGCGCGACGCGAGCCTCATCTGGGTGGGCACGGACGACGGGGTGATTCAGGTGACGCGCGATGGCGGCGCGCACTGGAGCAACGTCACGCCGCCCGGGATGGAAGCGTGGAGCAAGGTGACGCAGATCGACGCGTCGCACTTCGACAGCGCGTCGGCGTACGCGTCGGCGTCGCGCCTGCGGGTGGACGACCTGCATCCCTACATCTACCGCACGCACGACGGCGGCAAGACGTGGCAGTCGATCACCACCGGCATTCCTAACGACGAGCCGGTCAACGTGGTGCGCGAGGATCCGGTGCGCCGCGGGCTTCTGTATGCGGGCACCGAGCACACGGTGTACGTGTCGTTCGACGACGGCGCGCACTGGCAATCGCTGCGGCTCGACTTGCCGGTCACATCGATCCGCGATCTCATCGTGCACGACAACGATCTCGTCATCGCGACACACGGCCGATCGTTCTGGGTGCTCGACGACATCGCGCCGCTTCGGCAGCTCGACGCACGCGTGGCCTCGTCGCCCGCGCTCCTCTTCAAGCCCGCGCCGGCGTACCGCGTGCGCCGCGACGCGAACACCGACACGCCGCTCCCGCCGGAGGAGCCGGCCGGCCGGAATCCGCCCGACGGCGCGATCATCGACTACTGGATCGGCTCCGGCTCGTCGCCTAACGCAGTATCGCTCGACATCCTGGACGCGCGCGGCGCGCTGGTGCGGCGCTTCTCGAGCACGGACGTCGCGCCGCCGCCCGACACCGAGCTCAACGTTCCGACGTACTGGGTGAAGCCGTTCCAGCCGCTGTCGGCGGAATCGGGCATGCACCGCTTCGTGTGGGACCTGCACGATCCGCCGCCGGACGTGCTCGAGCACGAGTATCCGATCTCGGCGATCCGGCACGACACGCCGCGCGGTCCGTTAGGCCCGAGCGTCGTGCCGGGACGGTACACCGTGCGCTTGACGGTCGGCAGCCGCACGTTCACGGAGCCGCTCGATGTGCGCATGGATCCGCGCGTGCACGTGCCGGCGGCCGCCCTCGCGCGCCAGCTCGCGCTGGCGCAGCGCCTCACGAGCGCCATGCACCGCGACTATACCGCGCTCACCGAGGTGCGCGCCTTCCGGACACAGCTCTCGGGTCTGCGCAAGCAATCGGCGGACACGACGAGCGGGATGTCCAAGACGATGACCGACCTGGAAGCCGGCCTCGCCGCGCTGGCCGGCGAGCGGCGCGGCGCCGCCTCGTCGCCTAACGACAACGACCTCGCGCGCCTCAACGGCGACCTGCTCGCCGCGCTCACCGTCATCGAGAGCGCCGATGCCGACCCGACCACGCAAGCCGCGGCCGTCGTGCCGGTGCTCGAGCAACGTCTCGATGCCGCGCTCGCGCGCTGGCAGGACCTGAAAACAAAGCGGGTGAAAGCGCTCAACGTGGAGCTCGAGCGCCGCCAGATGCGGGTGCTCAAGCTCCCGTCGGACACCACGCATCACTGAGCGTCGCGCGCGGCGCGCTTGGCTTGCTTGGCGCGGAGCTCCGGGTTGATGCGGAAGAGCGTGGCCGTGTGTCCGATCACCTGCACCACGTCCGCGTGCGCCGCGCCGGAGAGCTCCGCGGCCGCGTCGCGCGCCGGGACGTTGGCGTTGCGCCCGATGTGGATTTTCACGAGCTCGCGCGACCGGAAGGCATCCTCGAGCGACTGCACGACGGCCGGCGTAATGCCGCCTGCGCCGACCGTCACGGTCGCGTCGAGATGATTGGCTTCGGCGCGCAGCGCCGCGCGCTCGCGGGAGGAGAGCGCCACCGCCGGTCAGTCGCCGGCGGCCGCCGCCGCTTCCTCCGCCACGACGGGCGCCTCGTCCGTTAGGCCGCGCTCCCGGGCGAGCTGCGCGATCCCCTCGTCGATCGTCCGCGAGTGGTGCATCGAGCAGAACTTGGGCCCGCACATCGCGCAGAACTCGGCGCTCTTGAAGTACTCCGCCGGCAGCGTCTCGTCGTGGTACTCGCGCGCCCGCTCGGGGTCGAGCGACAACCGGAACTGCTCGTTCCAATCGAACGCGTACCGCGCGCGCGACAGCGCATCGTCGCGATCCCGCGCGCCCTTCCGGCCGCGCGCGATGTCCGCCGAGTGCGCCGCGATCTTGTACGCGATGACGCCCTGCCGCACGTCGTCGGCGTTAGGCAGACCCAGGTGCTCCTTGGGCGTCACGTAGCACAGCATGTCGGCGCCGTACCACCCGATCATCGCCGCGCCGATCGCGCTCGTGATGTGGTCGTACCCGGGCGCGATGTCCGTCACCAGCGGCCCGAGCGTGTAGAACGGCGCCTCGAGGCAGATTTCCTTCTGCTTGCGCACGTTCATCTCGATCTCGTGCATCGGGATGTGCCCCGGCCCCTCCACCATCACCTGGACGTCGCGCGCCCACGCGCGCTTGGTGAGCTCGCCCAACGTCTCGAGCTCGGCGAACTGCGCCCGGTCGCTCGCGTCGTGCACCGACCCCGGCCGCAGCGAATCGCCTAACGAGATGGTCACGTCGTAGGCGCGCAGAATCTCGAGCAGGTCGTCGTACCGCTCGTAGAGCGGATTCTGCCGGCGGTGGTGCATCATCCACACCGCGTGCAGCGACCCGCCGCGGCTCACAATACCCGTCACACGTCCGTAGACGAGCGGCAGGTGCTCGAGCAGAATGCCCGCGTGGATGGTCATGTAATCCACGCCTTGCTGCGCCTGGTGCTCGATTACGTCCAACAGATCATTGGCCGTGAGCTCCTCGAGCTCCTTGCCCATCAGCACGGCTTGGTAAATCGGCACGGTTCCGATCGGCACCGTGGATGCGCCGATGATCGCTTCGCGCACCGCGTCGATGTCCTTGCCCGTCGATAAATCCATTACCGTATCCGCGCCGTAGCGCACGGCGAGATGCAGCTTCTCCAGCTCTTCGTCGATCGACGACGTCACCGCTGAATTCCCGATGTTCGCGTTGATCTTCACGCCGGCGGCTTTCCCGATGCCCATCGGCTCGAGCTTCCCCGCGAGGTGCCGCACGTTCGCGGGAATGATCAACCGCCCGCGCGCGACCTCGCTGCGCACCACCTCCACGTCCAGCCCCTCACGCCGCGCGACCACGCGCATCGCGTCCGTGATCACGCCATTCCGCGCGGCAGCCATTTGCGTGCTATACGAACCCATGTCGGTCTCCATACGTCGATTCTTTGAACTTAGAAGTCTTCCCAGGCAAAACCACTCATCACGTACGTCAACCTTTTCTTCGCGAGATCCAGCCGCAGCAGCACTGTTCCACCCGTGAGCTCGCCGCGCCCGATCGCCGACACGTCGTCTACCTTGTCGCCATCCACATCGAGCGCGCGAATCGCATCGTGGACCTTGAACCGGATATCCGCGACGTGCAGCGGGATCACGCGCCCCGTCGTGTCGATCAACACCGCAAACTCGCGCGTGTACCGGTTCACGTCCGCCGCGTAATTTGCGAACAGCAACACGTGCGCCGAGCCGAAGCACCCGTATATCTGAGACGACGTCAGCTTGCGCCCCTTGAGGACATCCGGCGGCATGTGCGCGGTGTCGCCCTGCAAAATGAGCATGAGCGAGTCGCGCACCGCCGCGGTGCGCGCCAGCATCGTCGAATCCACCGGACCGCGATGCGCGCAGCTGTCCACCGTCGGCACCGCCGCTGCGGAGTCGCTGTCGGCGCGCGCGGCGAGCGCCACCACCGTCAGCTTCTCCTTCGCCAGACTGTCTACGTTAGGCGGAACCTGGAGCCTGGCCACGATGCGCCCGTGCCACTGATCGAACCCGGTGACCGTCGCCTCGCTCGAGCCCCACGGACCGTGCAGCAAGAACCGATCGCCCACCTTCACCGGCGACATCTGCTGCACCGCCGCGTGATACGCCGCGAGGCGCGCCTTTCCCTTGAGCTTGGCGTCCACACGGCCGATGTCCAACAACAGATGCTTCGCGCGCGACGCGGCGAGGAACGTCGTTTGGAACGTCGCGTAGAACGTCATCTGGTTCGCGATGGAATCCGCGAGCGGCGGCAGTTGTCCGATCTGCTCAATGCCGGCGCCCCGCACGCGCGCGGTGTCCTCCACGTGCACGGTCGCAGTCGCATTCTGTCCGGCCGTGTCGGCACCCGTGTCTGTCGAAAGAGTATCCGCGACACTCGTGCTCTCCACCACAACCGGTTCTGCCCGTGCACGAGACGCCGGCTTTTTCTCTCCGCCGCCACACGCCATGAGCAATAGCGCCGAGCCCCATACGACGAGGCCGGCGAACCAATGAGCTGCGCGGATTGAAAATAGGGGTTGAATCAAGACCGCCACGGATGGCCAACAATGGGGAGGAATTACCGTGCTATGTCACGCAATGTCATGGAAAATGCGAGCGGACGCCGCGAACCTCAACGCCACCGCCCCGTTATCGCGTACGTCCGCTCCGCGAATGTTGCCAGGCCGTCCGATCGCGCGTTAATACGATGCGGATGGGACCGCCGTGACGAGCCCGGTGTGCTTTCGCTGTTACTCCGCCATCCTTCGTGGGTATCTAAATGGATGAGCATCACACCACCCAAATGCTGACCTGCAGACTGTCGACTGGAGATTCCGCCGATGCCGTTTCTTGAGCTCGAAGGAGTGCCGGACCTCGAGGATAACCCGCGCGAACTGAACGGAGACCTCGTGGTGGGCAGCGGCTCACAGGCCACCTGGCGTCTCACGGGCCGTGACCTCGCGGCGCGCCACTTTCGCGTGCAGACCCAATCGGACGGCGCACGCGTCGTCCCGGCCTCAGTGCAGAACATCGTCGTGCTGAACGATTCGCAGACGCCCACCGAAGGCGCCACGCTCAGCTCGGGCGACGTGATCGCCGCCGGCTCCGCACGCTTCGTCTTCCTCGACGAGAAAGACTCCCCGCGCCCAGAGCCGCTGAACGAACCGACGGCGTCGTATCTGATCGATTCGAACGCGCGCCGGGGGTACGCGCTCAGAAAGCGCGTCATTCAGATCGGCCGGGAGATCGGGTGCAGCATCGTGCTCAAGGATCCGACCGTGTCCCGCTTCCACTGCGACGTGAAGTCGGAAGGCGGGCAGTTCGTGATCTACTCCATGGGCTCTACCGGCACGCGCGTGAACGAAGCGCCGGTGGCTACGCCCCGGATGCTGGTCGAAGGCGACCGCATCACAGTCGGCGACACCGTCTTCACCTTCACGCGTCGGCCCCTGCCGCCGGGCGTCAGCCTGGTCCAGTTCGAGGACCACTCCGACGACTCGTTCAGCCGTCGCAACACGGTGCTGTTGGACCGCGTGGTGACCAGCGAGTCGCGAAAATACACGCACGGTACGAAACGCCCGCGCAACCCGCTCATTCCGTGGGTCATCGGTCTGGGCGCGATCGTGGCCTTGCTCGTGGTTTTCGTCGCCTTCAAGCGGTAGAAAACACAAGCTAAGTAGCACGACATCAAGCAGTTACAATTCAGACCAAAATTGCCACATTATCTTGACAATCCCGAGAGATTCACTTAGGATTGCAAGACCGAGTGTGGAGTGATGCCGTGCTGCACCACGATCTACAACTCGCTGCCGGCGGGCCAAAAGGCACGCGGGCAGCGATTCTCATCGAGCTCAAACGAGCGCCAGCCGCGGCTGGCCGCCTCACCGCGGCCGACCTCGCGGAGCGGCTGGACGTGTCGCTCAACGCGGTGCGACACCACCTCAAAGAGCTCGAGTCCGAACAATTAGTCGAATACGACCGGGAGCGCCGTGGTGTCGGTGCGCCGGCGTTCGCCTACCGCCTTACCGCGCGGGGCGAAGCGCTATTCCCGCGCCGCTACGAGGGCACGCTGCTCCAACTGCTCGATCAGGTCGAGCGCCGCGACGGACGCGAGGCAGCGATCTCGATGCTCGAATCGCAGTTCGACAGCATCGCCGAGCGCCTCAAGCCGGCGCTCGCGGGCGCGCCGCCGGAGAATCGGCTCGAGCTCGTCACCCGCGCCATGGCCGAGGAAGGCTTCATGACCGAGTGGCGCGAGACGCCTGAGGCGACCGACGTGGTGTCGCACAATTGCGCCCTCCTCGCGGTGGCCGAGCGATTTCCAGAGCTGTGCGAAGCCGAACGGCGCTTTTTGACGCGAACACTCGATGCATCCGTACACCGCCTGTCGCACATCTTGAATGGTTGCGGCGCTTGTGAATACAGCGTGCGGTTCCGGCAAGCCGGGCCCGTCGCGAACAAGGAGACGTGATGAGCAGCTCGATCGAGAATCTGGTCAATCGCGAATACAAGTTCGGGTTCGTCACCGACATCGACGCGGACACCATTCCGCCCGGAATCGGCGAGGACACCGTCCGCGCGATTTCCGCCAAGAAGAACGAGCCCGAGTGGCTGCTCGAGTGGCGTCTCAAGGCGTATCGGCGCTGGACCACGATGAAGGAGCCGCACTGGGGCAACGTCCGCTACGAGCCCATCGACTATCAGGATCAGGTCTACTACTCGGCGCCCAAGACGCGCAAGCCGTTAGGCAGCCTGGACGAGGTCGACCCCAAGCTCCGCGAGACGTACGACAAGCTCGGCATCCCGCTCAAGGAACAGCAGATCCTGGCCGGCGTCGCCGTGGACGCGGTGTTCGACAGCGTGTCGGTGGGCACCACGTACCGCGAACAGCTGGCGAAGTTAGGCATCATCTTCTGCTCGTTGGGCGAAGCGGTGCGCGAGCATCCGGACCTCGTGCGCAAGTACCTCGGCTCCGTCGTACCCTATAGCGACAACTTCTACGCGTCGCTCAACTCGGCGGTGTTCTCCGACGGCTCGTTCGTGTACGTGCCGCCCGGCGTGCGCTGTCCCATGGAGCTCTCGACGTACTTCCGCATCAACGCCGAGAACACAGGACAGTTCGAGCGGACGCTCATCATTGCCGACAAGGGCGCGTACGTGAGCTACCTCGAGGGTTGCACGGCGCCCAAGCGGTCCACGAACCAGTTGCACGCGGCCGTGGTCGAGCTGATCGCGCTCGAGAACGCGACGGTGAAGTACTCCACCGTGCAGAACTGGTACGCGGGCGATGAAGAGGGACGCGGCGGGATCTTCAACTTCGTGACCAAGCGCGGCAAGTGCGCGGGCGCCAACTCGAAGATCTCGTGGACACAGGTCGAGACCGGTTCCGCGATCACGTGGAAGTATCCGAGCGTGATTCTGCAGGGCGACAATTCGGTGGGTGAGTTCTACTCGGTGGCCGTCGTGAATCACCACCAGCAGGCAGACACTGGTACCAAGATGCTGCACCTGGGACGCAACACGCGTTCGACGATCGTGTCCAAGGGCATCTCGGCCGGCCAGGGCAACAACAGTTATCGCGGGCGCGTGTTCGTCGGACCCAAGGCGGCCGGCGCGCGCAACTACACGCAGTGCGACTCGATGCTCATCGGCAACCGGTGCGGCGCGCACACGTTCCCGTACATCGAGGTCGGCAACGACACGGCGCAGGTGGAGCACGAGGCGTCCACGTCGAAGATCGGCGAGGACCAGATCTTCTACCTGCAGCAGCGCGGCATCTCGAAGGAGAACGCGGTGTCGATGATCGTGGCCGGCTTCTGCAAGGACGTGTTCAAGGAGCTGCCCATGGAATTCGCGCTCGAGGCGCAGCAGCTGCTCGGCATTACGCTGGAAGGAAGCGTCGGTTAGGCCCGGCGCGTCACATTACTCGGGGAACGGACATCGTGCTCGATATTCGAAACTTGCAGGCCAGGGTCGGCGGGACGGGCGGCGCGGACATCCTCAAAGGCATCAACCTCACCGTGAACGCGGGCGAGGTACACGCGGTGATGGGACCGAACGGCTCGGGGAAGAGCACGCTCGCGCAAGTGCTGGCGGGCAACCCGGCGTACGAGGTCACCGGCGGCGCAGCGACGCTCGACGGCAACGACCTGCTCGCGATGCAAGCCGAAGAGCGCGCGCACGCGGGTTTGTTCATGGCGTTTCAATACCCGGTGGAAATCCCGGGCGTGTCCAACGCGTACTTTCTGCGCTCGGCGTACAACGAGATCCGTAAGGCGCATGGCGAGGAAGAAGTCGATCCGCTCGAGTTCCTCGACATCATGGAGAAGAACCTCGCCCTGGTGGACATGGATCCGTCCATGCTCAACCGCAGCGTGAACGCGGGATTTTCGGGCGGCGAGAAAAAGCGCAACGAGATCCTGCAGATGGCCGTGCTCCGGCCGCGTCTCGCGATTCTCGACGAGACCGACTCGGGGCTCGACATCGATGCCTTGCGGATCGTCGCCGAAGGCGTGAACAAGCTGCGGCGCCCCGACAACGCGACCATCGTGGTCACGCACTATCAGCGGCTACTCAACCACATCGTGCCCGACTACGTGCACGTGTTGTCAGCGGGCCGCATCGTGAAGTCGGGCGGCAAGGACCTGGCCCTCGAGCTCGAGGAGAAGGGCTACGACTGGCTGGAGACGCCGGCGGAGGCACTGGCGTGACCGCTCCTGTTTTGCTGCGCGACTTCGAGGATTTCGCGGCGAACGGCGGCGGCGGTGGTCCATCGTGGCTCCTGCCGTTGCGACGCGCGGCCATCGATCGGTTCGCGGCGTTGGGATTCCCGACGCCCAAGAACGAAGACTGGCACTTCACGAGCGTCACGCCCATCGCGGAGGGATCCTTCCGGGCGCTCGCGCCAGCGCGCTCCGTTAGGCTCACGGCGGCGGACGTCGAGCCGTTCACGTTCGGCCGGCCCGAGTGGATCAGGCTGGTGTTCGTGAACGGGCGCTTCGATCGTGCGCTGTCGAACGGCGTCGAGCGGCCGCGCGGCGTGAACGTCACGGACCTCGCGACCGCATGGCGCGAGCAGCCGGACGTGCTCGAGCGTCACGTCGGCAAGGTCGCCGATTTCCAGCGCACGGCATTCACGGCGCTCAACACCGCGTTCATGCGCGATGGCGCCGTGATCCAGCTCGCGCCTCACGTCGAGCTCGACACGCCGGTGCATCTGGTGTTCGTGTCCACGCCCGACGCCGCCGGCGCGGCATCGCACGTGCGCACGCTCATCGTGGCCGGCCATCATGCGAAGGGCACGGTCATCGAGAGCTACGTGTCGCTGAGCGGCGCCAAGGGGTATTTCACGAACGCGGTCACCGAAGCGGTGCTCGGCGATGGTGCGACGCTGGCGCACGTGAAGCTGCAGAGCGAGAGCGAGCGCGCGTTCCACGTGGGTACGCTGCAGGCGCACCAGGGCCGCGACAGCCACCTCGTGTCGTTCTCGTTCGCCGCGGGCGGCGAGCTCGCGCGCACCAACATCTACACGCTGCTCGGCGGCGAAGGCAGCGGCGCCACGCTGCACGGCCTCTACCTGTTGGACGGCGAGCAGCACGTGGACCAGCAGACGCGCATCGAGCACGCGAGCCCGAACACGTTCAGCCGCGAAGTCTACAAGGGGATTCTGGACGGCGCGTCGCACGGCGTGTTCAACGGCCAGGTGTTCGTTAGGCCGGAGGCGCAGAAAACCGACGGCAAGCAGGAAAACAACAACCTGCTGCTCTCGGCCCAGGCGCGGGTGGATACCAAGCCCCAGCTCGAGATTTTCGCCGACGACGTGAAGTGCACGCACGGCGCCACCGTTGGGCGCCTCGACGAGCTCGCGCTGTTCTACATGAAGAGCCGCGGCATCGGCGCCGAGCAGGCGCGAAAGCTGCTCACGTACGCGTTCGCAGCCGGGGTGATCGAGGCGGTCGGCGTACCGGAAGTGCGGGCGGAGCTCGAAGCGCTCACGCTGCGGCGCTTCACGGGGGCGGCAGCGGAATCGTGAGCTCCGCGGCTCGACCGGCGCTCGAACGCGTCGCCGACGTGGACGAGCTGCCGCCCGGCTCCCTCAAGGGTGTAACGCTGTCGACCGGCGAGCGCATCTGCCTCGTGAACACCGACGGCGAGATTCACGCGTTAGGCAACGTCTGCACGCATCAGGAGTTCGCGATGTCCGACGGCGCGCTGCTTCCGGGCGGCATCATCGAGTGCGCATGGCACGGCGCGCGGTACGATTGCCGCACCGGGGCCGTAAAACGCTTCCCGGCAACCGATCCGCTGCCGGTGTACGAGGTCCGCATCGAGCAGGACGCGATCTGGGTGGGAGTACGCATCCGATGATGAGCGCGCTGCCCCGCTCCGAGTTTCCGCTCCTCGCCGCATCGCCGCGGCTCGCGTACCTCGACTCCGCCGCCACGACGCAGAAACCGCGCGCGGTGCTCGATGCGATCCGTGACTTCTACGAGAACGACAACGCGAATCCGCATCGCGGCGCGTACGCACTATCGGTGCGCGCCACCGAGCGGTATCACGATGCGCGTGCGCGCGTCGCTGCATTTCTGGGAGTTCGCGACGCCGACTGTTTGATTTTCACGCGCGGTACCACCGAGTCGCTCAATCTCATCGCGGCGTCGTGGGGCCGGGCGAACGTCGGCGCGGGCGATGAGATCGTGGTGACGGGCGCCGAGCACCATGCGAACTTCGTCCCGTGGCAGCAACTGGCCATCGAGAAGCGGGCGCGGTTGCGGATCTGCGACCTTGCATCCGACGGGACGCTCGACCTCGACACGCTGCGCGCGATGCTCGGCGCGCGCACCAAGGTGGTGGCGTTCGGCTACGTGTCCAATGTGCTGGGCACGATCGCACCGGTGCGCGAGATCGTCGAGCTGGCGCACGGCGTCGGCGCGATTGCCGTGTGCGACGGCGCGCAGGCCGCTCCGCACCTCGCCGTGCGCTTCGATGAGCTGGGCGTGGACGTCTTTGCCGCGAGCGGGCACAAGATGCTCGGGCCCATGGGCATCGGCGTGTTGGCCGGGCGACGCGAGCTGTTGGACGCGATGCCGCCGTTCCTCACCGGCGGCGACATGATCGAGTTCGTGGAAGACGACCACAGCACCTGGAACAGGCTGCCGCACAAGCTCGAGGCCGGCACGCCTAACGCAGCCGGCGCCGTGGGGATGGCGGCAGCCGTCGCCGTGCTCGAGGGGATCGGCATGGACGCCGTGCGAGCGCACGAGCGCGAGCTGGTAGGCGCTGCCTACCGGCGACTGTCCGCCATCGAGGGCGTCCGGATCTACGGGCCTGCCCCCGACGATCGCAGCGGTGTGCTGAGCTTCAACGTAGGAGATGTACACCCTCACGATCTGGCGACCATCTTGGATTCGCACCAGGTCTGCATACGCGCTGGTCACCACTGTGCGCAGCCGCTCATGCGCCGGCTCGGCGTCAGCGCCACCGCGCGCGCGTCGTTCTACGTGTACAATGATGACGCGGACATCGATGCGTTGGTGAACGGCGTGATGGCCGCCCGGGAGATGTTCAGTCGTGTCGGCGCCTGACGACCGCAAGGACGCGCCCAACGGAGCGGATGCGCGCCGCTCCAATGTCGAGGCGCTCTATCAGGAGCTGATCCTCGACCATTACCGGCGGCCGCGCAATCGCGGCAAACTCGAGCATCCGGACGTTGCGCTGCGGAAGAAGAATCCGCTCTGCGGCGACGTGATCGACCTGCAAGTGCAGTTCGACGGCGACACGCTGCGCGACGTCCGGTTCACCGGCGAGGGATGCGCCATTTCCCAGGCGTCGGCTTCAATGCTCACGCAGCGTCTCAAAGGCAAATCGACGGCCGAGGCCGCCCAGATCATGGAACGATTCACGCGCATGGTGCACGGCGAAGAGGGAGCGGCCGACGAATCGCTCGGCGATTTGCGCGCGCTCGCGGGTGTGTCGCGTCTACCGGTGCGCCATCCGTGCGCGCTGCTCGCGTGGGACACGCTCGCCGAAGCACTCGCCTCCCGCCGCTGACCCACCGTGCTCCTCGAGCTTCTTCTCGCCGCATCGACCGTTCTGCCGTCCCACGGCACCGTGCGCACCGACTCGCTGTGGTCATCTGCGTTGGGCGTCACCAAGCATTATCTCGTGTATCTGCCGCCATCGTACGCGACGAGCACCTCACGCCGCTACCCGGTGGCGTACTATCTCCACGGCCTCAACGGCGACGAGACCAACTGGATTCAGTTAGGCCATCTGGACGCGACGATGGATTCGCTGATCGCTGCCGGCGGCCCCGAGATGATCGTCGTGATGCCCGACGGCGACAATAGCTGGTACACGACGTGGAATTCCATGGGCGACTACACCGATTGCAAGCGGGACACGACGCGCAAGGAGCCCGCGTCGCAGTTCTGCGTGCCGTGGCCGCACTACGATGACTATGTCGCGCGCGATCTCGTGCACCACGTGGATTCGGTGTACCGCACGATGCCCGATCGAACGCACCGGGCGATCGCGGGACTGAGCATGGGCGGCTACGGTGCGATCGAGCTGGCGCTGCAGTACCCCGACGTGTGGAGCGCCGCGGCGAGTCATTCCGGAACGCTGCAGTTGATGTACGCCGGGCCGCACCCGTACGCGGGGCACGACGAGTATGCGGCGAACATGGATCAGCTGCGGCAGTCGTCGGGCGGCGCATGGCCGTCGCTCGAGGAGGCGTTAGGCAAGGACACGGCCGCGTGGCGGTCGCGCGACCCGCTCACGCGGGTGAAGCGGCTCGAGGCCGCCCAACCCGACCTGATGCCGGCGTTCTATTTCGACGTTGGGCGCGACGACCCGTTCGTGGATCAGAATCGCGCCTTCGACGCGGGCCTCACGGAGCTGCACGTGCCGCACGAGTACCACGAGTATCCCGGTACCCACAACTGGGATTATTGGGCCGCGCACGTTGGGCAGAGCCTCGCCTGGATCGGGCAACACATCGCGGTGCGACCCGGCCCAACTTGACGTAAGACCGAACGCAGCGGATACTCGGACCTACCCGAAGTCAGCTGTCCAACTTCACCGGTGAGGTCGACATGCGTGGCGTCCGGATCACGGCCTTCCTTGCGTTCTGCTCCTGCCTTGCCGCCACCCGCCTAACGGCGCATGCGGCCGAGGTTGATCCCTGCACTCTGCTCACCGTCGCCGAGGTGGACGCCGTGGTTGGCATCAAGTCGCTCCCCGGGAGGCCGTACCTGGGGAGCAAGGAGATCTGCTTGTTTTCTCCGGACACGTCGTCTTCCACCGATCAACCCGTCGTGAACCTCATGGTGCAGAAACTTTTCATGTTTCAGGGGCAGAAGAACATGGGCCCGCACCCGGTGAGCGGTCTCGGCGACGAAGCCTATTGGAGCGGCGGCGATTACTACGCCAAGCTCGAGGTCCGCAAGGGCAGTCGCGCGTTCAGCATCACGGTCACGTCGGGCAAGACCGCGACAAAAGCGCAACAGCTCGAGAAAATGGAGGAAGCGCTGGCGCAGAAGGTGCTCGCGCGGTTCTGAGGCGGCTGACGGTCCGGCCCTCGCGTCAATCGTTCTCCGCCGACTCGCGATGGAATCCGATCCGTTTGTGCGGTGGATCGGGAGGTTCCATCAGGTCGCGTATGGCTTCGAACACGACCTTGAATTGCGCGTCGTACGTGCGCTCCAACTCGTCGAGTCGTCGCCCGAGCTCGGCGTGCGTCAATGCAAACTCGCGAATTTGCACGAACGCCCGGACAACTTGAATACTCGCCTCGACCGCAACGCGGCTGCGGAGCACGTTCGCCAGCATCACCGCACCGTGCTCGGTGAACACGTTCGGCAGCTTCCGCCGCCCGCCCCAGCCGCCGCTTGATGTCGCAAATTGCGATTTCAAGAGTGCCGCCTCCTCGGCCGTTAGGCGAAACATGAAATCGGCGGGGAACCTGCTCCGGTTGCGCTTGACCTGCTCGTTCAGCCGGCCCGTGGAGACGCCGTACAGTGCCGCCAGGTCGGCGTCCAGCATGACCCGCTGACAGCGGATGAGGTGAATCGCCGAAACGACACGCCTGATGGGGACGACTTTACGGGCCATCGATCGAAGTCCTGTGCGACTTGCTTTAGCTCGGCGCGAACCAGTCGAGTACTCGTAAGGCGCTTAGAGTGACCCACCGATTCGGCGCGCCTCCCGGGCCGGCGATTTCTTGATGCAAGGTATCCTGGTGGCGCACGTCGAGGAGCCAGCGGCCATCTGGCTGGCGTCGATCGCGCACGAGCGCCACGGCTTCGTCGACGCGGGAGTCGCGTTCCAAGCCCGCCGCGCGAAAGTAGTCGAGCGCGCGCAGAATGTCGTAATGCCAGAGCGGGGGGAACGCGAGCTGCGTCCATGCCGGGTCGATGATCTCGCCGGTCGACTTCCGTCTGAGCAGGCGACGCTCGAGCAGGTAGTCTTCTCCCCTGCTCCTGGCATCCGTTAGCACTGGCGCGGCGCCGTACGCGTGTTCGAATGCCAGCAGCCCCTCGAGCACGCACAGGGTCGTATGGAACGACGAGCGCACCGAGCCGCGTTCGGCTTCGCAATTCCAGCCGCCGTCGCCGAGCTGCTCGCCTAACAGGCGATCCACGAGCCGGTCGCTCCGCACGCCGAAGTAGGCGCCGAGTGCGACGACGCGGCCGTTGATACACGGTTCGACCTCGCCCTCGAAGAACGGCGAGTTGCCGAACTCCCGCCCCCACGTCACGTGGCGCCTCACGCGCTCGATCGCGGTGTGTGCGCGGTCGCTCGCCGGGTCGAGGCCGAGATCGCGGAGGTAGACCAGCGTGTACATGTTGGTCCACCAGAGCGGCGTGTCGGCGCCGTTGCCCCAGTTGCCATCGGCGCGCTGCTGGTCGAGCAGCATCGAGCCCCACCCTTCCGACGCGACGCGCGCGCGCTCGTCGGCGACGACGTTGGGCGGCGCGTCGGTGAGATCGCGCATGACCTGCCAGCGAATCGACGGGTCGGCGTCGAGCAGCCAACGAACGACAGACTGATCAGACACGTTTCTTGCGCAGTTCGAGTAGCCTAAGAATGAACGAGGTCTGGTGCTCGTAAAGCGTCCTGGCCGTCGTGCCTGGGTCGTGATTCGCAGCTTTCGCCTTCGTTCGCTGCAGCTGATCGATACAGAGCTTCTCGATCTCAGTTAGGAGGGCGCTCGTCGCTGTGGAATCGTTCCTCAGGTCGTCGACGTAGGCTGTGAATCGCCGAAACAGCGTCCCATAGTCGCCGGCATCGAAGACGCTCTCTCGCACCATGACGCTGCCGCCCCGGAGCACCAAAGGGCCTTCGAACTCGAAGTCAATCGTGTACCCTCCGGGCTCTACGCCGAGCGGAACACCGGCAAGTCTGGGCTCCTGCGAGGTGGTCGAGCGCAATATCGAGATGACTTCATCGTGGTTGCTCAACGACGCGGCAATCACATCGAACGCGCCGGGCAGTGGTACGTCGGGCGATGGGAAGCAATCCGCGGCAAAGTGCAGCTCGATTCGCGAGTGATTTACTGACCAGCGTGTGAGCTGACCGAAGAACGGCATCATTGGCCTCGTTAGGCTTTCGGGCGTGCGCGCGTTCGCCTAAATGCCGAGCACTGCGCGGTGCAATTCCATGAGCAAGGTGTGCGCCGCCTTGTCGTCCGGTTGCTCTTTCAGCGGCGACCGTTGCCGCGCCGCCTCGATACCGCCGAACAATCTCTCGGCTTCCTGCTTCACGTGCTCGAGCGTCCAGCCACCACGCTTGATGACCTTGAGCTCGTCCGCATCCGTCGTTCGATACACATTGAGTGTACCCGTCTCCAAGAACTCGGCGCCCATGCGCAGCAGTCGAATGAGGTGCGCAGCGTTCTTCACATCGTATTGATACTTACGCACCATTGCCTTCCGCTTCTCGCCCATGTAGCCGCTGAAATGCGAGTGATGGAGCTTCCGGAATCTCGCGAGCGTCTCGTGCGGCAGGTCCCATCGCGAGGCGAGGAACTGCAGCTTCGCGCTGTCAGCCTCGAGCACCTCGATGATGGCGCCTTGGCGCTTGATGATGGATGTCAGCGATTCGTATTCGTCCATGCGCTCGAGATCGAACGCTTCCATCCGCTTCAGTTGATCGTACGCGTAGCCCGCAAAGGCGTCGGCCGCTGCTTGCGAAGAAAAGATCTCGCGCTGACTAACGAGGCGGTGAAACGTGGGCGTGCGGTGGATGTATTCCGTCGGGCGGAGCCAGAGCAGCCCAACGATGTTGGGGTTGCTCTTGAGCAGGAGGCGGAATGCCTTCTCGAGGCTGTACAAAACAACATCGAGCTCCTCGAACTGGAACGTCCAGTGTTGCCAGCGTGGAAGTCCGAGGTGATAGTCGACTGGAGGGATGACGAATCCCATCAGGTCGATGTCGTCGACCGCATTTGGTTCCGCGGGAGGTAGATACGTCCCGTGGCTGTGCGAGCCCATGAGGCCGAGGACGATCAGATGTGGTTCGAGTGCGAATCCGTTGTCTCGGCCGAACGCTTTGACGATGCGCGGATCGATTGTCATGCGGGATAGGTGGTTTGATCGGCGTCGTGAGGCGGCGCTTGAGCGCCGCCCTTCACCAGAGGAACGGTATCAGCCGTTTCGTTCGCGACTGATATGAGGGATACACCCCGGGGAACAGCTCGAGCATGATTTGCTCTTCCCTACCGACGCGCGAGATGAGCACTGCGGTGGCGGCGACGAAGACGATAGCGCCGAAGACTGTGCCCGTCAACGCGGTGCCTAACGCGGCGAGGATGATGCCGGAGTAGATGGGGTGGCGGACAAAGGCATAGGGTCCGCTTGTCACGAGCTCGTGCCCTTCCTTCATCGCGGGC
>DASVAC010000125.1:0-16831 GCA_036376535.1 Gemmatimonadaceae bacterium | reverse complement strand
CGCGAGTACGGCGGTCTGCTCGCCAACCGGTCGTTCGGCGGCGCGCAGGTGTCGCGCACGTTTTACGCCCGCGGCCAGACGGGCCAGCAGCTTCTGTTAGGCGCCTATCAGGCCCTCGAGCGCCAGGTCGGACTCGGCCGCCTCACGATGTATCCGCGGACGGAGATGCTCGACCTGGTGCTCGTGGACGGGCGCGCGCGCGGCATCGTGGTGCGCGACCTGGTAACGGGCGCGGTCACGTCGCACGCGGCCGACGTCGTCGTGTTGGCGACCGGCGGGTACGGGAACGTGTTCTATCTCTCGACCAACGCCAAGGGATCCAACTGCACTGCCATCTGGCGGGCGTACAAACGCGGCGCCGGATTCGCCAACCCGTGCTTCACGCAGATCCACCCCACGTGCATCCCGCAGAGCGGCGAGCACCAGTCGAAGCTCACGCTCATGAGCGAGTCGCTGCGTAACGACGGGCGAGTGTGGGTGCCCAAGCAGAAGGGGGACGGGCGTCCGCCTAACCAGATTCCCGAAGGCGAGCGCGACTACTACCTGGAGCGCAAGTACCCGAGCTTCGGCAATCTCTCGCCGCGCGACATTGCATCGCGCGCGGCCAAGGAAGTATGCGACGAGGGCCGCGGCGTCGGGCCGGGCGGCCGCGGCGTGTACCTCGACTTCGCGGACGCGATCAAGCGGTTAGGCGAGCACACCATCCGCGAGCGGTACGGCAACTTGTTCGAGATGTACGAGCGCATCACGGCGGAGAACCCGTACACGGTTCCGATGCGCATCTACCCGGCGGTGCACTACACCATGGGCGGGCTCTGGGTCGACTACAACCTCATGAGCACGATCCCGGGGCTGCACGTGGCGGGCGAGGCGAACTTCTCGGACCACGGTGCCAACCGGTTGGGCGCGAGCGCGCTCATGCAGGGACTCGCCGACGGCTATTTCGTGATCCCGTACACGGTGGGCGATTACATCGGGTCGACCAAGCTCGAGCGGGTCGACGAGTCGCACACCGCGTTCACGGATGCGGAGCGCGGCGTATCCGAGCGCACGGCCAAGCTGCTCGCGATCGACGGCACGCGCACGGTGGACTCGTTCCACCGCGAGTTAGGCAAAGTGATGTGGGACTATTGCGGGATGGCGCGCAACGCGAAGGGCCTGACGTACGCGCTCGAGAAAATTCCGCAGATCCGCGCCGAGTTCTGGCGGACCGTGGACGTGCCGGGCAGCGCGGCGGAGCTCAATCAGGCGCTGGAGAAGGCCGGCCGCGTAGCGGACTTCCTCGAGTTAGGCGAGTTGATCTGCCGCGACGCGCTCGAGCGCCGAGAGTCCTGCGGCGCCCACTTCCGTGAGGAGTTCCAGACGCCCGACGGCGAGGCGCTGCGCGACGACGAGCACTTCGCCCACGTGGCGGTCTGGCAGTACCGCGGCGAGAACCAGACGCCCGAGCGCCTGCAAGAGCCGCTCGAATTCGAGAACGTCCACCTCTCGCAGCGGAGCTACAAGTAGGGCATGACTCGATGTCTCATGGGAGTGCACGCGTGAAGTTCACTTTGCACGTCTGGCGCCAGGCGGGACCGACGGCGGTCGGCGGGTTTTCGACATACGAGGCGACCGACATCAGCGGGGACATGTCGTTCCTCGAGATGATGGACGCCGTGAACGAGTCGCTCATCGAGCGCGGTGAGCAGCCGGTCGCGTTCGACCACGACTGCCGCGAAGGCATCTGCGGCTCGTGCGGCATGATGATCAACGGCATCGCGCACGGCCCCATGCGCGCGACGGCGACGTGCCAGCTCTTCATGCGCCACTTCACGGACGGCGACACGATCTACATCGAGCCGTGGCGCGCGCGCGCGTTCCCAGTGATCAAGGACCTGGTCGTGGACCGCAGCGCGTTCGACCGCGTGATTGCCGCCGGCGGATTCATCACCGCCCCCACGGGCGGCGCGCGCGACGCGAACAACATCCTCGTCGCCAAGTCCGACGCCGACGACGCGATGGATGCCGCCGCGTGCATCGGCTGCGGCGCCTGCGTGGCCGCGTGTCCTAACGGATCCGCCTCGCTGTTCGCCGGCGCGAAGATCTCACACCTGGGCGTGCTCCCGCAGGGGCAATCCGAGCGGCGCCAACGCGTCCTGCGGATGATCGCGCAGATCGACGAGGAGGCCTTCGGCGGCTGCACGTGGCACGGCGAGTGTCACGAAGCCTGTCCCAAAGCCATCAGCCTCGACGTGATCGCGCGCATGAACGGCGACTACTTGCGCGCGCTCTGGACCACGCACGAGGAAAAGCAGGAGTCAGGCGCCGGCTGACGAGCGCCGTCTCAGGCCCTCGCAACAAAATGACTCCGGCCGCAGTGAACTGCTGCCGGAGCTTTTTTGTCTTTCGTGTATCTCTTACGCCATGACTACAATCGGCTTGGTGGATGAGCGGCTGACGGGCTCCGTCATCGGGGCGTTCTTCGAAGTCTACAACACACTCGGCCACGGTTTTCTCGAGCACATCTACAAGGCGGCGCTAGAACGGGAGCTCACGGCGCGCGGCCATCGCGTTGCCCGTGAGGTGTCCGTTACCGTTCTCTACAAGGGAGAGGAGCTGGTAAAGCAGCGCCTGGACATGCTCGTCGACGACCGGCTGGTCGTGGAGGCGAAGTCGAACAATGATGCCCTGGATATTGGGAGCGCACAGTTATTCAACTACCTGCGTGCAACGCACCTCCAGCTTGGGTTGCTGCTCTGTTTCGGACGGAAAGCCTTCTTCAAACGCGTGATCTGTTCGAACTCATCGCAGTTTACTCGCCGGGGCAAGATGGACGAAAATTCTGGTGCGGAATCCGATTCGGTGGCGGGCGAGTGAGGCTTCCTCGCTCATGAGGAACGCGGATTAGGCGGATTGAGCGGATTGAACGGATCAAGCAAAAGCAAAAAGGGCGCGACAGCGTGAAGTTGTGCACCAACAAGCAATTCTTGGGAACAACAACAAAGTTGTAGTTGCAATCGGATCAGCGTCTCATCGCAGCAGAACGATCCGTTCAATCCGTTCAATCCGCTCAATCCGCCTAATCCGTGTTCCTCAGAGCGAGGAAGCCCAGCCGTCCCGCACACGCGCCTAGATTTTCGGCAGCGTGACGCCATGCTGCCCTTGGTACTTGCCCTTCTTGTCTTTGTACGACGTCTCGGGCGGTTCGTCGCCCTCGAAGAACACCACCTGCGCGATGCCCTCGTTGGCGTAGATGCGCGCGGGCAGCGGCGTGGTGTTCGAGATCTCGAGCGTCACGAAACCTTCCCACTCCGGCTCGAATGGCGTCACGTTCGTGATGATGCCGCACCGCGCGTACGTGGACTTGCCCAGTGTCAGCGTTAGGACGTTGCGCGGGATGCGGAAGTATTCCACCGAACGCGCGAGCGCAAAGCTGTTGGGCGGGACGATGCACACGTCGCCCTCGAATTCGACGAACGATTTGGGGTCGAAGTTCTTGGGGTCCACGATCGAGTTCAGCACATTGGTGAAAATGCGGAACTCGCGCGCCACGCGCATGTCGTAGCCGTAGGAGCTGACGCCGAACGAGATCACGCCCTGGCGCACCTGCCGGTCCGCGAACGGCTCGATCATGTGGTGTTCGAGCGCCATTTGGCGAATCCAGCGATCACTCTTGAGCGACATGTCGGGCGACGGGAAGAGGGTTGAGACAACTCGGCGGCGGGCGGCGGGCAATGTATGTGTGTCGCTATGAGTTCGCTACGTTGACACTCGGCGCGACGTCGCGATAAGTTTCCCCTGTTGGACAACGTGAAAAATTTCACGAGCTGGGAGCCGGATGGGACGAGACTACTTTCCGATTCTTTTGCTGGTCGGCTTCGTCGCGGCAAACGCGGTGATGATGCTCGTCGTCTCCCACCTCACGCTCAGGCCGCGCCCAACACCTGAAAAACAGATCCCGTACGAGTCCGGAATGCCGCCGCTGGGCGATGCCCGCGAACGCTTCTCCGTGAAGTTTTACATGGTCGCGATGCTCTTCATCGTCTTCGACATCGAGACCGTCTTCCTCATTCCGTGGGGAGCGTCCTTCCGCCAGTTGTCGTGCGGTGTTCCACTCGCCAACGGGGTCTGTCCGGCCGGCCAAGTCTCGTTCTTCGGGTTCGGTGAAATGCTCGTGTTCATCGCGATCCTTGTCGTCGGTCTCGCGTACGTGTGGAAAAAAGGAGCGCTCCAATGGGATTGACCGCCCGTCCCTCGGATAATCTCGCTCGAACCGACACGACACCCGGATCGGGTGAAAGCTGGGTCGCCACGCGCCTCGACTTCCTCGTCAACTGGGGTCGCGCCGGATCGCTGTGGCCCATGCCGTTCGGCACCGCGTGCTGCGCCATCGAGTTCATGGCGACTGCTGCGAGCCGCTTCGACCTCGCGCGCTTCGGCATGGAGCGCATGAGCTTCTCGCCGCGCCAAGCGGATGTCCTCATCTGCGCCGGACGCGTGCCGTTCAAGCTCGCACCCGTGCTGCGGCGCATCTGGCTGCAGATGCCGCAGCCAAAGTGGTGCATCTCGATGGGCGCGTGCGCATCCTCCGGCGGCATGTTCGACAACTACGCAGTGGTGCAGGGCATCGACACCATCATTCCGGTGGACGTCTACGTGCCCGGATGCCCGCCGCGACCCGAAGGATTGCTCTATGGCATCCTCATGCTCCAGGAGAAGGTGAAGCGCGAGCGCATGTCCGACACGTCGCTGCGCAACGAGATGGATCCCGACCCGAAGAGCGGTTTGTACATCCCGCCGCAAGCCATCGACGAGCTGTCCGAGCCGTTCGGGAACTCCGTGCATCAAACTCGGTCCGGCCTGTGAGCGCCCCGTTTCCTGTCGTGATTCCCGGCCGCGCCGCGCCCGACGCGCCCGCGCCGGCGACGCCCAAGCAGCTGCCTAACCGTGGCGGTCCCGCGAATCCCAGCGCCGACGCGCTGCGCGCCAAGTTCCAGGGCGGTGTCGTGCGGGTCGAGGTGATCTGGGGCGAGACCAACGTGTACGTCGACCGCGCGCGGTTGTTCGACATCGTGCAATGGCTGCACGACGATCCGTCGCAGCGCTACGATTATCTGTCCGATGTCACGGCAGTCGAGTATCGCGACCCCGAGCAGCCGCTCGAAGTCGTCTGGCACCTGCGCTCGCTGCCGTATCGCCGCTTTCTGCGCCTCAAAGTCGAGCTCCCGCGCGACGGCAAGACGCTGCTCGAGGTGCCCAGCGTGTGGAGCATCTACAAGGGCGCCGATTGGCTCGAGCGCGAATGCTACGACATGTTCGGCATTCGCTTCGTTGGACATCCCGACCTGCGCCGCATCCTGATGTGGGAGCAGTATCACGAGGGGTTTCCGCTCCGCAAAGACTTCCCGCTGCGCGGCCGCTTCAGCCGCGCCGAGCAATTGCGCCAGGCGCTCGCCGCCAATCCGGAGGCGCGGTACTCGATGGAAGAGCTCACCGTCGCGCAGGCGTTCGAGGACCTGCCCGAGGCCATGCGCAAGCGCCTGAAAGGCGGCGAGCGCACGGGAGAGTAGCATGAGCACCAAACGCACCGTCGACGTCGCGATCGGGACCTCGGGTCTCGACGAGCAGGGACGCCCGCGCCGGGCGCCGCTCACCGTGACCGAGGGCGGCACCGTCACCACGCTGGAGCCGCCGCCCGCGCTCGAGGACGCCCTCGAGCTCGAGGGCGAGCACATGCTGATCAACATCGGCCCGCAGCACCCGGCCACGCACGGCGTGCTGCGTCTCGTGCTCGAGCTGGATGGCGAGACCGTCGTGCGGTGCATCCCGCACATCGGCTACCTGCACTGCGGCTTCGAGAAGATCGGCGAGTACCGGCAGTACAACCAGGTGATCCCGTGGACCGACCGCGAGGACTACCTGAACTCGATCGGCAACAACGTCGCGTTTGCGTTAGGCGCGGAGCGGCTGTTCGGGATCGAGATCACGCCCCGGTGCACCGTGCTCCGCGTGATCGCGATGGAGCTGTCGCGCATCATCTCGCACCTCGTGTGGTTGGGCACCACCTGCATCGACATCGGCGCGTTCACGCCGTTCCTGTGGGCCTTCGAGCAGCGCGAGCGGGTGTACGAGCTGCTCGAGCGGTGGGTGGGCGCGCGGCTCACGACGAGTGCCACGCGCGTGGGCGGGATGGCCGCCGACATCCCGGTCGGCTGGATGGACCAGCTGCAGCACTTCATCAAGACCTTCCCCAAGACGGTCGACGAGATCGACCGCGTGCTCACCACCAACGGCATCTGGGTGGGGCGCACGGTTGGGTTAGGCGTGATGACGGGCGACGAGGCGGTGAACTACGGGCTGTCGGGTCCGATGCTGCGCGCGTCCGGCGTCGCCTTCGATGTGCGCCGCGACTTCCCGTACCTCGACTACGAGACGTACGACTTCGAGGTGCCCGTCGGCACGCACGGCGACGTGTACGACCGCTACCTGGTGCGGATGGAAGAGCTCCGGCAGTCGACGCGCATCCTCGCGCAGGCCGCGGCGCGGCTGCCCGATGGTCCGGTCAACGCCGACGACCATCGCGTGGTGCTGCCGCCCAAGAGCAAAGCCATGAGCGACATGGAGTCCATGATCCACCACTTCAAGCAAGTGATGGAGGGGCCCCGTCCTCCGTTAGGCGAATCGTACGTGGCCGTGGAGAGCCCCAAGGGCGAGAAGGGCTACTACATGGTGTCCGACGGCACCGCCAAACCCGTCCGGTGGCGCATCCGGCCGCCGTCGTTCGTGAATCTGTCGGCGATCGGCAAGATGGTCGAAGGCCATCTCCTGTCCGACGTCATCGCGATCAACGCGAGCATCGATATCGTCATGGGAGAAATCGATCGGTGAAGGTGCACGAGGTGGGCGGCACGCGCGCCGAGAGCGACACGTCGCACGCGGAGCACGAGCGCGGCCCGTACAAGCCCGTATTCGTCGGCGACGCCAAGCGCGAGCTCGACGAGCTGCTCACGCGCTATCCGACCAAGATGGCGGCGCTCCTGCCCGCGCTCTGGATCGTGCAGCATGAGCGCGGCTGGGTGAGCGACGACGCGATGGCCGAAGTCGCCCAACTGCTCGACCTCACGCCCGCGTACGTGAAGGGCGTCGTCACGTTCTACACGATGTACCACCAGCACCCGGTGGGGAAATACTTCATCCAGGTGTGCACCACGTCGCCCTGCGGCGCCTGCGGCGCCGAGAAGGTCGTGGACGCGTTGCTCAAGCACACGCGGTGCGGTGAGTTAGGCGCGACGTCCGCCGACGGCCGCTATACCGTGATCGAAGTCGAATGCCTCGGCGCCTGCGGATTCGCGACGCCGGTGATGGTCAACGAAGCATTCATCGAGTCGGTGACGCCCGAGCGCGTCCCGCAGATCCTCAGCCAGTACCAGTAATGGGCTTTCCACATGCGCCGCACGCCAAGGAGACGCCGGTACTCTCGCAGTACTTCGGCGATCCGGCGGCGCGGACGGTTCAAGGCTGGAAGCAGCGCGGCGGATACGCCGCGCTCGAGCGGGCGTTAGGCATGTCGCCCGCCGATATCGTGAACGTGGTGAAGGAGTCGGGCCTCCGCGGACGCGGCGGCGCCGGATTCCCCACGGGCTTGAAGTGGTCGTTCATGAAACCGGGCGACGGCAAGCCGCACTACCTGTGCGTCAACGCCGACGAGTCGGAACCGGGCACGTTCAAGGATCGCGAGATCATGCGGTGGACGCCGCACGCCCTCATCGAAGGGTCGGCGATCGCGTCCTATGCCATGGGCACCGAGACGTGCTACATCTACATCCGCGGCGAGTTCACCGAGCCGCTCACGGTGATGAACGCGGCGGTCAAGGAAGCGTACGCGGCCGGCATCGTCGGGCCTAACGCAATGGGCACCGGCAAGCGCATCGACGTGCACGTGCACAAAGGCGCCGGCGCGTACATCTGCGGCGAAGAAACCGCGCTCATGAATTCGCTGGAGGGCAAGCGCGGCAATCCGCGCATCAAGCCGCCGTTCCCGGCGGTCGCCGGCGTGTTCGGCATGCCCACCACGATCAACAACGTCGAGACGCTCGCCGCCGTGCCGCACATCATGAATCGCGGCGCCGCGTGGTACAAAGGCATGTCGCACTCGAACCCGAAGAGCACGGGCACCAAACTGTTCTCGGTGTGCGGCAACGTCGCGAAGCCCGGCAACTACGAGGTCGAGATGGGATTCCCGTTCAAGGATTTCCTGTACGACCTCTGCGGCGGCCCGACGCCCGGACGGCGGTTCAAGGCCGTGGTGCCGGGCGGATCATCGGTGCCGATTCAGACCATGGAAGAGGCCGAAGCCACGCTCATGGACTACGAGGGTTTCGTCGCGCAGGGCTCGATGCTCGGCTCCGGCGGCGTGATCGTGTTCGATGATGCGCAGTGCATGGTGAAGCACATCGCGCGGTTCGCCCGATTCTATGCGCACGAGAGCTGCGCGCAGTGCACACAGTGCCGCGAAGGCACCGCGTGGTGCACGCGCATTCTCGAGCGCATCGAGCGCGGACTCGGTACAATGGAAGATCTCGACACGCTCCTCGACCTCTCCGAGCAGATGACGGCCAAGACGATCTGCGTGCTCAGCGATTCGTGCGCGGCGCCAATCGTCTCGGGCATCCACAAGTTCCGGAGTGAGTTCGAGGCACACATCACTGGGAAACGGTGCCCCATGGGCGCGACGGCGGCGGCCTGATGGCAGACGCGCAACAAGTGTCACTCACGATCGAGGGACGGCAGGTGTCCGTTCCCGCAGGCACATCGATTCTCGAGGCTGCCAAGGTCGCGGGCGTCCTCATTCCGCACTACTGCTATCACCCGGGATTGCCGGTGGCAGGCGTGTGCCGGATGTGTTTGGTCGAAGTCGAGAAGGCGCCCAAGCTCGCGCCTGCTTGCGCGACCGCGGTCGCGGAAGGGCAGGTGGTGCACCTGCACACGGAGCAAGCGCTCGACGCGCGCAAGGCGGTGCTCGAGTTCCTGCTGCTCAATCATCCGCTCGATTGCCCCATCTGCGATCAGGCCGGCGAGTGCGAGCTGCAGGACTACACGTATCGCGAAGGACGCGCGCAGGGCCGCTCCCACGAGCCCAAGCGATTCAATCCCGCCGAGGATTTTGGCGGCGACGTGTTGTACGTGACGAATCGCTGCATCCTCTGCACGCGCTGCGTGCGATTCATGCAGGATGTCGCGAGCGATCCGGTGCTCAACGTGAGCGAGCGCGGCGACCGCGCGGTGATCGGCAAGTTCGAGGGCAAGGACCTGACGCACCCCTGGGCTGCGAACGTGATCGACCTGTGTCCGGTGGGCGCGCTGGTCTCCAAGGACTTCCTGAACAAGGCGCGCGCGTGGGAACTGGATCGCACGGCGTCGATCTGTCCGAACTGCACGCAGGGTTGCAACACGATCCTCGAGACGCGCGACAACGTGGTGGTCCGGATGCGTCCGCGGTCCAACACCGATGTCAACCACTATTTTCTGTGCGACGACGGGCGCATGGACTATCGGTGGATGAACCGGACCGACCGGCTCGAGGCGCCGCTCGTTAGGCGCAGTGACCGGCTGGCGGCCACGGGCTGGGACGAGGCCGTGCGCGCCGCGGCGCTGCACCTGAACGGCAAGCGCGCGTTCGTGCTGGCGAGCCCGATGCTGTCCAACGAGTCGCTGTGGGTGTTGTCGCGGATCATGAAGCGCAGCGGCGGGGCAGGCGGGTTCCGCGTTAGGCGGGAGCCGGAAGCGCCGCTCGTCGGCGTGCCCGACCTCGCGCGCCGCGCCGAGCGCGCCGCAAACGTGCGGGCGGCCGAGATGTTCGGGTTCGCCAACAGCGACAGGCCGCTTGCCGGCATGCAGGATGGCGACGTGCTGATCGTGGCCGACCATGAAGTGACGGCCGCCGATGCACCGGCGCTGGCGAAGGCGAGCGCCGTGATCGTGATCGGCACCACGATGCCCGAGCTCGTGACCAACGCGATCGTAGCGCTGCCGTCCACGAACGTGGCGGAGGAAGACGGCACCTTCACCAACCTGCGCGGCCGCGTGCAGCAGTATCGCCAGGCGCGTTCGGCGCCGGGCATGTCGCGCCCCGTGTGGTGGTCGGCCGGCGATCTGCTCGTGTTCCTCGGCGAGCGCGCGGGCTACTACCTGGCGAGTGAAGCCTTCGCGGCGCTCGCGGCGCAGCAGCCCGAGTTTGCGGGGATGAGCTACGAGTCGCTCGGCTTCAAGGGCCAGGTGATCGCGGGTCAGGCGGTGGTGGCGGGAGGCGCGGCCCGATGAACACGTACGCCGCGTTGATGCTCTTCCAGCACGCGTACGATCCGCAGGCGCCGGTGCATGGCGCGCCGTGGCTCTGGTTCTCGATCATCAAGATCCTGGTGGTGTTCACCGTCCTCATGGTGACCATCGCCTATCTGACGCTCGCCGAGCGGAAGATCTCGGCGTGGATCCAGGACCGGCACGGGCCTAACCGGGTTGGGCCGCGCGGGTTGGCGCAGCCGTTGGCCGACGGGCTCAAGAACATCATGAAGGAAGAGACGTATCCGGCGGCGGCGTACGCCCCGTTGTTCATTCTCGCGCCGGTGATGTCGTTCATTCCCGCGCTGATCACGTTCGCCGTGATTCCGTTCGCGGCGCCGCTGCCCACGCCGTGGGGACTGGTCGACATGTCGATCGCCGACCTGCCGGTGGGCTTTCTCTACATTCTCGCGATCGCATCGCTCGGCGTGTACGGCATCGTGCTCGCGGGGTGGAGCTCCAACAACAAGTACGCGTTGTTAGGCGGGCTCCGGTCGAGCGCGCAGATGGTGAGCTACGAAGTGTCGATGGGGCTCGCCGTCGTGTCGGTGCTGCTGCTGTCGGGGAACGTGTCGCTCAGCTCCATCGTGACCAGCCAGGTCGCGACGGGCTGGTATTTCTTCCCGCTGCTCATCGGCTTCTTCCTGTTCCTCGTGGCGGCATTTGCCGAAACGAATCGGTTGCCGTTCGACTTGCCGGAAGCGGAGTCCGAGCTCATCGCCGGCTATCACACCGAGTACAGCTCGATGAAGTTCTCGATGTTCTTCATCGCCGAGTACTCGAACATGACCACGGCGAGCGCGCTGCTCACCACGTTGTTCTTCGGCGGATGGGCCGTGCCGTTCTGGACGACCGTGAACACGGCGCCGTGGCACTGGTGGAAGACGGTCATCACGCTCGTCTGCTTCATGCTCAAGACCGGCTTCTTCCTCTTCCTCTACATGTGGATCCGGTGGACGCTGCCGCGCTTCCGCTATGACCAACTGATGAGTGTCGGCTGGAAGGTGATGCTGCCGATCGCACTCGCCTATCTCGTCGTGATGGCCGGAGCGATTCTGGGCCTGGATGCGGCGGGCATCGCCCCGACGGCCCGGTTAGGCGGATTCGTGCCCGCGTACTGGGCGATTCTGGGTGTGCTGAACATCGTGCTGGCGGTGCTGGTGTTCGTGGTGCTCGATCGCGGACGCCTCGTGAGTCCGGCGTCGGCGCGCGTGAGTCCGGCCGAGCTGGCCGAGCTCCGCGCGATGGCGTTGCGTCGTCCGTCGCCGGTTCAGGGAGACTGATCATGGCCATTCAAGTCAAAGTGCTCGAGCGGCCGATCCGCCAGACGAGCTACGTGCGCGCCATGCTCAAGGGCATGGCGATCACCTTCAAGCATCTGACCAACCCGCACAAGGTGACGTGGCAGTATCCCGAGCAGAAATGGGATCTCTCGCCCCGGTGGCGCGGCACGCACCGCATGCTCACCGACGAAAACGGCAAGGCCAAGTGCGTGGCGTGCGGGTTGTGTCCGCAGGTCTGTCCGGCCAACTGCATCAAGCTCGTGCCGGGCGAGGACGAGGAAGGGAATCGCTATCCGCTCGTGTACGAGATCGACGAGTTCCGCTGCATCTTCTGCGGCTACTGCCAGGAGGTGTGTCCGGAGGAAGCGATCCACGTCGGGCGGCACTATGAGAACTCGGAATACAGCCGCGCCGGCTTCGTGTACGACTTGGAGCGCCTAACGGCGCAGACGCACCCGGTGTGCGAGATGTGGGATCCCGCCGACCCGCGAGGCGAGTGATGCCGTACGGGTTCGTCTACCAGTTTCTGTTCTACCTGTTCGGCCTGATCGCGATCGTGTCGGCGGCGGTCTTCGTCACGCGGCGGAATCCCGTGGCGGCGGCGCTCTGGCTCGTGAACACGATGTTCTGCATCGCGGCGCTCTACATCATGATGGATGCGCAGTTCGTGGGCGCGATCCAGGTGCTCGTGTACGCCGGCGCGATCATGGTCGTGTTCCTATTCGTCGTCATGCTGCTCAATCTCGGGTTGCCCCCCAGCGTGGCCGACATCAGAGGGAAGGGCGCGCGGATCATCGCGCTGCTGGCGGGTCTCGTGATGTTGGCCGAGGTGCTGGTGATCGCGCGTCAGAAGCTGCCGGCCGAGCTCGCGTGGCTGCCGCGTGGCACGAACATCACCACGCCCATCACGGAGCCGCTCTTCCGTGCGTATCTGCTGCCGTTCGAGATCACGAGCGTGCTGCTGCTCGTGGCGATCGTCGGCGCGGTGGTTCTCGCCAAGAAGCGGAGTTAGACATGGTTCCCGAAGCCCTCTTCTTCTCCGCGATTCTCTTCGTGATCGGCGTGGTGGGCGTCCTCACGCGCCGCAACGCGATCATCATCTTCATGTGCGTCGAGCTGATGCTCAACGCCGTGAATCTGTCGTTCATTGGATTTTCGCGGCTGTACGGAGCGGGCGGTCAGGTGTTCGTGATCTTCGTCATGAGCGTCGCCGCCGCTGAAGCAGCCGTCGGGTTAGCCATCATCATCGCGATCTTCCGCCACCACGAGACGGTGGACCTCAAGAACATCAATCTGCTGAAAGGCTGATGCTCCAGGCGCCCCTCCCCTTGGCCCAACCGGGTGGAGTGCATCCGCTCGCCGGCTCCATCGCCGAGCTGGTGTGGCTGCTGCCGGTACTGCCGCTGATCGGGTTCGTGATCAACGGCGCGATCTCGTTGTTCAGCGCGTTCCGTGTGGGACCGGCGGATCCGTCGGCCGCGCACGGCGCACACGACGCTTCATCGCATGCCGAGCACGATGCGCATGCCGGCCACGACGACCATGCCGCACCGAAGCGGGGGCCCTTGCACGTTGTGGTGACGGTGGTCGGACCGCTCGTGCTGCTGCTCTCGTTCGCGCTCGCCGTCGCCATTTTCGTGGCGATGCCGTCGCACATGGCGACGCCGTTCGTCAAGACGTACTTCTCGTGGATGCCCGTTGGCACGGACCTGCCGCTCCATTGGGCATTCCAGGTGGACCAGCTGTCGGTGATGATGGTGCTGTTCGTCACCGGCGTCAGCGCGCTGATCCACATCTTCAGCGTCGGCTACATGGGCGACGATCCGGGATACGCGCGCTACTTCTCGTTCCTGAATCTGTTCGTCGCGTTCATGCTCGTGCTGGTGTTGGGCGCGAGTTATCCGGTGATGTTCGTCGGGTGGGAAGGCGTGGGACTCGTGTCCTACCTGCTCATCGGATTCTGGTTCAACGACAAGGCGAACGCCGACGCGGGCAAGAAGGCGTTCATCGTGAACCGCATCGGCGATTTCGGATTCTTGATCGCCATGTTCATGATCTGGTCCAACGTCGGGACGCTCGATTTCTCGGGTGTGGCGGCCGGCGTGGGCGCGCTGCCCGCGGGCGGGCCGCTCCTCACCACGATCTGTCTCTTCTTGTTGTTGGGCTGCACCGGCAAGAGCGCGCAGATCCCGCTCTACGTATGGTTGCCCGACGCGATGGCCGGTCCAACGCCGGTGTCCGCGTTGATCCACGCGGCGACGATGGTCACCGCGGGTGTGTACCTCGTGGCGCGGAGCTCGTTCCTGTTTTCGCTGTCGCCGGTCGCGTGCCTAACGGTGGCCGTGATCGGTGCCGTGACGGCGCTGTTCGCGGCGACGATCGGGCTCAAGCAGTGGGACATCAAGAAAGTCCTCGCGTATTCGACGGTCTCGCAGATCGGCTACATGTTCATCGGCGTCGGCGTGGGCGCCTACGTGGCCGGCCTGTTCCACGTCGTCACCCACTCGTTCTTCAAGGCGCTCCTGTTCCTGGGCTCCGGCTCGGTGATCTTCGCCATGCACGCGGCGTATCACCACACGCACAACACCGATGACGCGCAGGACATGCGCAACATGGGCGGGCTCAAGGCCTACCTGCCGGTGACGTTCGTGATGATGTGGATCGCGACGCTCGCGATTTCGGGCATCCCGATTTTCGCGGGCTTCTTCTCCAAGGACGAGATTCTGGGCTCGGTGATCGCGCGGGCGAGCGACAGCACGCTCGCCGACGCGCGGTGGTTAGGCATCCCGGGCAGCGTGGTGCTGTATGCCGTCTACGTGCTGGCGCTCGCCGGCGCGTTCCTCACCGCGCTCTATATGACGCGCCTGATGCTCTACACCTTCCACGGGCCCAACCGGACCGGCGCGAAGGAGCAGGAGCACCTGCACGAGGCGCCGCCGGTGCTCACGGGTCCGGTCGTGGTGCTCGGCGTGTTGAGTGTGTTAGGCGGCGTGATCGACCTGCCCGCGTTCCTGCATCTACCCGAGAGCTGGACCGGGGCCCTCGATCAGTGGCTGGCGCCCGTCGTCAGCGACGCGTCGCTGCGGATCACGCACGGCGTCGCCGCCGAGACGCCGCACGAGGTCTTGCTCGTCGCGTTGGCGATCGTCGTCGCCATCGCCGGTATCGCGACCGCATTCGTCAAGCTCACGCCGGCTGCACTCGTACCCAAGCGCGACGCCAAGCCCTCCACGGGATTCGGTCGCGTCCTCGAGAACAAGTATTACGTCGACGAGCTGTACGACCGCACGATCGTCACGCCGTTGGTCACGTTCTCGCGCGCGTTCCTGTGGAAGGGAATCGACTCGGGACTCGTGGATGGCGTGTTGGTGAACGGCAGCGCCTGGTTCATGCGCGGGCTCGCGAGCATCGGCTCGTGGTTGCAGTCGGGGCAGGTGGGGGCGTACGCCTGGGCGATCGTCATCGGGGTGCTCGCCGTGTTGAGCGCCTTCACTTTCCGCTGAGCCATGCGCGAATTCCTCCTTTCGATTCATTACGGCGCCTGGGTGCTGCCGGCGCTGCTCGGGATTCCGCTCGTCGGCGCGCTGCTCATCGTGCTGCAGTCGGTGGTGGCCAACGATGACGGCTCACTGGCCGCGGCGCCGTCGGCGCGGTGGATCGCCCTCATCACGTTCCTGATCGAGTTCGTCGTCTCGTTAGGCATGTGGTGGGCGTTCGATCCGAGCACCGTCGCCTGGCAGTTCCGCGTGACGCATTGGTGGATCCCCGCGTGGGGCGCCAACGTCGACATGGGCGTCGACGGCATCTCGCTCTTCATGGTGCTGCTCACCACGTTCCTCATGCCGCTGTCCGTGTTGGGCGGGTGGACCAGCGTGCGCGAGAAGGTGCGCGGCTACTACGTGCTGCTGCTGGTGCTGACCACCGGCATGATCGGCGTGTTCCTCGCGCTCGACCTGTTGTTCTTCTACGTGATGTGGGAGGTCATGCTGATCCCGATGTACTTCATCATCGGGATCTGGGGCGGCGAGCGGCGCATCTACGCGAGCATCAAGTTCTTCATTTACACGTTCCTCGGCTCGCTGTTGATGCTCGTGGCGATCCTGTATTTGTGGCTGCACTCGGTCGACACGGTCACGCTGCACAACACGTTCAGCTACGACGGCATCATGCAGCACGCCGTGTTCACGTCGCGCGCGGCGCTGTGGCTCTTCGGCGCATTCTTCCTCGCGTTCGCGGTGAAGGTGCCGATGTTCCCGTTCCACACGTGGCTGCCCGACGCGCACACCGAGGCACCCACGGCGGGGTCGGTGATCCTGGCCGGCATCATGCTCAAGATGGGAACGTACGGCTTCCTGCGTTTCGCGCTGCCGCTGTTCCCGGGCGCGGCGCTCACGCCGTGGGTACGCGATACGATCCTCACGCTCGCCGTGATCGGCATCATCTACGGCGCGCTCGTGGCCATGGTGCAGCCCGACTTCAAGCGGCTCGTGGCGTATTCGTCCGTGAGCCACCTGGGCTTCGTCATGTTAGGCATCTACGCGCTGACGCTGCAGAGCGTGCAGGGCGCGCTGATGGTCATGATCAACCACGGTATTTCGACGGGCGCGCTGTTCCTCCTCATCGGCATGATCTACGAGCGCAAGCACACGCGGCTCATCGACGCGTACGGCGGCATCGCGCGCGTCGTCCCGATGTTCGCGGTGGTGCTGACGCTCGTGTCGCTGAGCAGCATCGGGCTTCCGGGGACGAACGGATTTGTCGGCGAGTTCCTGGTGCTCATCGGGTCCTTCAAGACTCATCCGTGGTTCACGCTGGTCGCGACCACCGGCGTCATCTTCGCCGCATGCTATCTGCTCTGGGCGATCCAGCGGATCCTGTTCAACAAGTTGGACAAACCCGAGAACGCTCTGTTGTCCGACCTGAATCGGCGCGAGGTCGTCATCGTCGGCGTGCTCACCGCGGCGATCCTCTGGATCGGCATCTACCCGGCTCCGGTGCTCCAGCGCATGGAGCGCTCGGCGCAGAACTTCGTGCAGGTGGTGACCACGACCACCGGCGCGCGATTGGCCAGCGCGAATGAGAACGGAGGAGCGCGATAGATGTCCTTCGATCTCTCGATCCCCGCCCAACTGAGCCTCGCGCTGCTTCCGGAGCTCGTGCTGTCCGCCGGCGCGATGCTCCTCTTGCTCGTCGCGGCGTGGGGCAAGGAGACGTCGGGGCGCGCCCGG
>DASVAC010000124.1:0-2120 GCA_036376535.1 Gemmatimonadaceae bacterium | reverse complement strand
CCGCGTCCTTCATCGGCGCGGGCATCGGAAAATCGGGGAAGCCCTGCGCGAGGTTGATCGCGCCGTGCTGCTGCGCGATCCGCGTCATCTCGCGAATCACGGACTCCGTGAACGTCGTGGCGCGTTGGGCGATCATGCGATCCCGAACTCCGATGCGATGGGGTTCGCTCATCTTAGAGCGCGGCGATCCATCCTGCCAGGCCAGAGCGACTCGGCGCGGCTCCGGCAGTTCGGGTGTCGGGGCGCGATGTCGGCTCACGCGGCGAGCATGGCCGCGCACGCGCGCGTCCGACTGGTAATGCGCCTGCTCAGCGTGCGGATAACGGTTGAATCGAGTCCGGACTCCACCGCTGCGTCCGTCGCGGATTCGACCGCGCTTGGCACCTGTGCCACAACGTCGCGCACCGTATCGAGAACGTCCGTCGCGCCTAACCGGGATTGTCTCGCGAGGCCCTCCCAGCAGCGCCGATTGACCCGGCGAACGAGATACTCGCCGCCAATGTTCATGGCGAGCTTCACGCGGTGCAGGGCGTCATCCGCGTACGGTAAATAGCTGAGGATGTCATAGAATGGAGCCAGCCGGACGGCGCCTCCTGATGCGTGCAGCAGGGCGTAGTTCTTCGCATGCGCATCAGTTGCAGCGATGACCCAATTCAGTGCCGTTACTCGGAGGAAGCGCAGAATGTCGTCCTGGGGATTCGACGAAGCGTCGCGCAAGAGACCGATCACTCTGGCGATACTCGGTCCTCCGTCGTTTTCGTACTTCCGTGTCGGCATCACGCCGAGTGCCTGGCACACATCTTCTTGATGAATACGGGTATACAGTCGACCGTGCCTGGCGCGATCGAATCGTTGGACGACGATTGCCGTTTCTTCGCCGAACTGACGTACACGCGAGGACACGGCGCCGAGGCTCAGAAACTTTGCGACCTCGAGGCAGAAGTGCTCGTTCTCGACAAAGCCGTGAAACTGCCCGGTCGGCGGCTTGAGAATGTAGTTGCTGGGAGTTCGACCACTCGGTCTGCCCCAGCGGCCGCCTTCCTCGAGCAGCGCAATTTTCGGCTGGGCACCGGCCAGGCTAAATTGTCCGCTCGCGTGCGCAGATGTGCCCGGAATTCCGGTTTGCCGAACGCTGCGCAGCTCGGCAGCGACCTCGTCTTCGCCGAGCCATTGCACGCGTTCGGCAGATCGGGCGGCCGTTAGGCGTTCGACATCATCCGGGGTCGCGAATTGGACCGCGCCGGCGCAGTCGCCACCCATGCGCGAGAGCAAGGCGACGGGATTCCCAGACGAGACACCGAACAGGCGGCCATAGTGGTCCAACGTCCGCGTGTTGTCCGGTAGAAGGCCCCACAGAAACGCGTTGGTGGGGTCATGGCCATGCTGGGCCGCGGTCAACGGCAGAGAAAGCGACAGCGGATATGCGTGCACATCCTGTCGCCACGCGTCGTCGTAGATGAAGCGCAGTCGCCCGCGCGCGTCCTGCTCGACCAGGCCGACGCGCACCCCCTCGAGCAAGGCGACGAGGATGCGATCCCGATTCATCCCGTTCGGCCGAAGGTGCGGTTCAGCGGCGTGACTTGGCGTGCTCGATGATCGCGTTCAGATCAATCGAGGATCGATCGCGGGGGGCATCCTGCTGTCGCGCATCGAGGCGGATGCCAAGCGCATTCAGCGTGCGCAGCACGAGCGACAGTGCCGCGGTCTTCTTTCCGCGTTCGATTTCGACGACCCACCGCCGGCTCACGCCGATACGCGTGGCCAATTCCTCTTGCGTCAAGGTGGCCGCGCGGCGACGGTCGCGGATGAGATGCCCGAGCTCTGAAGCGGTGCGGATAATCATGATGTAATCGATCGGTGACAATGACATTGTGTCACCGGGCGATTACATTTGTCAAGTGTCACCGATCGATTACATCGGCCGGCCCGCCTCAGCTCCCGCCCGTCATCCGCGCCAACGCCGCCCGAATGAGCTCGGACGCCGAGAGCCCGCGCCCGTCGGCCTCGACCACGCGCCGCACCGCCTTCTCCGCGTCGCCGGTGCTGTAGCCCAGCGAGACGAGCGCGCGCATCGCGTCGTCGGCGGCCGCGCTCGCGGGGCGCGCCGCGCCGTCGCCGGC
>DASVAC010000123.1:0-37908 GCA_036376535.1 Gemmatimonadaceae bacterium | reverse complement strand
GAGTACGTTGCGGAGATGCTCGCCATGGACGAGCCGCGCAAGCGATTGGCCGGTCAGATGTCGGGTCTGGACGTGCACTACGACCTCGGCGCGGGTCACCCGTTGCTGGGGCGTCGAATGCCGGATCTCGATCTCGCCACCACCCGGGGTCCGCTGCGGGTTTTCACGCTGCTGCACGAGGCGAGGCCGGCGTTAGTCAACTTCGGCGGCCCGGTCGATATCGCTCCGTGGTCCGACCGCGTTCCGTTAGTCGACGCCGAGTACGCGGGACCGTGGGAGCTGCCGGTATTGGGGGAGGTTCCCGCGCCTCACGCCGTGCTGGTGCGGCCCGACGGATACGTCGCCTGGGTGGGAGATGGGACACAGGCCGGGCTCGCCGAGGCGCTCACGACCTGGTTCGGGCCGCCTCGTCCGGCGTAGCGCCGGCTTTGCGCGGTGCCTAAAGCGGTATGACGGACAGCGTTAGGCTCGGGGCACGGTCACGCCTCGGCCGGACTTGGAAGCGACTGAGGCTGGCGATCAGCATGCGCCACCAACGCTGCCGCCGCCAGATCGCCGGTGACGTTGAGCGCGGTCGCGAACGTGTCCGGCAGCGCATCGACCGCGATCAGAATGCCAATGCCTTCCGGTGGCAATCCGATGGCGAGGAACAGCGGTGTGAGCATGATGAACGCGCCGCGTGGCACACCCGGCGCCACGAACGCCAGGAATACTGACGCCACGCCGACGGTCGCCAGCTCGCGCGCGTGCAGTGGGACGCCGTAGAACCATCCGACGAACAGTGCGCCAATCGTCCACGACACCGGCGCGCCAATCTTGAACACCGAGACGGCGAGCGGCAGCACGAAGCCGGTGATGCGACTCGAGAGGTCGAGCCCGCGTTCCCCGCTCTCCATGAGCACCGGCAGCGACGCGATCGAGGAGCTGGAGCTGAACGCGATGAGCTGCGCGGGCAGTGCTGCCCGCGCAAATCGGCGGATCGGTATTCCGCCGAAGGCGGCCACGACTGGATACAGAAGCAGGATGACGGCGATGTTCACCACCGAGTACGCGGCGATGTACAAGCCGAGCGCGCCGGCCACCGAGCCACCGAGGTGCGCCGCGAGCGGCAGGACGAGGGCGAACACACCGATCGGCGCCAGCCACACGACCCATCGAACGATGACCATCATCGCGTCGCCTAACGCTTGGGCGAGTTTGACGAGCGGGGCGCGCGTGGGCTCCGGGCTGCGCGCGATGGCGATCGCGAGGATGAGCGTGAAGAGAATGAGCGGCACCATGGCGCCGTTTGCCGCGGCCGCGATGGGATTCGGCGGGATCAACGAGGTGAGCCAGGCGCTGAAGCTCGCGGCCTGCCCGCCCGCGGCTAGTTGGCTCGCCGCTTCGGCCGCACCGGCCGGCAGTGCGGGCCTCGCCGCTGCTGTCGACGGAAGCGGGAGGAGCGCGAACAATGGTGGAGCGAGCAGCATGACGACCACAGCGGTCGCCGCCAACAAGAGGCCGAACACGACGAGTGTGCGGCCGCCGAGCCTGCCGATCGCGGTGACGTCCGTGGCCGAGGCAACGCCGGTGATGAGGAGTGACACGACCAACGGAATCACGGTCATCCGGATGGCGTTCACCCAGAGCGTCCCGATGGGGGCGACCGCGTCGGCCGCGTGGAGCCACGACTGGTTGCCTAACGCAGCGATGATGGCGCCGCCGGCGATCGCGGCCGCGAGCGCCACGAGGACACGCGTGCTCTCTTTCATACCGTGATGGGTGGGGGTGTCACATCATGAGATCGCCGCCGTTGATATCGAGCGACGTTCCGGTGACATAGCCCGCCGCTTCGGACGCGGCGAAGCACACGAGGTCGGCCACCTCCCGTGGGGTCCCGAGTCGGGGAACGGGATAGCTCGCGGCGAGGCGCGCGAGCAGCTCGGGCGTCGCGTTCTCGTGCGTGAGCTCGGTGTCGATCATACCCGGGCACACGGCGTTCACGGTAATGCCGAACGGGCCCAGCTCTTTGGCGGAGGCGCGCGTTAGGCCGAGGAGGCCGGCCTTGGAGGCCGTGTAATGGGCGCCGCCTAACGTACTCACCATGCGGCCCGCCGACGAGGAGATGTTGACGATGCGGCCGTAGCGTTGCGCCTGCATCGCCGGCAGCACCGCCTTGATGAGCAGAAACGGCGCGACCAGGTTCACCTCGAGCGCGTCGCGAAACTCCTGCGCCGACAGATTCGGGAAACGCGTCGAGCGCGCGAAGGCCGCATTGTTCACGAGCACGTCGATGCGGCCGAATCGATCCATGGTGCGGCGAACGATGTCGTCCGGCACGCCATCCGCGGCGATATCGCCCGGCACCGCCAGCGCGCGGTCGCCGAGCGACGCTGCCAGTGCGTTAGCACGGGTCGCGTCGCGAACGTTGACCGCGACACGTGCGCCGCGTTCGTAGAGTCGCGCGGCAACGGCTCGGCCCAGTCCGCGTGCGGCTCCGGTGACGATCGCGACGCGACCTGTGAAGTCCAGCGGCGCGCTCGATGCTGTGACGTCGCCTGCGTCGTTCGGATTGATGTTGGCGGTCCGGTTGGAGACGCGCCAATATGGCTATCCGCTCCGGCCTGCGCGAGCGACTCTGCAATCATTGCATTCGACACGCGATAGGTCGTGTTCTGGACCGTCCTTCGTTGTTCGTTTCGTGCTTTCCTACCCGTGGTCCGTCATTCGGGGTGCGTCATCCGGCGACGGCCGTGGCCGGCTTCTCAGTCGCATCATGGTGTGCGACGCACTGGTCACGAACAACGACGGACGGACGACGGGTAGGACAACACGAAACGAACGACGAATGACGGACCACGGGGAGGCCGCACCCGTTGCATTGACCGGTTGAACCGGCCTGTGATGCCGTTGTCGTTTGACGCCGGGGTCGACACCTGAGCGCGCAAACACGTCGGCACAGTTATGCCGCCGGCACTCGCCTCGCGGCCGCCGCCTGCACGTTAGGCGCCATCACCTGACGTCGTGCCGTGCCCAGGTTGCGCGCCCGCGCCCGCAGCTGCGCGAAGACGAGGGCGTGCGAGAACAGGAAATACGGCACCAGAACGGTTGGAATCAGCGACCACGGAAGCGTCGCCATGGCCGCGCTGCCAATGCCCGCGTGAATGACCTGGATCGGCGAGCCGTTCGCCGACAGGATCCCGAGCGAGACAGCGACGATCAGATCGAGCATTCCAAACGCGTTCCAGGCCGCAACCCAGCGGTCGCCCTTCGTCGTCCGAGCGGCCAGCCATGCGACAGGAAGCGCGAACACACCCGTAATGAAGTCACCCCAGCCCGCGGAATACGGAAATGGCCCCGACATCCGGCCAGTGATTGCCTCCAGGACCATGAGCACGCCCAGGATGCGGATCACGTTGAGCCCAATGAGCAGCGGCGTCGGAAGTCCGAGCACGGCCGTGCGAAATGCAGGGCTGAACGAGGCGAACAGAGCGGCCGCAATCAAGGGAGTTCCGAACAGCGACAGGACGGCGAGCGCTCCGATCGGCACCTTGGCGAACACGCCGGCGGCCGATAGCGCCACAGCCACGCCGATCCATGCCCCGACGATCGCCGCGAGCGTGAGGCGCTGACCGCGCCGAAGCGTAAGGCTGGTCGCGATCGCGACCAGGAGAACGGCCATCGAGATCGCCATCAGCACGATGCGAATCGAGTCCAGCATGATGCCCTCCAGATGAATGATGCCTTGACAATATGATGCTCATCATATTGTGTCAAGGCGGGGTTGCGGGAGCGCGTCGCGCACAATATGATGAACATCATGCCATGGACGGACGAACACAAAGAGCGCACCCGGGAACGCATCGTGCAGGCGGCGGCCGCGGCCGTGCGCGCGCGCGGCGTCGACGGCGTGAGCATCGCGGAGATCATGGCCGAGGCCGGTTTGACGCACGGCGGCTTCTACGCACACTTCGGCTCGAAGGGTGATCTCCTGCGCGCGGCGCTCGACGCCGCAAACGGTCAGACCCTGGACATGCTCTCGGCGGCGACCCAGTCGCTGTCCGCCGAGCAGCGCATCGACGCGGTCGTCGACACCTACTTGAGCCCCAAGCACGCCGCGCATCCGGAACGCGGATGCCCGCTCGCCGCGTTAGGCCCCGAGCTCGCGCGCGCGCCCAGCGACGTGCGGCACGCGCTCGCTCGCGGCATCGAACGCCGCGTCGCGTGGCTCGAGACTTTTTTGCGGGGCACGGAGCACGACGAAAAAGACGCAACGGCCCTGCTGGCCTGCATGGTGGGCGGACTCGTGCTCGCGCGCGCGGTCGATCCGGCGCAATCAACGGCCGTGTTGGACGCCACACGCGCATTCGTGCGCCGCGGGCTCGACGCGAATCCGCAGAAACGAGCGACGGCGCGCACACGATCGAAGTCGACGCGGAGGCGCCGGAAGGGTCGAACCGCGTGACGTACGATCGCGCGTCGCAGCGTGAGGCGGGCGTGCCGGCTGCCGCCTAACGCTGCCGCACGAGCAGGGTCACAAAGAGAATGAACGCGGCCCCGCTCAACACCCAGCGCAGCGTGTGCAGACGCCCCCAGCGCCTCAAGAGATGCATTCCGCGAGGGGCGTCCGTGAGCGAGGCGCCGGCAAGCAGCTCGCGGTTTGTCGGCAAGATCGCCAGCAGGGTGTAGGGGACGACGCTGACCAGCAGAAGGCCGCCTACCAGCCATCCCCGCCCGTCCCCGCTCAGCCATGCCGCCACGCCCGCGAGTCCCCCGATCACGGCCAGCGACGCCTGCATCACCGTGCCCCGTCGATAGCTCGGGCCGAACTCGGTGAGCGCGACCGCCGGCCCGCATTCCAAGCGCGCCGGGTGCTCGACCAGCGTCACGTAAACCGCCGCGCCGGTGAAGAGACCGGCTGCAAGTACCGCAACGATTGCGAAGATCATCTGCGCTCCCGCCGAAAACCTGAAGATCCGCTAGCCGGCGATTGTTAGCGTTAGTCCGAAGCGATGACGGCCTGCAGCTGGAGCTTGGCGGTGTCGCCGGCTTCTCGCCTAACGCATTCCCACGCCCGAAGCAGGTGGCGCTCCGTCGTGAGGATGTTGCCAAGCCCGATCCGCATCGCGATCCGCCCGCGAAGCGATGTGTGCGTGAGGTATGTCTCGCCGGACGCATTCACCGCCGCCACGATCGCTTCGTTCAACCGGTCGCACCGCGCCTCGCTCACGCCGGCCGGCGCGAAGCGAAAACACACGACACCCATCGACACCGGCGCCGCGAGCACGAACGATGGCTCGTCTTCCACCCACTGTGCCCACACGCGCGCTAACCGCAGGTGCTCGCGAATGCGCGCCGCAATACCGGCGCGGCCGAACGCCCGCAGCACCATCCACGCCTTGAGCGCACGAAATCGCCGCCCCAGCTGCAATCCATAATCCATGTAATCGATCGCCGCGCGTCCGTTCGCCCCATCCGCGGAATCGCCGCGAAGATATTCCGGCGTCAACGAGAACACGCTGCGCAGCAACCCGGGATGCCGCGTGTACAACACGCTGAAGTCCAGCGGCACGAACAACCACTTGTGCGGATTGATGACCATCGAGTCCGCGAGCTCGACGCCGCCTAACGCCCAACGACCCTCGGGCAGCACGCCCATCGCGCCACCGTACGCCGCGTCGACGTGCAGCCACGCACCTGCCTCGCGGCACACAGCCGCGATGTCGGCCACTGGATCGACACTCGCCGTCGACGTCGTACCGATGGTCGCAATCACCGCGAGCGGCATCATGCCCGCCCGCCGATCCGCATCCATCGCGGCACGCAGCGCACCGACATGCATCCGGAACTCCGCATCGCTCGGCACACGGACCACGTTGTGCTCGCCGAGCCCGAGGACGATCATCGCCTTGTCGGCCGAGCTGTGCGCCTGATCCGATGCATACACTCGACACGTCGGGACGTCGGCTCGGCCGGCGATCCCGCGCTGCCGCACATACGGCGCACATCGCTCGCGCGCCGCGGTGAGCGCGTGCAGCACGCCAACCGACGCCGTGTCGTACACGATGCCTGTGAACGTGTCGGGCAACCCGATCATGCGCCGGATCCATCCGAGGACCAGCGTTTCGAGCTCGGTAGCGGCCGGCGATGTTCGCCACGTCATCGCGTTCACGTTGAGCGCGGCGGCGGCGATCTCGCCCAACAGCGCTGCACCGTTGCTCGTGCTGCCGAAATAGCCGAGGAATGACGGATGTCCCCAGTGCACGATGCCGGGTGCCACGACGGTATCGAGCTCGCCGAAGAGCGTGTCGAGTGATTCCCCGCTCTCGGGCAACTCGGCGGGATATTGTCCGGCGATCTCGCCCGGATTCGTGCTCGGTGCTATGCTGCGCTGCTCGAGCGTGTCGCGGTAATCGGCGACCCAGTCCGCCATGCGGTGCAGCGATGCCCGCACCGCGTCGGACGGAAGGTCGCCGAGCACACCGGGTGACGTTGCGGTATCGTTAGGCATGAGAACGAGGCTGCTGAAGTGAATGACGGTCCGACGGCTGCGCCGACCGCGTCGGGGCTAAGTTACATCCTCCCGCTCAAGTCCGCGGTCCCCCGCGCGAGCGGCGAGATGGCGGCGTATCTGGCGTGGCTGACGGCCCGCGCGGAGGTGATCGTCGTCGACGGCTCGCCCGCCCGCGTCTTCGCCGCCCACGCGGCGCGGTGGGGCGAGAGTGTGCGCTCGGGTCTCATCCACATCGCGCCCGACCACGAGACACCCATGGGGAAGGTAGGCGGCGTGCTCACCGGACTCCGGATCGCGTCCCATGAGCGCGTGATCATTGCGGATGACGATGTGCGCTACGATGCCGAGTCGTTGGGCGGCGTCGCCGCCGCGCTCGACTCGGCGGACGTCGTTCGTCCGCAGAATTATTTCGACCCGATGCCCTGGCACGCGCTCTGGGATACCGGACGCACCCTGCTCAACCGCGTGAGCGGCGGCGATTGGCCGGGCACGTTGGGCGTCAGACTCTCGGTGCTCCGCGCGACGAACGGCTACGATGGTCGCGTGATGTTCGAGAACCTGGAGCTCGTACGCACGGTGATCGCCGCCGGCGGGCGCGAGTCGGCGCTGCTCGACGTCTACGTGCGACGCCGACCGTCTTCCGTTAGGCACTTCTGGTCGCAGCGCGTGCGCCAAGCGTACGACGAGCTGGCGCGGCCCGCGCGGTTCATGCTCCAGTTGGCCGCGCTTCCGGTCGCGCTGTGGCTCGCCATCACCGGCCGATGGGTGGCGGTGCTCATCATTGCGGCCGCCATCGTGATCGCGGCCGAAGTTGGCCGGCGCCGAGCGGGGGGCACGCGAGTCTTCCCCGCGGCGGCGCCGCTCTTCGCACCCGTCTGGGTGATCGAGCGCGCCGTGTGCATCTGGCTCGCGCTCGGCGCGCGCGTGTCGTTGGGCGGCGTGCCGTATCGCGGCCAACGCATGCGGCTCGCCGCTACGCGGATGCGGACTTTGATGGCGCGACACGCGGAGGTGCGTCTCCGTCGACAGCGCGAATCACGAGGTCGATCGGCTTGAACCGCCCGTTGTTGGAGAGCTCCGCCGAGCACGCCGTGACGCCGACGATGAGCGGCATCTCCGCCCGGAGCAACACGGAATCGCCGGCGCGCGAGCGCGGCGGCAAGATGTGCAGCTCGCCCGATGCGAGGACCTCCACGTTCATGAACACGTTGAGCGTCGTCGGAATTGCGTTAGGCATGATGCCGAACGGGGTCAGCGCGCGCACGAGGTTCTCGAAACAGCTCGGGTGATGGCCCGTCGCCTTGTACAGGATCGTGAACGTCTCGGGGCTGCACGGCGTGAACAGAAAATCGTGGCGCCCGACGGCGTCGGCGACGATCGTAAACATCGGCCGGCTGCGATTCGAGTAGAGCGTGTGTCCCGTGGTGACGTAGATCGTGTTGGCGTAATCGATCGTCCGGCCCGACGACAGCCATTCGGTGGAATCGTCGCCCGCAAACGCGGTGAGGTCCGCGACCTGTTCGCCTTCGACATCAATGATCTCGAGCAGGTCGCCGCGGCGGAGCACGAACCCGGTGCCTGTCTGCGGCGCGAGATGCAGCGACTTCGTGTGCGCATCGGTCATGTTCGTCTCATCAGGGTGTGCGCCGATGGAATGGGCACCGCCACTCGCCGTCTGTCGTCTCGCGCCCCGAGTACTGTCGCGCCTCGGATCGCTCGCCGAAGTCAGCGAGATTTGGATTGATGCGACCCTGCAGCGCAATCTCGCGATCGCGGATGAGGGCGCGCAGCCGATCGTACTGACCATCGCGCCGCAACCGCTCGAACTGGGTGTGCGGATTGAACACGAGCGCCGGCCACCGAAAGCGCCGCGCGAGGCGAGAGCTGTGCGGGTCGAGCCCAACGACAAACAACGCGCAGCCCGCAAAGCTGAACGAGAATCGCGGATCGTCGGGATCGGCGCTCACGCTGGGATCCCAGCCGACGACCGGATCGTCGCGATCGTGCAAGAGTTGCAGCTGCAGCCAGAGCCGCCGCTCGAATTCGCGCTCGTCCTCGGGAGCGTCGATCGGGAACACGGCGACGAACGCGGTGAATCGCACCGCGTCGTTCTTGGCGCGGCCTACGAAGTCGCGCAGGTCGGCGGCGAGCGCGCCGGTCGCGTCGTCCGCGCCTAACGCACTGTAGACGCGCAGCTCGTGGTCGCGCCGGCGCACCGCGCCCTTGGCGGCCAGACACGGGAATCGCGCGTCGCCGACGAAAGCGCGAAACTCCTGCTCGACACGGACGACGGTCGTCACGCGAACATGTTCCGCACCCAGCCGGCGCTGAGTCGCGATGCCAACGGGCCCGGGTCGAAGCGCACGTCGAGACGCCCGCTGTCTGCTCGCACGCCGAGGTCGGCCAGTTGTCGGGACGGGGTCAACTCGAGACTGTAGGGCAGCACGAAGCCATTCATGCCGCACGAGTCGCCCGCACCGTCCGCGATGCGCTTCAGCGCTGCCGCGTTGGCCACAGCGCGCGCGCGCCACATCGGCAGCCATCCGCGAGACGGCCGCGCGCCGATCGCCTCCTGCCTAACGCCAAGGTGCTCGGCCCACAATCGCGTGCGGAGTTCGGCCACGCTCCCCGACGCGGGTCGGGTGCGCGCATCGTCGCGCACGACCACACTCACCTCGACGTTGCGAACGTGGCGGAAGATCCGGCGCGCGAGGCGGCCGGTGAAGTCATCGCCGTACGAATGGAGCGACAAGCCATCGAGGTTCGCGGCGCCGACCATCGCCCACGCGTCGTCGATCGCGACCACCTTGCTGTGCACGAAGACCTGATTGATCACCGTGACACCGGGCCGCGCGTCGTCCGGTGCAGCGCTCCACAGGGTGAACAGGCCGGCGCGCGGATGGTCGAGCAGGCCCGACTGCACGATCCGCGCGTTCTGCCATGCCCAGTATGCGGTGAGATCGGGATTTTGATTGAGCACGACGACGAGCTCGAGGTCGCGACGGCGGCGGAGCGCGTCGGTGAGCGCCGTCACCACGACACGCGACGTCAGGTATTGATGTTCGACGTAGATGAGCGAGCGCGCGCCGCGGATGCCATCGAGGAGCGCGTCGAGCACATCGGTGCACCCGTGTGGCGCGTGCGACAGCATGCGGCGCGGCAGCGTGCGGAGCACACGACAGTGCTCGCCGCCTAACGGACGATGCCGCGTCGCCGGCGGCGGCGTCAGCGGCTCGCCGCGCTCCGCGCCATCGGCGGCGTTCCACAGCTCCGCGAAGCAGGCCTCGAGGTGCCGCACCGAGTCACCAGCCAGGCGGAGCGACACGTCGTGCAGCGGGCGCCCGCCTAACTCGCGCATCGGCCGGCGCGCGTCCACGGGATGGTGCCGGGGCGTGTCCCAATAGCTGTTCACGAATGGGGAGCCGAGGAGGAAGGCTTCCGCTCCATCGACGATGACCATCTTGACGTGCAGGAAGTTCGGGAACCGGCGCACGCCGCGCACGGATACACGTCCCGCAACCGGCGCCCGGGCGGCGAGCTGGTGGGCGACGTGGCGGCGCAGCGCACGGGCGGTATTGAGCAAGACCGTCGCGTTGAGCAGGATGCGTACGTCGACCGCGGCGTGCTCCACCAGCGCCAGCAGCGCATCGGCGACCACGCGGTCGTTCTGCTTTGCGTTAGGCCGAGCGTGGGGGTGGGCGGCGTCGTGCGCGTAGGCGACGCAGTCGGCGTCGAACGCGAGCTGCGTGATCCAGACGGACCGGCGTGCGGTGGCCATGACCGCGAGGAGTCGGGCGTACGCGTCCGCGTTGTCGATCAGCCATTCGGGGTGCGACACCGCGGCGTCCGATGTTCCATTGCTTCGCGGGTCGTGCGACGCGAACGGATGCGGCGGCGCGGTCATTCTACGGTGATGGAGAGTTGGCTCGAGATGTATCGGCACGCACGTCGACGTTAGAGATCACGGCATCGCGCCGTGTCGCCGCCTGAGCTCGCTGATCGTAGCGAGCGCGGCCGCGGCACACAACGGAAGCGCGTAGTACAGCACGCGGTAGGCCACGAGCGACGCAACGAGTCCGGCGCGTTCAGGGTTCACAGCGCCTGGTGCGATCGAAGCGAGGAACGTCGCCTCGAACACACCCGCGCCGGCCGGCACGTGGCTCGCGATGCCCGCCGCGTGTGCAACCAGGTACGCCGCCAAAAAGCCGGTGAACGACGCGAACGTTCCATGTAGTAGGAGCAGGTACAGTACCGTTCCGGTCACGAGCCAGTCGGCAATCGCCAACGCCATCTGCGTAGCCGCCATCGACGAAGATGGCGGGGTGAGTCGCCATTCACCGACTCCGATTCCTTTGTTTCCGCCTAACGAACACCACGCGAGGTACGCAACGACGACCGCGGCCATGGCAGCGCCGATCGATGCGGCCGCAGCACGAGTCCAGACCAACCGCGAAAATCCCGGCGCGGTCAGTAAGGCGATCGAGCCAAGCGCGAAGAGCCCGAGCAGCGTCGTTGTGGTCACGAAGATGCTGATTCGCGCGCACGTTTCGGCGTCGACGTCGTACTTGGCGTATGCGCGGAGGCGCACCGCTGTGCCCGTGAGGAGGCCGAATCCCATCGACTGGCTGAACGCGTGCGCGACGAAGGCCGTGGCGAGCGCCGCTCGTCCCGGAATGGCGCGCGATGCGCCGCGACCGGCGTAGTGCGGGGCGAGGAACTCGACGAGGCCGAGCGTCGCAAAGCTGGCGGCCGTGCACAGAACGGCCAGTGCGACCTGCGGCGCATCATATTGTCGGAGTGCGGCCGTGAGTTGGGCGCGGTCCAACCCGGCGAGCTCGTGGCGGAGCGCCACGACTGAAACGCCCAGCACCACCGCGCGCGCCGTGATCGCGGCGGCGCGCCGTTTCGTTAGGCCGGGTCGCGGTCCCAGAACGGACACGGGCGCCGCATGACCATCTCGAAGTGATGACACCGGCAAAAGAGTCCAGGATTGATGCGCAACCGTAAACAGCCGGGTTCCCGACATCGTTCCGGACCAACGTTCGGGCCGAGTACTTCGAAGAAGTGTTCGTCCTGAGCGATACGGCGCAGCGCGTCCGCCATGGGCCGCGCTGACTCGAGCCAGGCAACGGGGTCCGCGGCATCGATGCGGTAGAACAACTCGGGCCCGCCGCCCTGCAATTCACTGAGTGGGCGTTCGCTCGCCCACGCCGTTCCGCACGTGCGACAGCGGTAGACGGACATCCAGGTCGAGCCGTTAGTCGCGAGCGGCTGCAGCCGGGTGCGCAGCCGTGCTCCGGCATCGAAGCGTTCGACAACATCGTGCCATGTGCGCGGCATGCCGCCGAGCTTCTGACATGGACACTCGATCATGCGCGTCCGCCGCCGCGCGTGCACGACGCGCAGCGACCGCCGGATCCGCGGCCGATTGTGCGGCCGCACGTCGTACAGTAGGTAACGATCCACCAAGTAAGAACGGCATTGGCAGCCAAGGCGGCGGCGATGATCGCCGAAGGAGTATTGGCGAGGGCGCGCGAAATCTCGATCGCCACAAATACCACCACATGAAACGCAATCAGCGTCAACGGTAGAACGATCCGCGTCACGGCCACCGAGCGGCTAAGGAGAACGAACACCGTGCCGACGCCCGATAGCGCGATGAGGGCGATCACGGCTGGGGACAGCGAGTTGTGTGGCGACATGGAGCTCTCCTTCACCGGGGCAGCCGGCTGCATCGCCGGGCAGGGACATGTGCGAGCGAGGACCTGTATTGTGCGAAGGCGAGGAGGCTGAGAAACCATATTGCGATGCCAACGAGACGCGCGGCGATTCGCTGGTTGCCCTGCATGCGACCACCCACTGCTAAAGGAGCCCGTGCCGCCTACCCCATTGGCGAAGATGAGGCGCGGTCCACGATGGGCAAGTAGCCAGAGCTTGAGTTAGGAATTGCCGTGCCCCTTCCTGGACTATTGCCGCGCTGCGATCGCACACTCGGGTTCAGCCCGGGCGAGGTCGCCACGCGCGATGTGAGCGCAACGGAAGAACGGCCAGTACCGTTAGCGACGCGACCGCCAGCAAACGGTACCGAGCATCCATCGCCAAGTCTCGCTGCGTTTCTCTGTACATGGTGAACTCGCCAGACGCAAAGAAGATGTCGAACACGCTGTCGTTGCACTCGCGTGGATTCGCCTAACTCCCGACATCGGGCTGCCAGAAAATATCATGCGAGCGCGGCCACACACGTCGTACGACCCACGTCGCCATCGTCCCGATCATGAGGGCAGTCACCGTGCCGCCAACCCCGAGCAGGAGAAGTAGCTCGCTCCGAAAGGGGAACAAGGCGTGAGCACCGGCAGGTGCGGCGAGGCCTCTTAGACATGATGCGTCGCTCCGCGAGCAGGCCCGCAGTCCGATCTGCGCCCGAAGGGCAATCACCACGACGAGAACCCACTGCGCGACGAGCGCGCCGAGCAGTCCCCGTGGCCATGTTAGTCGCCGCGCGAGAGCAACGAACGCGACCGCGATGAGCGGGGCAGGAAGACAGAACAGCGCGATGGATCCCAGGAGATCAGCCATGGTTGTCGACGCCGTTAGGCCAGCCGAAACGCGAGTGGTGAGTTAGGATGCGCGTCCCAAATTGCCTGCCACATGCGGCGCGTGTTACCCTGTGGCGCGGTCGATGGCCTCATTCACGGAACCGCGTCACCGAGCGTGCACGGTTCGGACGATCGCACGAAGCGTGTCGAGTTGCGCCGGACTGGACGCGAAGCCTTGCACCAGTACCCAGCGGCCGCGCGACAGCGGCCACACCGCGTGCATTGCTGGATGCATCCAGCACCGGCATGTGACGGAATCGACTAGTACTTCCACGCGTGCGTGTTCGTGCCGGGCGGAGCATGCTTCGTGATCGCGGCCGCCATCTCCTCGAGCAACTGGACGTTGGACACGTGCTGCCACCCGTGTCCCTTCTCAGGACGCCCGTAGCGGAACACGCCCGGCACGTGCGGGGCCGTCGTGGATTCGAGGAAGTGCTGCAGGTCCATCACGGCCAGGTTCAGATAGAAGTTGTCCATGTCGCCGACGTCGACGTGGATCTTGTCGACGAGATCCGGCCCAACGGTCTTCCAGTTCTTCGCCAGGTACGCCTCGAGGTCGTAGCCGTGGTCGTGCATGTAGTCGATTACCGAGCGATCGATGTGCCCGGTTTGCTTGTTCCACAGCGGCATGGGATAGCCGTCTGCGCCGACCGGAGCGTACACGGATTCCCAGGCTTCGAATTGCTCGCCCGACCGCCCATGGCTGCCGAGCACGGCTTCGAGGCGACTCATGTCGCGGATACTCAGCCACGGCTGTCCATCGTTGTCGCGCATGACCATGCGCTCGGGATGGTACCACGTGCTGATGGGGCTGAACGGCGCGATCCCGGGTGCGTCGTCCACGAAGGCGTTCGTGTCGGCGTACGCATCGAAGGTCCCATAGTGGTGAAAGTCCACGGGATCGGGATAGAGGGTCCAGGTCCCGCCGAAAAACGTTGGATGATAGATCTGCAGCGCGATCGACTCCCACCCGCCGGTGGATCCGCCCGTTAGCACGCGCGCGTACGGCGCCTCGATCATCCGGAAGTGCGACTCGAGATAGGGAATCAGCTCGGTCATGATCGCGTCGCCATAAGGACCGTTGTTCGCCGAGTTGACGGCGTACGAATCATCGAAGTACGGCGTCGGATGCTGGAACGTCACGGCGATCATGCGCGGCATGCGCGGCCCTTCCCAGGCGCGCGCGAACACCCATCCCGGCTCTCGGTTGTACGAGCTGAACAGGGTCGTGATCTTCGGCGGCAGCGCGACGCTGTCGGGATTGAAGCCTAACGGTGCGCCTAACCCAAAGTGACCCTGCTGAAACACGACGGGGTATTGGACGCTCGGGTGCGTGTCGTATCCCGCCGGGAGCAACACCGTGGCGCCGAGGTAAAATGGATGCCCCCAGAACTTGGTGAGGAGCGCGCTCTGAATCTTGATGTGCTTCACCCACTTGGTATCGGCCGGCATCTGGATGGGCGGGATGACGTGGGTGAGTGCGATCTGGACCGTACCGCCCGCGGCGGGATCGATGTGCACCCGTTGCGGGTCGCTGGTGAGATTGCCCGGCGAAGACGTGAAGTTCTGTCCTTCCCATTGATCCATGTGCGCCCAGATGGTGTGTCCGTCGGCGCGATGAAATTCGGTGTAGACGTTCATCACCGCTTGCACCCAGTAGTCGCCGGCGGGAATGTCGCTGAGCGACTTCGCCGGATATCCCAGCGTCGATTCGTCGATTACTGCGGGCTGGCCGGGTGCGAGTGCATTCACGTCGAGTCCAAAGAGCGGCGTGCTGTTGGTGAAGGAGCCGGCGCCTGCGAGCGGCGGCGGTGCGGAATCGCGGCTGATGGCGAGGAAGACGCGTCCCGTGATCGGTTCATTGTGCGTGGACGCGGGGAACGAAATCTCGACGCGGAGCGGCGCGGAGTTAGCGGCGGGGACTCGCTCGTGACGCAGCGGGAGTGAGTGTCGAGGCGGTGCACCGGCGAAGGCAGTGATGGCGACGGCGAGGGAGAGACTGAGCGTGCGCATGACCTCCGGCTCCCGGAGTGGGGGACGACACAAGCATAGCGCACGGCAAGACCGGAAGCGAACACGGCATCAGGCCGGCGTCGCCGTCACCTAACGATCTCCACGCGTGGCGCGCGCGCCAGAGCGACCTCGGGTTAGGCGAAGCCTGCTTACGCGACCGACGCCGGCGACTTCACTTCGGTGCTGATGATGTGCAGCGGACCGGTACCCACGTTCTCGAGTGAGTGCGGTGGTAGTGCGTCGCCCCAGAGCGCCTCTGGAGCCGCTCGCACGCCCGCGGCGCGCGTATCCACGAGCACAGCCACGTCCTTAGGCGGAGGGCGCGCAGACGGCGCCGTCGAACACGATCTCCTGCGCGCCATGATAGAGCACGTGGCGCCCCATCGCCTCGAGTCGCTCCCTGCCCTCGATGATCTCGAGAAAGTGATTGCCGGCGAGTTGACCAACTTTGCTTGCGAAGCGTGATGAGCCGTATGCGAACAGCAGTTCTGTTTCGCTGACTCCGCCCGGATACCAGAGCAGATCGCCGCGCGACGGATAGCTCGTGTGGTTCTCATAGCCGACACCAAGCTGATAGTCGCCGAGTGGAATCCAGCACGCCTCGCCGCTCCAGCGCGCGTGAATCAACTGCTGGCGATATGGAAGCAATGCGGTGAAAGCAGCGCAAGTGTTGGGCGCGCGATCAGTCAGGAATTTCGCCGTAAAGACGAAGGCGTTTGCGACAGTGATCGTGATCAGGTCACTCATTAGGATGGCCAACGGTGGTGAACTTGATTCGGCCGCAGTCTCCAATCTAGGCAACGTCCCAATCGCCGACGCATGAGGACCCGGCAGCATAGCTATCCGTTGCGCGGTTCCTTTCGCCGGTATCGATCGCGCACGTGTTGGCTGATGAAGGTGCTCAGACCCCGCCCTGCGGCGGCGAGTGCTTTCATGTGTGCGACGTCGGCAGCCCCAGGAATAACGTGATCGTAGACGTAGACCACTTCGTCGGTCTCGCCGAACTGCACCTTGATGAAATCCGGCCCGTCATCGTAGTACGCCACGCCGGAGTTGCCGGCTCGATTGCCGTATCGCTTCATGCGCATTCGAGTGTATGGCAAGCGCCTAACGCTAGAGCTCACGTGCAACCGAATGAGTAAGAGCTTATGGCGAGGGCCCATCCTTCGCTCGGTTGTCACTTGCAACGACCGGTTAGGTATCTTGGCGAATGCATAACATCTTGCATCGCCGCCGAAACGAGCGTACCCTGTAGGTGCAGGACTGATCCACCTTTAGGGTGGGCAACCGGCCTTGCTTGGGCCGCCTTCGGGCGGCCCTTTCTATTTTCGGACGATCCCAAGCGGGTCTCCATGAGAAGCCCGTGTAACGCAGATTTCAGGACCCAAGAACGGCACTAAGTGCTTGCTTCGGCGCCCGCCACGGCGAACATTAGACCCCCAACGTCGTCACCCCTGGACTGAGCGGCACACCGCCGCCGCCGGACCCGCATTGGGTCCCAAGCGACTCGCCCCGCACGCCTAACTCTCATGAAACCCAAAGAACTCACCATCCGCGGGCTCGTGCTCGGTGTGCTCATCACCTCGCTCTTCACCGCGGCCAACGTCTACCTCGGCCTCAAGGTCGGACTCACCTTCGCCTCGTCCATCCCCGCCGCGGTCATATCGATGGCGGTGCTCAGCGTCGTCAAAGATTCCACCATCCTCGAAAACAATATCGTCCAAACCGTCGCCTCCGCGGCCGGCACACTCTCCGCCATCATCTTCGTGCTGCCCGGCCTGGTCATCGTCGGTTGGTGGACCGGATTCCCCTTCTGGGAATCCTTCCTCATCTGCGTCAGCGGCGGCGTACTCGGCGTTCTCTTCACGATCCCGCTGCGCCGCGCACTCGTCACCACCTCCGACCTGCCCTACCCCGAAGGCGTCGCCGCCGCCGAAGTGCTCAAAGTGGGATCGGGTACGCGCGGCGAAGTCAAAGACGACACCGGCGAAGCCAAGGAAGGACTGGTGGCCGTCATCCTGGGCTCCGTCACCTCGGCGGGCCTCGCGATCCTGACGGGCACGCGCATCGTGGCCGGCGGCCTCACGGGATTCGTCTCGTTAGGCACAAACGCCGCCACGGGATACGACTTCGCGTGGTCCCTCGCCCTCCTCGGCGCGGGACAGCTCGTCGGACTCTCCGTCGGTATGGCGATGCTCGTCGGCCAGATCATCTCCTGGGTGATCGCGGTCCCGATCCTCACGCACATGCAACCGGCCGCGGCCGGCGTCAGCCTCGCCGACCACACGGCCACGATCTGGCGCACCCAGGTCCGCTTCCTCGGCGCCGGCACCATCGGCATCGCGGCCATTTATACGCTCGCACGCCTCGCGCGCCCGGTCGTGGCGGGCCTCGTTAGCACGCTGTCCGCATCGCGCGCCTCCGCGACCACCGACGACCGCGATCGCGACCTCGCCCCGCCCTGGATCTTTGCGCTCGCCGCGGGATGCGCCGTGATCGCGGGCTTCCTCGCGTTCACGTTCGCCAAATCGACGGTGCTCGCGCACAACGCGGTGCTCCTCACGATCATCGCGGTGCCGTTCGTCATCATCGTCGGCTTCATCATCGCCGGCATCTGCGGCTACATGGCGGGACTCATCGGCGCGTCCAACAGCCCGATCTCGGGCGTCGGCATCCTCTCCATCGTCGTGTGCGCATCGATTCTCGTCGTCGCCGTTAGGCCGACGGCCGATTCGCGGCCGGCCCTCGTCGCGTTCGCGCTCTTCATCACCGCGATCGTGTTCGCGTGCGCCACCATTTCCAACGACAACCTGCAGGACTTGAAGACGGGCCAACTCGTCGGCGCGTCGCCCATGCGCCAGCAGATCGCGCTCATCGTCGGCGTCGGCGCCGGGGCCGCGGTGGTGCCGTGGGTGCTCAACCTGCTCGCGAAAGCGTATGGCTTCGCAGGCGCGGCCAACGTCGGCGTGCTCGCACACAACCCGTTGCCGGCACCGCAAGCCACGCTCATCTCGGCGCTCGCGACGGGCGTCATCGGCGGACAACTCAACTGGACGATGATCGGCGTCGGCGCGCTGGTCGGCGTTGCGCTCATCCTTCTCGACGAAGCGTTAGGCGCAATGCACAAGCTCCGCATCCCGCCCCTCGCCGTGGGCATCGGCATCTACCTCCCGATGTCGGCCACCTTCGCGGTCATCATCGGCGCCATTCTGTCGCACTGGTACGAGCGCCGCTCGCGCACCGCGCCAGACCCCGAGCGCGCCGAGCGATTGGGAACGCTCGTGGCGTCGGGGTTGATCGTGGGCGAGAGCGTATGGGGCGTCGTGAATGCCGGCCTCATCGTTGCGCTCACCACCGAGGCGCCCATCGCGCTGGTGCCGGAATCGTTCAAGCCCGCGCCGTGGTTGGGCGTGCTCGCGTTCGTCGCCATCATCATTTACCTGTATCGCTGGATGCTCAAGCGCTCGATGACGGCTCCACGAGCATCGCAACGCGCCAACGTGGCGTAAACCGAATACGCACGCGCGCGGCGTTAGGCGGATCAGAGGGTCGTGCCGGCGGTCGTGATGTTTCGGAGCGCGCGCGCCGTTGACCAAGCCGTCAGTACGATGGACAGCAGGGCGAGACCGGACACCAACTCGGCCAATCGGGTCGAGATGCCGCCGCCGGCAGCGATCACTATGAAGGCGGCGGCTGCCGCCGTATTCCACAGTAAGGGCGCGAGGCTCGCGCTCGCTGTGACGACGACGCCGCCAGGCACGCTGTCCGCGGTCACCGCGCCGCCGATCTGAGGTGACATGCCACGCCCGGTCCTGATCGCGACCGTGGGAATCCGTTCGGCAAAGTCGAATCGCGCCGACGACGGCCGCCCGGAAGCATCGCCGCTGTGTTCCTCCAGATACTTTCGCACACGGACGAGCGCCCACTCCGGCGACAGGTCGACACCGGTTCGCGTAGTGCTGTGGATCAGCGTCAGACCTTTCAGGTCGTATTGAGCCGATCGAGTCAGCGGCGCTTCAGCTGGGTCCTGTGGCATCCTCGGTTTCGCGCAGGCAGGGAGGCTAAGATACCGTATCCCCGCGCCGCCGCCAGGCGTGTCGCGCGTCCTAACGCTGATCCGGGCTCCACTTGAAGACGCAGACCAACTACCTCACGTTCAACACGAAACGCCGGCAAGAAATCATCGACATCACCGACGAGGTCGAAGCGTGTCGCGCGGCAGCGGGCATCGCCGATGGGTTCGTGCTCGTGTCCGCGATGCACATCTCGGCGTCGGTGTTCGTGAACGACCACGAGCCCGGCCTGTGGCAAGACATCCTCGACTGGCTCGAGCAATCAATCGCGCCGTGGGATCCCAAGCGCTACCGACACAACGAGACCGGCGAGGACAATGCCGCCGCGCACCTGCGCTCGCTCACGATCGGACACGAGGTGATCGTGCCGGTCACCGGCGGTCGCCTCGACCTGGGCCCATGGCAGCGCATTTTCTACGGCGAGTGGGACGGCCGCCGCCCGAAGCGCGTGATCCTCAAGGCCATGGGCGACGCGTGATCTCCGCGTTAGGCGGCTGGGCCGAGGATTCACGCTTGGTACCGGCGAAGGCGTCGATGCAGTGCATCACTGGCGCGTGAGCGTCACCCGCGCGAAGGGGCGGCGCACGCCATCGTCCTCGTTGTCCATGTGCCATGCCCACCGGTCCGACTCGCGATCGTACACGAACGTGTTGTGAAAGCGGTTGGTTGGCGAGCTCACGAATACGAACGGAATCGAGTCGGCAACGGCCTGCGCGCGGCCGATGCCGGCTGGCGCGAATGCACCGTATGCCGTGTTATCGAGCCACATCGCCGCATACTCGTGCGTCTTCGGGTCGCGACCGAGGTACACGATGGCCTCGTAGGCCGGCGTGCCTGCCGGCGTGCGCTCGCGCGAGATTTCGTGCATCTCCACGTATTCGGTGCCTAACACCCAGGCGAACGTCACGTCGTGCACGACGGACGCGCCGGCCATCGGCCCGCGCAGCACCCAATGTCCAATGAGATGATCGAGCAGCGAATCGCGCGGCGCCGGCGATTGCGCCTGGGCGCGCGCCCCCGCCAGCAGACCAACGACAGCCATCGTCACACCGACACGCATTGTCACTCGCTCCGAAAGTGTGTGGACGACCGCCTCACGCGCGCTCGGGTCCAAGCGCCGCCGCGAATCGTTTGTCGCGCTTCCGCGACGCGCGGCCGCGGGGCGTCACACCGTCGCGCGCGGCGACATCCGGTGATGCCCCATGCCTAACGAGCCACCGCAGGAGCGCGGGGTCGTATTCGTTCTCGATGCCGTGCCGCAGCGCCGTGCGCCCTTTCGCGTCCTGGAAGTCGACATCCGCGCCGCGCAGCACGAGGTACTTGGCGGCGTCGAAACGCTTCCAGCACCAGGCCGAGAGGAACGGCGTGATACCGTGAACATTGTCGATGCTCGCACCCGCGTCCAGCAGCAGTCGCAGGCTCTTGACGTCGTTCCACCAGGCGGCGGCGAACAGGCAATGTCCGGGCGTTGCCTCGAGCGACGCACCCTGCGCGAGAAGGAATGCGGCGAGCCGCGGATTGCGCGCCCGCGCGACGGCGAAGAAAAGCGCCGGGCATGCATCGCGACCGAACGGCTCGTCGATGGCGAAGCCGAGTCCAAGGAGCCACTCCACGAGGCGAAGCTGCCGCGCCCGTGGCACGCCTAACTCGTTAGGCGAGTACGAGCACGCCAGGTGGAGCAGGTTGCGCCCGTCGCGGTGCGTCGCATGCACGAGGTCGGGCTTCGCGGCGATGAGCTGCTGTGCCGCTCCGAGATCCAATCGGCGCATGGCGTCGAGGAGAGCGGCTTTGGACATCAGGACATTCGGTTGCGATCGAGGTCGAACGACATGATTGGTTGAACGGTCGCTACTTCTGCTTCTTGCGGCTGGGCGCGTCGAGCTTCGCGAGAACCCCTTCGGCGCCACCGCCCGGTAGCTCTCCGCGAGCCATGCCTCGAACGTCTCGATCGGCGCATCGCGCGTCGCATCGACAGCCGCGGTGACCCATCCGTGTTTCCCCAGCCCGTACCCAGTTGGCTCGACGTCCGATAGCTCGAGCGCCTCCGCCGACGACTGCGGAAGCTTGACCGAGAACCGCACGCCCCGTCCCTCGGCGTGCAGAAACAGAAACACCTTTCCGCGCACCTTGAATGCGCGCTCGCCCCACGGAAAGTCCTCCGCGGTTTCGGGAAGCGCGAGCGCAGCGGCGCGCAACCGGCCGGCGAGCGACCGAGGGTCCAGCTTGACGGGCGACATGCGTCCTCGCGAAAGGTTGCTCGAAATCTGCAATGTCCGGACGTCGAGCACGAGTGACCGAGGTCATCCCTGACTTCTGTCTCTTGTTGGAGACCCGCACTCGACATTACGTCCGCGGCCGTTTCGCTGCATCATGAAGCTGAGATGGCACCCGCACACGATATGAGCTCCGTCCGCGGAGACCGTGAGGCTGACACACTCGCCGGCCGCTACCGCATCGAGCGTGAAATCGGCGCCGGCGCGATGGCGACGGTGTATCTCGCGCGCGACCTCAAGCACGACCGCGATGTCGCGGTGAAGGTCCTGCGACCCGACCTGTCCGTGTCATTGGGCCGCGAGAGATTCCTGCGCGAGATCCACCTGGCGGCAAGGCTCGCCCACCCGCACATCCTGCCCCTGTTCGATTCCGGCGAGAGCGACGGCCTCCTGTACTACGTGATGCCTAACGTTCAGGGACGCTCGCTGCGAGATCGGATTGCCGCCGAGGGCCAGCTCCCCGTCGCCGACGCAGTGCACATCGCCACCGAGGTTGCGGCGGCGCTCGACCACGCGCACCGCCAGGGCGTGGTGCACCGCGACATCAAGCCCGAAAACATCATGCTGCAAGACGGCCACGCCCTCGTGGCCGATTTCGGCATCGGCAAAGCGCTGAGCGATGTCGCGGACGACGCGCTCACCCAGTTCGGCGCGAGCGTCGGCACACCGGCGTACATGAGTCCCGAGCAGGCGGTCGGCGAATCCGTCGACGGACGCAGCGACATCTATTCGCTTGGATGCGTGCTCTACGAGATGCTCGTGGGCGAGCCGCCCTTCACAGGGCCGTCGGCGCAATCCGTGATCGCGAAGCGATTCGTTCAAACGCCCGCCGACGTCGCCGCACTGCGCGACGCCGTCTCGCGTCCGCTGGCGCGCATCGTCCAACGAGCGCTCGCGCGCACGCCGATGGACCGGTTCGAGACAGGCGCCGAACTGCGCGACGCGCTGCACGCGACCTCGTCGTCGACGACGACGGCGTTAGGCCACGCGCCTGCGAAGTCGATCGCGGTCCTGCCGTTCGAAAACCTGAGCGCCGACAAAGAAAGCGACTACCTGGGCGATGGCATTTCCGAGGAGATCATCAACGTCCTAACGCAGATCGATGGGCTCCGTGTCGCGGCGCGCACCTCCGCATTCTCGTTCAGAGGCACCCGCGACGATCTGCGCACCATCGGCGAGAAGCTGACCGTCGCCACGGTGCTCGAGGGCAGTGTGCGCAAGGCCGGTACCCGTCTCCGAGTCACCGCGCAGCTCATCGACGTCGCCGACGGCTATCACCTCTGGTCCGAGCGGTACGACCGCGAGCTGGTGGATGTGTTTGCCGTTCAGGACGAGATCGCGGCCGCGATTGCGGCGAAGCTGCGCGTCACGTTCGACGCCTCGGCCACCAAGCAGCGCACGCGCGCGACGCCGGAGCAGGTCGAGGCCTTCGAGCTGTTCCTCAAAGCGCGCGCCATCGTTGCTCGGCGTGTCGACATCGAGCATGCGATCACGCTGCTCGAGCGCGTCGTCGAACTGGATCCGGCGCACGCCCGCGCGCACGCTGCGATCGCCGAGGCGTGGCGCCTGCTCGCCGCGTTCAGTCGCGCGCCGGCCGACGTGGCGATTCCGCGCGCCAAACAGTCGATCGCCGCGGCGCTGGCCATCCAGCCGGATGTACCCGAGGCATTGGCCGTGCTCGCCGTCATCGCGTTTTCGTTCGACTGGGACGCGCGCGCGGCCGTGCGCCACTGGGAGCGGGCACTCGAGGTGGGTCCGATGCAATCGGAGGCGCGCGTGATGTTCGCGCTGTATGGTCTCATCATGGGCTGCGGGGACATCGAGCGAGGCGCGATCGAAGCGCGGCGCGCGCACCAGGACGACCCGCGCAGCCCGACGGTCGTCGCGTTGGCCTCGCAGGTGTACGACATCGCCGGCCTAACGGCCGAGGCGCTCGCGGCCGCTCGGCAGGCGGTCGAGATGGAGCCGCACTCGATCCTTGGCCTGACGACACTCGCGATGGTCTGCGCCGAGACGGGCGATGTCGACGGTGCGATGCAGCATGCGCAGCACGCCGTCGACATCTCGGCGCGATCGCCGTTGATGTTGGCCGTCGCGGCGGTTGCCGCGGCTGCGCGGGGCGATGTGGAGCGAGCCGACGGCTATTTCCGCGAGATTCTCGTACGCTCCGAGTTCGAGCCGCCGTCGTACTCGTCGCTCACGATGGCTGCGATCGCGGCCGGCCGGATGGACGAGGCCGTCGACTTCGCGGGCCGCAGCGCGGACGCGCACGAGCTCCTCGCCGGCTTTGCGCTCTACATGCCGTTGTACGCGCCGCTCCGCGCGCACCCGCGGTTCGCCGAAGTCCGCGGCAGGCTCACGCGCTGATCGGCGGCACGGGCTAGTCCTTCTCGTGCTCGAGCGGGCCGACGCGTCCGGTCATTGCGTCGACGTTGACCTCGATGATGCCCTTCTTGCCCGACACCTTCATTTCGAATGAGTAGATGAGTTTGCCCTTCTCCCGTTCCAATTCGAGGTTCTGAATCGTGCCGCTCGGCACTTTCCGTTGGGCGATCGCTGCTGCTCGTGACTCGGTGATCCTGGCGTGCGCGAGCAGCGAGTCGGGCACGTCGCGCTTGTAGGTCGGCGCTTGCGCCGTGGCCGAGTGCGATGCGCCGCCAAGTAGTGCAGCGACAGCGAGAGCGATGGCAAGGTTGCGCATGGGTAACCTCCGGGCGTGGTGTGCGAATCGCTGGTTCACTGCGCAACGTACACGCGGCTACCTGACGCGTGCATGACAACGGTGGGTGATGCGAAGCCCTTGTGTCATGGTGCTGACAGGTACGACGTGTACGTTGCCCGCATGCCGTTCGCGTGCGTATGACTGATCTGGCGCATGGCCGGCGATGGACCGTCAGCGCTACAGCGATTGTCGCGATCATCGTCCTCTCGATCCCGGTGTCGGGAGAAGCCATTGGCGCGCGGTTCTTCGAGTCGCTGCGCATCGCGAGGCCGGCACCAGTCGCGCCAGGGTCGCCGGCACTCGCCTCAGCGACCGGCAGCCGCCAATTGGAACAGGTCGTCGCCGGCATCCTGTCCGACACGACGCTGGTCGCAACCGACGAGCCGGACCGCGCGGTCTCGACGACGGCTGCGGCGGCGCCACTGATCGCGTTTCGACCGCGGCTCGTCGGCGCGCGGGGAGACTCCGCGGCGGTCAGCATCGTCGGCGCGCACAGCGTCGCCGCACGCGTGGACGTCGGGCAGCTGCGGACGCTCCTAACGGAAGCCGGCCGGGCATCGGACACGATTCCGCCATCGATCGACCACCTGCCCGTCTCGTTCGCCGTGCCGCGGGGCGTACGCGTCGCGTACGGCAACTGCCCGGCGCCTCAGCCGAGTACGATCGCTGCGCAGTTGAACGGGCCGCCGCCGCCGACGGCCGAGAACAGCTCGTGCGTCGTCCTAACGGAGACGCCGCTGCCCGAGGTGCGCGTCCCTCCGGCGCTCGACACGGCCGCGGTGCTCGAGCTCGCGCTCGAGCTGACCGGAATGAGCCCGAATCAGGCGCGCGACTTCAGGCAGCTGTTCGGCTGGCGCGAGAGCCTGGTGCTGGCGCCACCTCGGTTCATGCGGTCATACGAGCTCGTCCCCGTCGGCACCACGCGGGGCATGCTCATGGTCACCTCCGGCAGACGCGGTCCCGCCTACGAGCTGGCGTGGGCCGATGCCGGTGTCGTGTTCGCGCTCACCGGATACGGCAGCGCCGCGGATGCCGCGCCGTTGGCGCGATCGGTGGCGCCATGACGGGCGCGCCGGTCGCCGAGCTCGCGATCGAGGCGCACGGCCTCTCGAAGACCTTCGGTGGCCGCCCGGCCGTGCGCAACTTGTCGCTCAGCGTGCGCCGCGGCGAGATCTTCGGCTTTCTCGGGCCTAACGGAGCCGGCAAGAGCACCTCGATCAAGATGCTGCTCGGTCTCGTGCACCCGACCGGCGGACGGGCGTCGGTCCTCGGCGCCCCGGTCGGAGATGTCGCAGTGCGGCGCCACGTCGGCTTCTTGCCGGAGGATTTCCGATTCTACGATTGGCTCACCGCGACCGAGCTGCTGGTTCTGCACGGGCGCCTCGCAGGCCTAACGGACAGCCGGGCCCGAAGCCGAGCCCCGGACGTGCTCGAGGTGGTCGGCATGGAGGCCCACGCACACCGCCGCCTCCGCGGGTTCTCGAAGGGCATGCTCCAGCGCCTGGGGCTCGCGCAGGCCTTGATCCACGAGCCGCGGCTGATCTTCCTCGACGAGCCCACATCCGGACTCGACCCGATGGGTCGGCGCATGGTACGCGACGTGATCCGCCAGCAGCGCGATCGCGGCACGACGGTGTTTCTGAACTCGCACCTCTTGAGCGAAATCGAAATCACCTGCGACCGCGTCGCGTTCATCAAGGATGGTGAGATCGTCGCCAGCCGCGACTTGCGCGACTCGTCGCCCGACGGCTGTCGCGTCACGGTTCGGGCGAGCAACATGACGTCGGACATCCTTCCCCGGCTCGGGGCCCTGGCGGCGCGGGCAACGCTGGACGGCGACATACTCCATGCCGAGGTGCCGTCCGGCGATGTCATACCGGACGTGGTGCAGGCACTCGTCCACGCGGGCGCTCGCGTCTCTCACGTGGCTCGAGACCGCAGCTCGCTCGAGGATGAGTTCATCCGCCTCGTCGGCGAGGATCGGGCGCTGTGAGCCTCACCGACGATCTGCGCACACTGTGCGTCGTGGCCGGCGTGACGCTGCGAGAGGCGGCGCGCCGCCGCATCCTCTGGACAGCGTTAGGCGCGGCGATCCTGTTGGTCGCGATCTTCGCGGTCGCGCTCCGCCTGCAAGTGGTCGAGTTTCAGGGCCGGCCGATGTCGCCGTTCGTCCGCTACCAGGTCGAGAGCGGCATGCTCATGGTGGGATTGTACACGTGCGACCTGCTCGCCGTGGTCATGACGATCCTCACGTCCATCGACACGCTCGCCGGTGAGATCAGCTCGGGAACGATCCACGCCATTGCCACCAAGCCTGTCACGCGGCCGCAAATCGTCGTCGGCAAGTTTCTCGGATTCGCCATCATGGTGATCGGCTATGTCGCGCTGACGTTTTACGGCACCGTCGCCGTCGCGCACGCGGTGACGGGCGTGCTGCCCGAACATCCGCTGCGCGGATACGTTCTCATTACGTTCGAGTGCCTGCTCGCGCTCTGCGTCACGTTCTATCTGGGCACGCGCTTCTCGACACTCACCGCCGGGGTATTTGCGCTGGGCCTCCAGGGTGTCGCGTTCATGGGTGGATGGCTCGAGCAGGTGAGCGGATTTTCCCAGAGCCAACACATCGTGACCCTCGGGGTGTTCACCAGTTTGATCATGCCGAGCGAGTCGGTCTGGCGACGGGCCGCGTTCGAGATGCAGACCCCGCTCGCCGGCTCGTTGTCGTTCTCGCCGTTTGCGAACGTGTCGATCCCGAGCGGCGTCGCGCTCGCCTACGCGGTGGTCTTCGCCCTCTGCGCGTTTGGTGCAGCCCTGTATCGCTTCAACCAGCGCGATCTCTAGCCGCCTGATCTGGCGCCCGCCGGTAGCGCATGTACGCCACGCCGTTGGGCAGCGCCGACGACTCCGCGAGTGCAAGATCGACACGCGTTCCGTCGGGGAACAGCCGCTTGCCGCCGCCTAACGACACCGGATACACGTGCAGCCGGAACTCGTCGACCAGGTTTTCTTGAATCAAGGTGCGAACGAGCACGCTGCTCCCATCGAGCAGGATGTGCTTGCCGGCTTCCTGCTTGAGCCGCCGTACCGCGCCGGGCACATCGTCGCGAATGAGTGTCGAGTTGCGCCATGCCGACGTCGATGTGAGGGTTCGAGAGACGACGTACTTCTTGACGCCGTTCATCACGTCGCCGAACGGGTCGCCGGGCTTCATCGGCTCGAATGCACCGCCGTGGATCTGCCATGTCTTGCGGCCCAACAGCAGCGCGTCCGACTCGGACATCAGCTGGAAGAAGCGCGCGCCGATGTCGTCGTGCCAGTAGGGCCAGGTCCATCCGCCATGCGTGAACCCGCCATCGGTATCTTCGTTCGCCCCGCCGGGCGCCTGAATCACGCCGTCGAGCGAAATGAATTCAGCGACGATCAATTCTCGCATGGTGCTCCTCTGCGTCGGTGCCTTGCGTTAGGCCAAGTCACTCGTCGACCGGTGTCCACCGGGCGCGCCGAGCCGTCGCGATCGCGCGCTCGGTCACGAGCCGCATGTCGACGCTGCCGTCGGGGCGACGATCCACACCGTACACGGTGCCCGGAAAATCGAGCGTCCGCTGGATGGCCCAGATCTCGTCGTGCGCGCTTGGCGGAAACTGACGGGCCGGATTCCCGACCGCAATCCAGCCAATGGGGAGCACGGCGTCCGCCGGAAGCACCGAGTTGACGTGGACGACGCCCCGAATGCGAACCTCGGCTCGTGCTCCGATGCGCGCGCCGTGAAAGATCGTGACTCCGGTAGCCAGAAAGGCCTCATCCTCGACCACGCATCCGTACAACGCGGCATGCGCCCCGATCAATACGTGGTCGCCGATGCGCACCGGATGACGCGTTGCGCCGCGAATCACGACGTTCTCACGCACGATCGTACTCCGTCCAATATGGACCGGCCCATCGTCGCCGATAATGGCTGCGCCGAACGACACGACGACGTCGCGCGCTATTGTGACATTGCCACTCACGACCGCGGTTGGCGCGATCACCGCGCCCGGATCGATGGTCGGGCGGTGCCTGCCGATCGCGAACTGCATGGGTCCTCGTGGTCGCGTGATGCTGGTGTTGATGCCTAACGGAATGCGGCGGCCGGTGCTACACCGCCGCCGCCCCGGGCACGGCGTAGTGCAGCGCGACCATCCCGCTCGGATAGACGTGCGAATGGATGAGCGCGAGCGTCGTCCGCTTCGAGATCGGCGCCAGCATCGGTATGCCGCCGCCGAGCAAGACGGGAACGATCGTTACCTCGACCGCATCCACCTGATTGCCGGACAGCAGCTCGGCAAACAGTTGACCGCCGCCGAACAGCCAGATCTCTCCGTCGCCGCTCTCGCGCCTGAGCGATGACGCAATCGCCACCGGATCGCCCGACACGATGGTCACACCGCCGCGCGATTCCGGCGCGAGGGTCCGCGAGACCACGAACACGCGCGTGGCGGGCTTCCACGGCGGATCTCCGTGCGCGCGAACGACGTCGTAGGTGCGCCGCCCGAGAATGATCGTGTCGACCCGCGCGAACAAGCCCGCGAAGTCGACCGTATCGTCGTGCAGGATCCAATCGAACGCGTCGTGCGCATCGGCGATGTAGCCGTCGAGGCTCATCGCAATGTTGTAGCGTAGGCGGCGCATGCGTTCGTCCCGATGCGAAATCCGAGCCGTCAGCGCGCAGCATCGGCAACCGGCGCCGCAAATGCAACCAGAAGACGTTCGGGCCGAGAACTAACGCGCGAACCTGACGTGTGCGACGCCTGGCGCGCCCACGACGTCCACGAGCGACAGGCCGTGCAGGTTGTCACCCACGTTGTCGAAGAGCCGTTCGCCACCGCCCAACAGGATGGGTGCGATACTCAAATCCATCACATCTACCAAACCAGCATCGAGATATTGTTGAGCGGCACTCGCGCCTCCGGCCAGCGTCACGCCTTTGCCGTTCGCGGCACTCCGTGCCTGATCCAACGCGGACTCGATGCCGTCGGTGACGAATGTGAACGTGGTCCCCTTCAAGCGGAGGGGTTCCCGCGCGTGATGCGTGAGGACGAACACGGGATGATGGAATGGCGGTTGCTCGCCCCACCATCCTCGCCACGGGTGGTCCGATTTCCACGGGCCAGGGTGGCCGCCGAACATGTTGCGGCCCATCACCGTGGCGCCGATGTTGGCCGTCCGGCGTTCGACGACCGCCGTGCTCTCGTTCACCGCCCCTCCCGTTAGGCCGTGCGGCGCACGCCACGCCGCGAGGTCGAACGCCCACTGGTGCAACTGCTCGCCGCCGATCCCCAAGGGATTCTCGACGCTCTGTTGGGGACCCGCGACGTACCCGTCGAGCGACATCGAAATCGTGAGACGCAGTTTGGACACCGCCTAACCTCCCGCGAATGGTGGGTGGCCCGCTCTACGACCAGGCGCGGGACACATCGAGACCGGACGCGGATGCAAGAACCGGTCGCACGCGCGCGCGCCGAGTCGAGTGTCGCCCTACTCGAGTCGCCCCTACTCGAGCAGCTCGGACTCGTACTTCCGATAGATCGCGGACTCGTCCGTCGTGCGCGGAGATTGCTGCAGCTCTGCGATCAATGCAACGAGGCGCGGCGTGAGAATGACGAGGTAGCGAGCGTCGAGCGCCTCGTAGGTGTGCGGCACTCCTGCCGGCACGAACACCGTGCGACCCGCCTCGACATCGATCTGCCGATCTCGGAAACGGAATCGTAACACGCCCTCGAGCACGTGCCACGCTTCATCATCCGCGTAGTGCACATGCATCTTCGCGGGACCGCTGCCGCGCCACTCGCGAACGGCGAACGACTGTCCTGTTGCGGCGAAGCGCGACGCAGGATCGGTGGACGAAACAGTCGCTTCAGGCATCGTGCATCCTCATCGAGACGTCCGCGCGCCCGCCGGTGTCGAGCTCCCGAATCGCGCTCAGCGGGATGGCGCGCACAGGGAGGGAGCGCGTCAGGTCGACCAGGCGATCGACATCCCACGCGAGCATTCCATCCGGCGAGCTTCGAAAGAAATACTGTTTGCGCATGCCGCGCGTCCCGGATGACGCACGACGCGGCTAGTTGGGCGCGGCGTGTGTGGCCGGCGTTGCAGAGGTCGCTGCTGCCGGAGCGGGGCCGAGATCGGTCACCGCGTAGGAATATGGCACGTCGCTGCGCGTCGTGGTGAGCGGACCGTACTGATGCGCGGTGGTGAATCCAATCTGCACGCGCGACAAGTGTCCGTACTCGGCGTAGTGATCCCGGACAAATTCGGCGACCTGATGCGCGAGAGCCGAGCGTTCCCTTTCCGGCAGCGACGCGCGCTTGGAATTCTGAAAGACGACCGTGAGGACGCCGTTGGCGACGTTGACGCCGATGCCCGGCTCCTGGTACTGGCGCATGAGGCCCTGTTGGAGGATCACGACGTCGCGGAGGGTCTGTTCCATGCCGCAGTGCGCGACGGCGCACGCGAGCAGCATCGCAGTCGCGACGGCGCGGGCCGACGCCCACGTTCTCCGGTGGACGGAGTCGATCATGGCAGATTGTCGAGGAGGGTTAGGCAGCGGTGGACGGCGGCCATACCATAACGCGTGGGCGCGCCGGGCGCCAGGCTCCGCGGCGCTCGTCCCGGATGCCTAACGTTGCCGGGTCGCGACCGCGCCCGAACCGCGCGCTGACTGGCTCGACGTCGCCGTGCTGTCGTGGACGCAGCGGAACTGCATCACCCAGTAGTGCTGGTTGCGTACCACGGTGGTCGATGAGTTCGCCGTGTTCGTCTCCGACGAGGAGCTCGCGTTCGTCGTCGTGCTGCGTGGGCGGTATCGCGTCGTCGACTGGCCCGTGGAGTCGGTCGTCGTCTTCGTGTTCGAGTAATGCGAGATTTCTTTCCCGTCGATGCTCTCGCCTTCGTCCACGATGGAGTACTTGCCGTCGCACGCCTGGTACATCTGCTTGTAGGCGTCCTGACGGCGCTTTTCGCGCAGCAGGTCGTCGTCGCGAAACTTGATCACGCCGACGCGATCGGCGTCGTTCACCGGCGCGTACGCGCCCGCGTGGCCGGGGGCGTTGACCATGGTCGCGCCACAAGCCGACACCGCGAGCGCGCCGGCCAGCGCGAGGAGAGTGGAGCGAGCAGGCATGAACGTCCCCGACGTGACTGGTTGGCAGGCTGTTAGGCGCGAGCGCGTCCCCTACGCAGACGAGCACCGAGCCCAGCCGTAACCGGTGGCGCTCCGAGGTCGAGGTCGCGTCCGATCCTCGTCGGATCGGCGCCAGCGGCGCCGAGCTGTTCGCCGAGTCCTAACGCACTTGCGGCCGTGACCGGTGGCCGCATATTCCGGTGCAGCATCCTCCCGGGAGCTGGTGTGACTCACCGCGCCGTATCGTTCCGTCCGATGCTCCGCTGTTGCTCATCGTTAGGCATCGCGCTCCTGGCGGGCGCGGCCGCTCCCCGCCATGCACCGGCGCCGGTCCAACCCAATCCGAACATCGAGCGCGCCGGCACGCTGCGCGACGGGATCCTGACCGTCGCGCTGGACGCGGCCCTGCATCCGTGGCGGCCGGATGGACCGCACCGGCCGGCAGTCGAGATCGCCGCCTTTTCCGAAGCCGGCAAGGCGCCGCTCATGCCCGGCCCGTTGCTCCGCGTCGCGGCCGGGACGGAGATCCGCCTAACGGTGCACAACGCGCTCCGCACCCCGCTCACGTTCTTCGTTCCAGCGGCCATCCATGCCGGATCGGATGCCCTCGACAAGGCGGACTCCGTTGTCATCGCGCCCGGTGCCGTTGGGCAGTTGGTCACGAAGGCGACGGTGCCCGGCGGATACGTGTACCGAGCCACCACCCCGCGCGGCGAAAGTCGCGTCGCCCACCTCGCCGGACTGCTGGCGGGGGCGCTCGTGGTCGACTCCGCATCGACCGCCGGGACGCCGCGCGATCGCGTACTCGTGATCATGGAGACGCCCGACTCGGAGCGGGCAGCGTTCTTCGACGCCGCGCCACGGGGAGCCAACATCGGCGCGGTCGGGCCCGGCCGGGTCACGTTCACCATCAACGGCAGGTCCTGGCCTAACACCGAACGGATCGCGGCGATGGTCGGCGATTCCCTGCACTGGCGCATCATCAATGCGTCGCCCGACGTCCATCCGATGCACCTGCACGGGTTCTATTTCCGGATCGATGGCTTCTCGGGGCCCTGGCCTCCGTTCGCGATCTACACCAAGCCGGCGCTCGGACAGATCGCCGTGACGCAGTTGGTGTGGCCGTTCAATTCGATGTCGATGACGTGGTCTCCCGACCGGCCGGGAAACTGGCTCTTTCATTGCCACTTTGCCATTCACCTGGATCCCGATTCGGTAAGCGCAGCACCGGACGATCCACATCTGCGCGACATGGTCGGTCTCGTGCTGGGAACCACGGTCACGGATCGACCCGGCGCGCACACGGTCGCCGCCTCGAGCGACGCCGCCCCGCGCCGGCTCCGGCTCGTCGCGCTCGCCGACAGTACAGGCATGCCTGCGTTTCTCGCATCGTCGCGACTTGGCGCGCTGCCCCACATGCATTTTGTCCTCGAGGAGAACGGTCACCGGATCGATGCGGGCGAGGACTTCAGTCCCGAGCTCGATCTCACGCGCGGCGAGCCCGTGGAAATCACCATCGTCAACCACCTCGCCGAGCCCACGAGCGTGCACTGGCACGGCATCGAGATACAGGACAGCTACGTCGACGGCGTCCCCGGATTCAGTGGCTCCCGCGGCCGCCTAACGCCAGAAATCGCGCCCGGCGACTCGTTCGTCGCCCGCTTCACGCCGCCGCGATCGGGAACGTTCATGTATCACGCCCACGTAGACGAGCTGCGGGAACAATTGGCGGGATTGGAGGGATCACTCATCGTCCGCGACCCCGGAAGCACGGTGGCCGCGGACGATCACGTGTTCTTCATCAAGGGATACCCAATTGACCCGGCGCACCCGATCGAGATCAACGGACGCGCGAACCCCGATACCCTCATTCTCCACGTTGGGCAGGCCGCTCGACTCCGATTCATCAACCTCACCACGGTCAACATCGCGCCGTTCATCGAGCTCACCGCGCGGCCCGACAGCTCGTCAGGCCCGATCAAGGACACGATGATCGTGAACTGGCGCCCGATGGCCAAGGACGGCGCCGACTTGCCCGCCGAGCTGCAGCGCCCCCATCTCGCCCGCCAGACCATCGGTGTCGGCGAGACCTACGATTTCGAGTACGTGCCCTCACACCCCGGACTGTTGCGTCTGGAGCTGCGCGCGAACGGAGGCCCACGTCGGCTCATCACGCGCGTGCCCATTCGTGTCGAATGACCAATGCGGCTGCTTCTACTTCCGGAATACGATCCGGCCGTCCTTCACCACGATCTCGATTTTGCGAATGTCAGCCGTCGTCTTGAGCGGATCGCCATTTACGATGATGAGGTCAGCGCGGTGACCGACGGCGATCGTGCCGAACTCGGAGTCCTTGCCTAACCATTTCGCGCCGTTGACCGTCGCCGCCTCCAGTATCGTTGGCTTCGGCACGCCCGCGCTGTCGTACGCATCCATCTCGTCAAAGAGCAAGCCGTCGTCCGTGCCCGCGAGCAGGAATACGCCTAACTGCTGCGAGCGGGCGACGAATTTCGCCATGCGCTTGTAGCTGTCGTGCGCCGCGCCGAATTGCGCGAGGCCGAGTGATTTGCGCATGCCGTCATCGATGCGCTGAATCGAGAGCGTCGGATCGAATCCGACCCTGGACTTGGCCATCATCTGGATCAGCGCGGTGACGCGCGGCGAGTCGGGATCGATCTCGTGCCAATCGGATTGCATGCGCGGCACCGGATTCTTGTCGTCGTCGAGCGTTTCGTTGTAGCCCTGCGGCTGTTCGCTCACCGGAAGAAAATCGGCCCACACGCGGATGTGATTGAGGCCGTCGATGCCGCAATCCATCGCCTGGCCCCAGCTCGTGTGCACGCCGATGTGGCCGGTGACTTTCAGTCCGACCTTGTGCGCCTCGCGCACGACGGCGCACAACACGTCGGGTTTGAGCATGAAGTACACCTTGAGCAGGTCGACACCCTGCGCCTTGAACGCGCGAACGACCGTTGCCGCCGCGGCGGTGTCGTCGATCATCACGTCGACCATCGGGTGGTAATCGCCGAGTCCGTCGATCAGCGGGCCAGCCGAGTAGATGTCCGGACCGGGAAAGAGGCCCATGGCGATCGCTTCCTTGAAGTTCATGCTGAGCGAGAGCGGCGCGCCCGGGTCACGGATGTTGGTGATGCCGCGGCTCAGGAGGAACGGCCCCTGCTGGTAGTCCCAGAAGTGATAGTGGTTGTCCATGAGCGCCGGCATCACCGTACGGCCGTGCGCGTCGACCACCGGCACGCCGGCCGCAGCGTTAGGCGCACCCGTACCGATCGATGCGACTCTGCCGTTCTTGATCTCGATCGTGCGATCGGCGAGGGGCGCCGAACCGGTCCCGTCCCATAACCGCGCGTGCGTGATGACCATGTCGGGCGCCGACTGCGGCGGCAGCACGAAGCGCGCAGTGTACGGGATCGGCGTGAGCGCGCCGGTGCGCAGGTCGAGGCGATAGAGCTTGCGCGCGGCGCAGAGCACCGCGGTGGTTCCGTTCGGCGCGAGCGCGAGTGCCTTGTCATCGAACGGGCTGGCGAAGACGGTGCGCGCGGCGCCGCCGGCCGCCGGCATCGCCATGACCGAGTCGATCGCGTTGACCGACTTGATGTAGTAGAGTGTTTTCCCGTCGCCGCTCCACGCCACCGACGACTGGTTCCACGGCGTAGTATCCGTTAGGCGCGTGGCCGCGCGGCCGGGCAGGTCGATGCGAAACAGGTCGGCGCCGCCGTAGCGACCCGACGTCAGGAGCACGTGCTGTCCGTCCGGCGAGAGCGCGAAGCTCCACTCGTGCCAGTCGTGCGCCTCGGTGACGGGCTTGGCCTCGCCGCCGTCGACCGGTACGTGCATGAGATGCGCATCGAGCTGCTCCGACTGCGCGACGAAGTAGATCTCGTCGCCCTTGGGCGTGAACTCGGTCTGGCCGATCTGCTTGTCGCTATGATAAAGCGCGGCCGACGTTCCGGTGGCGAGGTTGGTAACCACGAGGTCGCTGCCGTCGCCATCCTCGTGCGCGTAGACGACGAACTGGCCGTCGGGAGACCACGACGGATGCGTGTCCCAGCTGATTCCGTTAGACACCTGCCGGGCGTCGCCGCCGCTCGCGGGCACGATCCAGATTTTGCCGAGGATGCTGAGCGCGATCTGCTCGCCGTCGGGCGAGACCGCGGGATCCGCCGCGCCGTCGGCGACGGTGACAACGCGGTCCGCCTGCTGCGCGAGCGATGCGCACGGAATGAGTGGCGTGACAGAGACTGCGAGGAGAACAGACAACGACGCGCCGATGCGGCTCATGATGTCCCCGCCAATGAGGTCGCGACCAATGTGTCTCCGTTACGCGCGCCTACACAAGAACGTACCGAGCACCCGCAACCCGGTCGCGGCCGCACGCAACGCGTCCAGTGCGCGCGCGAGCTCCGTTGGACTCAATTCGTGCTCGATCTCGAGGAAGAAGCTGTATGTCCACGGCTCACCCGTCGGCCGCGACTCGAGCTTGCTCATGTTGATCCCTTGCTCCGCCAGGGGGCCGAGCAACCGGTAGAGCGCACCGGGCGTGTTAGGCGTCGTCGCCATGATGGCCGTCTTGGCCGGCAATCCCTCCGTCGGTTTCGCGGCAGTGCGCGAGAGCGAGAGGAAGCGCGTCTGATTGTCCGGCCGGTCCTCGATGTCCGCGGCGAGCACGACGAGCCCGAACCGTTCCGCCGCGCCACGACCCGCGATCGCTGCGCGTTCGAGATCTCGAGCCATCGACACCTCGAGCGCCGCGCCCGCGGTATCGTACGCCGCACGGGCGGTGAGCGAACGATGCGCGTCGAGAAAGCGTCCGCACTGCGCGAGCGCGACTGGATGACTCTCGACGACGCGCACGTCGTCGAGCACCGCGCCGGGCAGAGCGAGCAAACAATGATGAATGGGAAGCGTCGTCTCGCCGACGACCCACACGTCGCGTGATTGCGCGAGCGCGTCGTACGTCGCGACGACACTGCCGGCGAGCGAGTTCTCGATGGGGAGGAGGCCGTAGTCCACGTCGCCGCGCTCGACCATTCGCGCGACGTCGGCGCAGGTGCGAGCAGGTACCGGCTCGACGCGCTCGTGGCACCAATATCGCCGAACCGCGTCTTCGCTGTACGCGCCTAACTCGCCCTGGAAGGCGACGCGAGCGCTTAGACCGGGCATCGCGCCGCTCTCTCACTCTCGGTGCGCAGTGTCTGACCACCGTTTTGGACAGCGACCCTTCGCCCAACGGCGCGCGCAACTGCCTCGACGCGCGGCACGAGATCGGCGAACTCCGCGAAGGTGAGCGATTGTTCGCCGTCGGAGAGCGCACGGCGCGGATCGGGATGCACTTCGACGAGCAATCCGTCCGCGCCCGCGGCAACCGCTGCCAGCGCGAGCGCCGGAACGAACGCCGAGCGACCGGCGGCGTGACTCGGGTCGACGATCACGGGGAGGTGCGTCTCGCTCTTGAGCACGGGAATGGCGGAGACATCGAGCGTGTTGCGCGTGGCTGTCTCGAATGTGCGGATGCCGCGCTCGCACAGAATGACGTCGGGATTTCCAGCGGCGAGAATGTATTCGGCGGCGTAGAGGAGCTCGCGGATGGTCGCGGAGAGGCCGCGTTTGAGCAGTACTGGTGTTCGGGCGCGACCCAGCTCGTCGAGCAAGGCGAAGTTCTGCATGTTACGGGCGCCCACCTGGAAGATGTCGGCGACGCCGAGCATGCGGTCGAGCTGGCGCGGGTCCATGATCTCGGTGACCACCGGCAATCCCGCCTCCTCGCGCGCGTCGGCGAGATGCGCGAGGGCGTCGTCGCCCAGCCCGCGAAAGTCGTATGGCGACGTGCGGGGTTTGTACGCGCCGCCGCGCAGCATCACCGCGCCCGATCGCCTAACGGCGTGCGCGGTCTCGAGGAGCATCGTGCGGCCTTCGACCGAGCACGGACCGGCGATGACGACCACATCGCGTCCGCCGAACGCGATGCCGCCGACGGCGAGGGATCGGCGACGGTTAGGCGATGGCGGCGTGAAGGCGCCGGCGGGCGGCTGGGCGAGACGGTGCAGCATGGGTTGAACTCCGTGTGCGTCGAAGTATCGCGGACCAACGCCGCGACGAGGGCCAGAAAACGAAGCGGCCCCTCTCGAATCATCGAGAGGGGCCGCCAGGACAGCGGACTCACTACGCGCTCGATTTACCCCTCTCGTTGGGCACAGCAGAAATAGCCCGCAAAAAACGCGGGATACGAGGGAGTAAACCAGTACGTGGAGTGCGTGCGCGTCATGATCGAAAGCGAAAGGTGATGCCGGCTCGTGCCGGGGCCCGAATAGTTGCACGGATACACGGCGGTGTCAAGCGGATCGCCGCCGGAGTAGTGGTTCAGTTTCGTGCGATTCGGGCGCGGCCGTTGAGCGACTCGGGACGCGTGAGACCTGCGGCGTCTCCCGAATCCGCCTCCGACGATGTTGAAAGCCTCACGACTGTGAACGCGGACGAGGCCGGACACGGACGGACAAAACAGGAACGTCGTTGTTGCGTCGGAAGCGGACATCGCGAGCAATGACAAATGAGTCCGCCTTG
>DASVAC010000122.1:0-5314 GCA_036376535.1 Gemmatimonadaceae bacterium | reverse complement strand
TCGGGCGCGGCCGTTGAGCGACTCGGGACGCGTGAGACCTGCTGCGTCTCCCGAATCCGCCTCCGACGATGTTGAAAGCCTCACGCCTGTGAACGCGGACGAGGCCGGACACGGACGGACAAAACAGGAACGTCGTTGTTGTGTCGGAAGCGGACATCGCCAGCAATTACAAATGAGTCCGCCTTGTCCGGCTGTGTCCGGGTGTGTCCGCTTCAAACTCGTAGATGCCTGTCAGGCAGCGGAGGCGGACACGCGAGACCCTGCTGACCTCGCGGGAAAGTCGACGTGCAAACTGAACCAGCACGGAGACGAGACATGACGACACGCGAAACGATCGAGCGCTACTTCGAGCTGCTGAAGGCCCGCGGCAATTGGCCGTCTCTCTTCTCTGAGACCGCCACGTTCACGAGCTTCGCGAGCCCGCCGCGACAGCTCGCCGGCCGCGACACACTCGTGAACGCCACGAGCGGATTCTACGGGATGATTCGCAGCGTCGAGGTGCGCGACCTGCTCGTCGACGGTGCGCGCGCCTGCGCGCTCACGCACTACCGCCTCGAGCCGCCTAACGGGCGGCCGGCGTTCGAGAGCGACGTCGCCGAGATCTTCACGGTGCGCGGCGGTGCCATCGAATCGTTCGGGATTTACTTCGACAGTGCGCCCTACCCCAAGTAGGACTCAGTCGGCGCGCAGACGATAGAGGAGCTCACTGACGGGTCGGCCGAACATGGATCACTGCATGTCGAGAACGAGCGAGACGGCCGTGGTCAGTTTCTGCCACGCATCCATCTCGGCGCCAAGTTGTTTGCGGCCGGCGCGCGTGAGCTCGTAGAACTTGGCGTGCCGATTGTTGTCCGACGGCCCCCAGCTCGCCTTGATCCAACCGCGCCGCTCGAGGCGATGCAGGGCCGGATACAGCGAGCCTTGCGGGACGTCGAGCACGGCGCGCGACACTTGCCGCAAGCGCTCCGAGATCGCCCAACCGTGCTGCGGTTGAAGCGAGACTGCCTTGAGGATGAGGAGATCGAGGGTGCCCTGCGGAAGATCGAGACGGTCCATTGAATTCCCCCTTGCACTTCTACAGGATAGCGGCGCTCCTGTAGAAGCACAAGGGAGAGCAACACGCGCGCGCCGGCGCGTGGCTAACGACCGATGCGCCGGGGCCGCCGTGGTAGCAAACATCCCGCCCGACCTCCATACTTCGCCCCGACCTGCAGCAGACCGCCCTCCTTCCAGGAAATGACACGCATGGACGGGTACCAACGCGCGGCGCGGGTGATCTTCGCTATTGGCCTCATCGCCATGGGCGTCGTCGGACTCGTCTACGGCGACTTCGCCATGCAGTGGCAGCCGGTGCCCGCGGGTATCCCGTGGCACACCGGACTCGCGTACCTCTGCGCGGCCATCGAATTGGTGTTGGGCGTCGCGTTCCTCATCCCCGGCAGCGTGTGCATCGCGTCACGCGCGGCCCTCGTGTATGTCGCGCTGTGGTGGGTGCTGCTCAAGATTCCCGGGGTGGTGCAGGCGCCGCGCGTCGAAGCCAGCTGGCTCGGGTTAGGCGAGATCGCCGTGATCCTCGCCGGGGCATGGACGCTGTTCCTGCTGTACGGGCGCGTCGCCCGCGACGCCGTGAACCTGAGACTGGCCGCGATCCTGTTCGGGCTCGCGCTGATTCCCATCGGACTCTCCCACATCTTCTACCCGACCGAAACCGCGTCCCTCGTCCCCGCTTGGCTTCCATTTCATCGCGGATGGGTCTACTTCACGGGCGCGGCACAGGTCGCGGCTGGACTCGGCGTCCTCTTCTCCGTCGTACCGGCGTTAGCGGCAACGCTCGAAGCGACCGCGCTGACCATCTTCACGATTCTGGTGTGGGTTCCTGGCGTGCTCCACCCGAACGCGGGGCGCCCTCAATGGACCGCCCTGGTCATGTCGACCATGATCACCGCGGGGGCATGGGCAGCTGCCGCCGGTATCACGCTCGGGCATCGCGACCAACGTGCGGAGCCCGCGTAGCAACGCCGACGTGTGGCCGCGTTCTTGCGCGCGAAATGGCCGACGCACGCCCTGGTTGCCATCGGGCCTAATCTCAGTGCGATTGACCATTCTCGGCGGGTATCGCTAGTCAATGAAGGACAGCACGGGATCCAGGAAGCCACGGCGCGACGCCGCGCCTGACGAACCGTCGGAGGTGCCCACACATCCGGTGCGCGGCGATCGAGTCCCCGGCGCACCGCTTCCGACTCTGTCGGAGACGGCGCTCTATCAGCGTCTCGTCGAGAGCGTCCAGGACTACGCTATCTTCGCGCTCGACACCGAGGGGTACATCCGCAGTTGGAACCCCGGCGCACAGCGCCTCAAAGGCTACACGGCCGAGGACGCGATCGGGAAGCACTTCTCGATGTTCTATCCGCGCGAGCTGGTTGCCGAAGGGTTTCCTGAATTCGAGCTCCGCACGGCCGCGAACACCGGCCGCTTCGAGGACGAGGGCTGGCGTCTCCGCAAGGACGGGTCGCGCTTCTGGGCAAATGTCGTCATTACGGCGCTGCGCGATGCGGACGGCCACCTGATCGGCTTCGCGAAGATCACGCGCGACCTCACGGAACGCCGCAACGCGGAAGAAGCCTTACGCATGAGCGAGCAGAACTTCCGCTTGCTCATCGAGGGCGTGCACGACTACGCGATCTACATGCTCGACCCGGCGGGGCGTGTGGCGACCTGGAATGCCGGCGCGGAGCGCATCAAAGGCTACGTCGCGTCGGAAATCATCGGGCAGCCCGTCGCCGCGTTCTATCTGCCGGAGGACATCGCGGCGGGACTCCCCGAGCAGCACCTCGCGATCGCGTTGTCGACGGGCAAGTTCGAAGACGAGGGGTGGCGCGTTAGGCGCGACGGAACGCGGTTCTGGGCGTCCGTCGTGATCACATCGCTCTATAACAAGGCGGGACGCCTGATCGGCTTCACGAAAATCACGCGCGACCTGACGGAGCGCCGCGCGCTGCAGGAACGCGCGATGGCCGAAGCCCGCCGCGTCGCCGCGGAGGAGGCCAAGCTCGCCGAAGCGGCGGTACGGGAAGGAGAGTTGCGCGACCTGGCGGAGAAACTGCGGCGCCAGGCCGCGCAGCTCGAGACCCGCACGCGCGATGCACGCGAGGCACAGCGGCGGGCCGACTCCGCCAACCGCGCGAAGGGCGAATTTCTCGCCGCGATGTCGCACGAGCTGCGCACGCCGCTCAATGCCATCGGCGGCTACGCCGACCTGCTGCTCATGGGCCTCTCGGGTCCGGTGACGGCGCTGCAAATGGAACAGTTGGGCCGAATCAAGCGCAGCCAGGAGCATTTGTTAGGCATCATCAACGACATCCTGAATTTCAGCCGCGTCGAGGCGGGACAGCTCACGTACGTCATCGGGCCGGTCCCGGTGCACGAGGTCGTCGATGCCGTCGTTCGGATGCTCACGCCGCAGGCGACGGCGAAAGGCGTGCGCCTCGAGGCGACCGGGTGCAGGCCTGATCTCGTGGCCTGGGCAGACCGCATCAAGACCGAGCAGATCGTGCTGAACCTCGTGTCCAACGCAGTCAAGTTCACCGGCCACGGCGGCTCTATCGGCGTCTCCTGTGATCTCCTCGGCGCCGACCACGTGGCGTTGCGCGTGGCGGATACGGGCTGCGGCATTCCGGCCGACCAGCTCGACGTGGTGTTCGAGCCGTTCGTCCAGGTGGGCCGCACGCTCACGAGCGCGCCCGAAGGCGCCGGGTTAGGCCTGGCCATCAGCCGCGACCTGGCGCGGGCGATGAAGGGCGACATCACAGCCGAGAGCACCGTGGATGTCGGGTCGACGTTCACGCTCGTCTTGCCCGTGCGGACGTGAGGCGACGTGCGCGCTGACGCGCCCTTCGGCTTGCGTTAGGCCATCTCCCGTCGCCACTCCAACCGGTACGCCACGGCGGGGCCCCGCCTTCCCTCGTACGCGAGCTGCGCCATGAGCAGCGTGAACGGCTCGGTGTACCGCGCGACCTCGAGCGCACCCGCGTCGACAGCATCGAATCCCACGTCGCGAATCAGCCGCGCAACGGTTCGCTTGGCGCGCGCGTCGTCCCCACAGTAGACCAGACTCGGTCGTTTCTTGTTCGCCCGCGTCTCGAACACGCTGAACAAGACTTCGCTCGGCACCGTGCTGAACGCGGACACGACGTGCGCCTTCGGCACCTTCTTCGCCAACTGCTCCGCGCCGGACGACGTACGTCCCACGACGAGTGCCGTGTCGTCCGCATTCATGGGCAGCGAGCACGTCACGATCACTTTGCCCGAGACATCGCCCGCCTTACGGAGCACGTCGTTCACGCGCGACCAGTGCACGGCGAGCAGCAGTGCGTCGGCTGACTCCGTCGCGTCGGCGGGCGTGCCGGCGCGCGCACCGTGGCCTGCGTCGCGCGCCAAGCGCTCGAGCTTGCGGTCATCGCGCGAGTAGCTGAACACCACCGTGTGACCGGCGCGGGCGAAGATGGTGCCGAGCTTGGCCCCCATCAACCCAGAGCCGAGTATACCGATGCGCATCGTGGTTCGCCTGCCTCGAGGGAGTCGCGTGGCCAACACCAAAGTTCGGCGCCGTGGCGCGGAGCGGCTAGTCGACGCCATGTGATCTGCTGTCAGCATCTGGCTGGCCGTGCGCGGCGGCATGCACACTCCGACGAGGGCTCTCCCCGTACGCCGACTGAGCGCGCCGATCTCGAGCCGTGCGGGTATGTGGCATCGAAAAAAACTGCAACGGCTGGCCGTTCAACCGGTCGATGCAACGGGTGCGGCTTCCCGGTGGTCCGTCATTCGTCGTTCGTTTCGTGTTTTCCTACCCGTCGTCCGTCCGTCGTTGTTCGTGACCAGTGCGTCGCACACCATGATGCGACTGAGAAGCCGGCCACGGCCGTCGCCGGATGACGCGCACCGAACGACGGACCACGGGTAGGAAAGCACGAAACGAACAACGAATGACGGACCACGGGAAGTTGCCCGCGGGAGATGGAGTCTCGTCGTCAGGTCAGTCGATGGCAACCGTTGCACGCACCGATTGAATCCGCCTTGTCGTTATTCTTCACATCAAGTGACCTCGCTGGCGGGCGAGGACATGATCAAGGGAGCAGAGAACGGTACCGGCGCGTCGTTGGACAATCTCGTGAGAGCGCTGGGCTGACGCGCCGCCCACACGCTGTCGGTCGAGTGACCAGAATGACAAGAGCATTCAAGGTTGGCGATCACGTCAGTTGGAATTCCGAGGCGGGCCGCGTGCGCGGCCGGATCATACGGGTGCACACGAAGGACG
>DASVAC010000121.1:0-21799 GCA_036376535.1 Gemmatimonadaceae bacterium | reverse complement strand
CGCCGTCGACCAGCTTGATCGGTTCGCCGTAGAGAATGTTGTGCAGGAACTGCGTGAGCACGCGCGACGAGCCTTCCTTGGGCGAGTCCACGTTGTCCAGGTGCGGTCCGATCCAGTTGAACGGACGGAACAACGTGAACTCGAGGCCCTGCTGCTGGCCGTAGGCGAAAATCACGCGGTCGAGCAGCTGCTTGCTCGTGGAGTAAATCCATCGCTGCTTGTGAATCGGCCCGTACACGAGCGTCGATCGATATTCGTCGAACTCGGCGTCGGGACACATGCCGTACACTTCCGACGTCGACGGGAACACGACGCGCTTCTTGTAGCGCACGCACTGCTTGACGATGCGCAGGTTTTCCTCGAAGTCGAGCTCGAACACGGCTAACGGATTGCGCACGTACGTCGCGGGCGTGGCGATCGCGACGAGCGGGAGCACCACGTCGCACTTCTTGATGTGGTACTCGATCCACTCCTTGTTGATCGCGATGTCGCCTTCCAGGAACCGGAAGCGCTGGTTGTCGAGGAAGGGTTCGATCTTTTCGGCGGACATGTCGAGCCCGAACACTTCCCAGTCGGTAGTGGTGAGGATGCGTTCGGTGAGTGCGTTGCCGATGAAGCCGTTCACGCCGAGGATGAGAACTTTCATGGGGCTCAAGGAGTGGTGGACGTGTGGGGCGTGAGGTGGCGCGCGAGGTCCGCGCCGTCGCGCTCGATGTCGCCCTCGATCTGGCCGCGCACGATCTCGAGCCATTGCGTGTCGGGACCGCCGCACGCGACGTAGAGGCAGTCGTCGATCACGCGCATTTCGCCCGGTTGGGCTCCGTTCGCGCTCCAGCCGCCGTTGCGCGTGCGCCAGAGGTAGAGCGTGCGTCCCGCGTGCGGCGTGAATGCGCCGGGATACGGGTGCGACACGGCGCGCACCAGGTTGTGGATCTGGGCGGCCGGGCGGCTCCAGTCGAATGCGCCGTCCTCGGGGCGGCGCCTGCCGAAGATCGTGGCACGCGAGGCATCCTGCGGGCGACGCGGCGCGCGCCCCGAGGCGAGTGCGTCGAGCTGGCGCTCGAGAACGCGCACGGCGGCGTCGCACACGCGCGCCTGGACCTCGCAGGCCGTGTCATCCGGGCCAATGGGCACTGCTTCCTGGTCGACGATGTCGCCGGCGTCGGCGCGGGCCGTCATCACGTGCAGGGTGGCGCCGGTTTCCGTCTCGCCGTTGAGCACGGCCCAGTTCACGGGCGCGCGTCCGCGATAGCGCGGCAGGAGCGAGCCGTGCACGTTGAAGCTGCCTAACGGAGCGACCGCGAGCGCGGCGAGGGGCAGCAGCGACCGGTAGTAGCACGAGAGCACGAGGTCGGGGCCGGCGGACCGGAGCGCGGCCAGCTGCGCCGGTTCCGTCAGGCGCGCGTCGAGGCGCACCGGGATGCCGTTCCGAACCGCGAGCACCGCCACTGACGGGAACCAGGTCGTCTCGCCCGGCGCGTCGGCGTGCGTGTATACGGCCGCCACGTGCGCGTCCCGCTCGAGCAGCATCGAAAGACAGGCGTGTCCGACGTCGGCGTACGCGAACAGCACGATGCGCGGCCCCGTCATGAACGCGGCACCGAGCCCTCGACGCCGCCCTCCAGGCGCATCACGGCGCCCGTCCCGCCGTACACGCGGCGCACCAGGTAGCGTGGGCGGCCGCGGACTTCCTGATAGATGCGTCCGACGTACTCGCCCACGATGCCTAACCCAGCCATCAGCACGCCCATCACCACGAAGGCGAGCGCGAACAGCGTGAACACGCCGTCGGCTTCGGACGCCCGCAGCAGAATGAAGCGGCGGATCAGCAAGTAGACGCCGAGCACGAGCCCGCCGCTGGCGGTGAGAAACCCGAACAGCGTGAAGATCTGCAGCGGCACGACAGAGAATCCGGTCATCAAGTCGAAGTTGAGGCGCAGTAGCCGGTACAGCGAGTACTTGGACGCGCCCGCGCGTCGCTCGGCGTGCCTAACGGAGACTTCGGACGGCCGCCGGGAAAATGTCTGCGCCAGCGCCGGGATGAAGGTCGACGACTCCTCGCACCGGTTGATCAAATCGATCACCTCGCGCGAGTATGCGCGCAGCATGCATCCGTAGTCGGTCATGCGAATGCCGGTGATCGCCGTCGTCACACGATTCACGATGCGCGACGCGGCACGCCGGAAGAGGCTGTCGTGACGGACTTCGCGCACGCCGCCCACCACATCGAAGCCCTGGTCCGCGAGTGCGAGCAGTTTCGGAATTTCCTCCGGCGGATTTTGCAGATCGGCGTCGATGGTGACGATGACATCGCCGCTCGCGATCGCGAACCCGGCGAGGATCGCGGGGTGCTGTCCGAAGTTCCTGCTCAGCTCCACAACGCGCAGCCGATCGGGATACCGGTCGACGAGTCCGCGCAGCACCTCGAGCGAACGATCCCGGCTGCCGTCGTCGACACAGATGACCTCGCACGGCCGGTCGAGCGTGTCGAGCACGGCAAAGAGACGCGGCACGAGCTCGGAGATGTTGGCTTCCTCGTTGTACACGGGGACCACGACCGACACCTTGCCTCGCGGTGCGGCGTTCATCTCGCGCTCCCAAGGGCAATGTCGCGCACCGCGGCGATCACGTCGTCCTGGTCGGCATCGCTCAGCGAGGGATACAGCGGCAGCGAGAGAATGCGCTCGGAGACGAAGTGCGCGTCGGGGTAGTCCTCGGCACACCACCCGTAGCGATCGCGGTAGTACGAGAACTCGTGCGCCGCCGTGTAGTGCAGGCCGACGCCGATGTTTCGCGCCTTGAGCTCGGCCATGAACGCGTCGCGATTTATGTTGAGCGCGTCGACATTGATGAGCGGCGTGTAGAGATGCCAGGCGTGGCGCGCTGGATACGGAACCGGCTCCGGCAGGATGAGTGCGTCGAGATCGCGAAACGCCGCCTGGTAGCGCTCCGCCAGGCGGCGGCGCGCGCCGATGAACGCGTCGAGCTTGGGCAGCTGGTGGATGCCTAACGCAGCCTGCATGTCCAGCATGTTGTACTTGTACCCCGGGAGGTCCACGTCGTAGCGCGGCGACCCTGCCCGATCGAAGCGCTTCCACGCGTCGCGGCTCATGCCGTGGAACTTGAGCAGCGTCACGCGCGCAAGCACGTCCTCATCGTACGTGACCACCATGCCGCCCTCGCCGGTGGTGATGTTCTTGTTGGGGTGGAACGAGAAGACGCTCGTGGTCGTGAACGACCCGATGCGCTTGCCCTTGTACTCGGTGCCGGCGGCGTGCGCGGCATCCTCGATCACCGTGAGGCTGTGCTTGCGCGCGAGGTCGAGGATTGGATCGAGGTCCACCGGCTGCCCAACGAAGTGCACCGGAACGATGGCGCGTGTGCGCGGACCGATGCGCCGCGCGACTTCGTCAACGCGAATCTGCAGCGTGCGACGGTCGATGTCGGCAAGCACCGGCACCGCGCCCACGAGCTCGATCACGTTGAGCGTCGCGACGAAGGTCATCGGCGACGTGATGACCTCGTCTCCCGGCCCGATGCCGTGCGCGAGTAGGGCCAGGTGCAAGCCCGCGGTGGCCGATGAGACCGCCGACGCATGCCGCCCACCGACGTACGCGGCAAAGTCGCTGGTGAAGCGCTCGACTTTGGGGCCGGTGGTGATCCATCCCGACCGCATGCAATCGATCACTTCCGCAATCTCGGCGTCGCCGATCGTGGGCCGCGAGAACGGGAGGAACGACGTGCGCTCCGCGTGGCGCGGTGCGGGAGGGCGTGCGGGTTCGGTCATCTCGCCGGGTTAGGGGACGCGACAGTGGCCGGAAAATTCGCCAATACAACATACCTCCGATTAGCGGCTAGCGGCGTCCCGCGCGCGTTCGAGCCATCGAACTCGGAGCGCGCGCGTCGTTTGATGACCACCACGAGATGCTCGCCGGAGTTCCATCGCTTCCAGAATTCGTCGCGCGACCAGTAGTACTCGTCCGGCCGCACGCCGTCGGAGCCGAGCTCGTCCACGTAGTCGGCAACGACAATCGGATGACGCAGCACCCACGGGAACCCCTGCGGGTAGCAGCGATACGACACCACGCGAGCATCTGGCGTGCGCGCGGCAACGAGCGCGAGGTTGTGCCCCGAGAGGTCGTCGGCGACACGCGGCATGGCGAGAATGATGGCGAGGTACAATCCGCCCCAGCCCAACGCTGCCGGGAACAGGGCGCGCCGGCCCTTGGTGCGTGCGAGTACGACGCCGGTCCAGGCGCCGGCGACGAGCAGCGCCGCGCCCAACGCAGCGAGCCAGGTTACATCGTAGTGGCGCAGCTCGCCGCTCGCGATGCCGTATCCCACACCGCCCAACGCGACAACTGTGACGATGACCGCGTGCGTGATGAGCGGCCGCCGCGTGCCTTCGGGGCGCGTGAGGATCGCGCGCGCGACGAGCGCCGCTGCAGCGGGGAACGCCGGCAGGATGTACGGCAGCAGCTTGGACCGCGACACCGAGAAGAACACCACGATGATGCAGAACCAGATCGCGAAGAACAGCTCGTCGGCGTGCGCGGCGGCCCGCGCGCGCCACGACTCGACTATCTGCCTAACGGAGCGCGGCGTGACGAACGTCCACGGCACGAAGCCGGCGATGAAGGCGGCGACGAAGTAATACACGGGGCCCGCGCGCCTGGCTTCGCCGGTGGCGAATCGCGAAAAGTGCTCGCGGACGAAGAAGATGCTGTCGAAGGCCGGCGCGGCGCGTTGGACGAGCACGAACCACGGCACCGCCACCGCGAGGAACACGACCGGCGCCGGCGACCAGAGCGCCTCGCCCACCCGGCGCCAACGTCCGGTGACGCCCGCCCAGATGAGCAGCACGAGACCCGGGAACACGATGCCGATGAGGCCCTTGGCCAGCACCGCGAGCGCCACGCACGCGCCTAACGCAGCCAGCGCGCCGGCGGCGCGCGCCCCGCGCTCGCGCGCCTGGAGAAACCGGCGCAGCGCGAAGAACGCACCGGTCATGGCGCACGTGAGGATCCCATCGGTGAGGTTGTACCGGCCGAGGATGAAGCTCAACGGCGCGGACAGCAGGATGAGGGCCGCCCACAGTCCCCATCCCGGGAGCGCGGGCGTCTCGAGCTCGACGAGCACGATCGCCGCGGTGCCTAACGCAGCCAGGCGCGTCGGCAGGCGCGCGGCGTAGGCGTTGAGGCCGAACACGCGCATCGACAGCGCGTTGGCCCAGTACAACAGCGGCGGCTTCTCGAAGTAATGGGCGTCGTTCAACTGCGGCGTCACGTAATCGTGCGTCGCCAGCATCTCGCGCGGAATCTCGGCGTAGCGCGCCTCGTCCGGCTCGATGAGCCACGAGCCCGGCAGCTCCACGAACAGGAGCGCCGCGAACACGAGCAGCAGCGCGATCAATGCGCGCCGTTCTCTCACCGTGAATCCGCCGTTGGGCGCGATGCTCGTCGCCGGCGACACCTCAGCGAACTCGCAAGACGTCGTCGACCGAGCCGCCATCGCCGCTGCGCAGCAGGTAGGCGGCTTCGCGCAACGCCGTCGCCGAGCGAGGCCAGGCGTAGCGAGCGATCGCTTCGTCGATGGACACCCATTCGGCGCGTGCGTGCTCGCCCGACAGATGCACTACGCCTTCGCCCACGACGCCGGCGAACGCAACCGCGAGTGTGACCACGTGCATGGTGTGCAGATAAAATGGTTGCACGGTCACATTGTAGAGGCGCGCGACGACCAGCCCTGTTTCCTCGGCCACCTCGCGGATGGCCGCATCCTCGGGACGTTCGCCCGGCTCGATGTGTCCGTGTATCGCTTCCCACGAACCCGTACATCGCGTGTTGGGTGCGCGCTCGAGCACCAGCGTTCGCCAGCTGTTGGCGTGACGGCGCAAGGGATAGACGTCGACGGTGACGACGCGGGCTTCGATCATGGCGGGAAAGATATGCGAGAACGGGGAAGCGGCGACTGGCGTCGCCTGCGGGAAGCGCTGCGCTTCGGGAAACGGCGGCGTACGCCGCCATTGGGGAATAGTGGTGCGTGTCGATTGCCAAGCCGCACGTGAGTGCTCCACCTTTGTAGCATGCTCAGAGTGCCATGCGAGTCCTGATCGTCGAGGATGATCCCGAGCTGTCGCGCATTCTGCGCGACGGGTTGGGCGAGCATCTCATCGATGCGGTGATCGTGCACACGTTCGCCGATGGGAGTCACGCAGCGTTTGCGAACGCGTACGATGTCATCGTGCTCGACATCATGCTGCCGGGCGGCAGCGGTCTCGACCTCTGCGCGCAGCTGCGCGCGGGAGATGTTGCAACGCCGATCCTCATGCTCACGGCACGGAGCGCCGTGGACGATCGCGTGCGTGGGCTCGAGGCGGGCGCCGACGATTATCTCGTGAAGCCGTTCGCGTTCCGCGAGCTGCTGGCGCGGATCCACGCGCTGGCGAGGCGACAGCCGCGCCTCGAGCCGTCGCTGCGTTGCATCGAGAATCTGGAAGTCGACCTGCGTGCGCACCGCGTACGGCGTGCCGGCACGGAGATCGTGCTGACGGGGAAAGAATATTCGTTGCTAGAATTTTTCCTGCAGCACGAGGGCGAGGTGGTGGATCGCGCGGCGATCACGGCGTACGTGTGGGACGACAACCACGACCCGTTCACCAACGTGCTCGAGGTACTCGTCCGGCGGCTGCGGCGCAAGATCGACGAAGGCTTTGCGCCGCGGTTGATCCACACGGTGCGCGGCGCGGGGTACCGATTCGGCCAGTGAGCACCGATCCATGCAGCCGCTGACGCGCATCCGCCTTCGTCTCACCGTCTGGTATGCGGCGACGTTCGGCCTGATCCTCGTTCTGTTAGGCGGCGGCCTGTTCGCGGTGATCCGGTCGCAGATCACGGCGCAGCTCGACGCGTCGCTCGAGGCCGCCACCGAGCAGCTCATTCGCGCCGCGAACATTCGCGAGATGGAAGCGCAGGAAGCGCGCGGCCAGGTGGTGGATGCCGTGGACGAGCTGCACATCCCCGACCGGCAGCTGTTCCTGTTGACCGGCGGCGCCACGCCGTTCAAGCCGGCCGCCGCACCCGAGTGGGCCACGCGCGCGGCCCGGCGCGCGTCGGAATCGGGCGGCGACGTCACGCTCAACGCCCACGTGGGGCACGGCCACTCGCTGCGGATCCACGCGACGGTCTTCACGACGTCGAGCGGAACGCGCTACATCGCGTTGGCGGCGGCCGATCGTGTGGAGCTGGAGGACCGCTACGCGTCGCTCATCGGCGCGTTCGGCGGCGCGTCCCTCGCGGCCCTGCTGCTCGTTGCGTTAGGCGGATGGGTCTTGATGCGCAAATCCACGGCGCCGGTGGAAGCCACCATGGCGCAGATGCGCCGCTTCATGGCCGACGCCGCGCACGAGCTGCGGACACCCATCGCCGTCCTGCGGACGCGCGCCGAGGTGGCACTGCAGCGCGAGCGCGACCCCGCGGCGTACATCGAAACCTTGAGCCGCGTCGAGGACGAAGCCAAGCGGTTAGGCGGCATCGTCGGCGACCTCCTCACCCTCGCGCACGCCGACGCGGGCGAATGGCCGGTGGCGCACGACCGGCTCTTCCTGGATGACATCGCGCTCGATGCGGCGGACGCGGCGCACGTGCTCGCGCGGCAGCGCGGCGTCACGCTGGAAGTGGGTGCCTTCGAGGAAAGCCCGATCATCGGCGACCGCGCGCTCGTGCGCCAGTTGCTCATGCAGGTTCTGGACAACGCCGTGAAGTTCACGCCGCAGGGTGGGCGCGTGCGCGTCGATGTATCGGCGTCCAACGGAACGTCGACCGTCGTCGTAGCAGATACGGGAATCGGCATTCCCGCGTCACAGATTCCGCACGTGTTCGACCGGTTCTATCGCGCCGAGAATGCGCGGGAGCGCGCGCCGGGCGCGGGCCTCGGCCTGTCGATCGCGCGGTGGATCGCGAATGCGCACGGCGCCACGGTCTCGCTCGACTCGACGCCCGGTTCTGGTACCAGGGTCGTGCTGACCTTTCCCAGAGCGCCCTGACTGTAATCGCGCTGACAGCTACGACCTCTAAGTTCACTATGAATGGGCCCGACGATGACGCCGCCGCACCCGACTCCGATCCGTGCGCTGTGGATGGGCGCCGCTCTCGCAGCCGCCGTGGTGATGGCGCCGAGCGCGAGTGCCCAACAACCGTACACGCGCGCGCAGGTCGTCGCGGCTGCGCTCTCATCGCAACCGCTCATCGCGCTCGCCGGTGCAGACAGCGCGACAGCGGCCGCGGGCGTGTCGACGGCGCGCGCGTATCCCAACCCGACGTTTTCGTTTCAGTACACGAAAGACATTCCGCGCCACCACTCGATCCTCGACATTCCCCTCGACTTTCCGTGGGTGCGCAACCCGCGCATCGGTGCGGCGGCGGCGGGCCAGGAGGCGGCATCGCTGCGCCTCGAGCTCGCGCGCGCATCGGTCGCGTTCGTCGCCGAGACGAGCTACGCGCGCGTGCTCGCGCTTAAGGAGCACGCCCGGTTAGGCCGCCGCGACGCGCTCGACGCCGACAGCCTGTACCACATGGCGCAGCGCCGGCTCCAGGCCGGCGATGCGAGCGCGCTCGACGTGCGGCTGGCGGAGATCAACGCCGGCCAACTCGAGAACACCGCGCAGGATGACTCGCTCACGGCGGTGTTGGCGCTGCTCGACCTCCAACGGTTGATGGGCATCACCGCTGACACGCTCGCGATCACGCTCAGCGACAGTCTCCAGATTCCGACCGCCGACCCGCCGAGCGATAGCGCGGATGCCGGCGCGCCGTTCGCGGTTGCCGCCGCGCGCGCCGACCTCGATGCCGCCCTGCGCTCGTATTCGCTCGAGCGGCGCAACGTGTTCGCGGCGCCATCGTTCCAGGCAGGAATCGAAGGCGGCGACCCCACGGGCGGTGAGCCCGGCGCGCTGCCGCTGTTTGGCGTGTCCATCCCGCTTCCGCTGTTCGACCGACACGGCGGCGCGATCGCGTCCGCGCAGGCGGCGCGCGACCGCGCGCGGGCGCAACTCACGTTGGCAACGCGCGAGAGCGACGCCGAACGCCTCAGGTCGGCGCGCGAGCGCGCGTTGGCCATCGCGCGCGCCGTGCGCGACCGGCGCCTGTTGGCGAGCGCCGACACCGTGGCGCGCATGTCGCTCGCCGCCTACGCCGAAGGCGCCTCCGCCCTGCCTAACGTGCTGGAAGCGCAGCGCAACGCGCGCGGGATGCTGCTCCAGTTCGTCGACGATGTCGCCGCCGCCCAGATCGCCGATGCGACGCTCCGGCTGGCGACCGCTTCCAGCACACGTCCGTGACTCTACGATATCTCAGTTTCTGCGCGGTGGTCCTCGCCGCCGCGTCATGTAGCCGCGGCGGCGACGCCGCCGACGATACCGGCGCGGGACCGCCGCCGGTGGTTGGCGCGCAAACCGCGCAAGCCACGCGGCACCCATTCGTTGAAACCGTCGATGCCATCGGCACGGTGGCCGCCCGCCCATGGGCGCTGGCGGCGCTGTCCGCGCCCGCCCCGGCGCGTGTGTCACGCATCGACGTGTCCGTGGGCCAACGCGTCCGAGCCGGTGAGGCCCTGGTCGAACTCGACCACGCGCCGTTCGACGCCGCCGCCAGGAGCGCGGAGGCCGCCGTCAACACGGCGCAGGCAACCCTCGACCGCGCCACCCGTCTCGCCGACCAGGGCATCGCGCCGCGCAAAGACGCCGAAACCGCGGCCTCGGACCTGGCGCAGGCCCAGGCCGCGCTGTTTACCGCCCAACGCAACGCCGAGTTGGCGACGCTCCGCGCGCCCATCGCCGGCGTGGTGACACGGTTAGGCGCCGTGTTAGGCCAATCCGTCGACGCCGGCACCCCCATCGTCGAGGTGGCCGACCCGTCGGCGTTGGACATCGTGCTCGCGCTCTCGCCCGCGGTTGCGGCGCGCGTCCACGCCGGCGACAGTGTGTCGCTCGTCGCCGGCGCCAATGCGGGCGGCGAGGCGCTTGGCCAGGGCATCGTTCAGTCGGTCGCGGTGACGCTCGACTCCGCGACGCGCAGCGTGGGGGTTCGCGCTCGGCTCGAGCATCCCGTCCGCGCACTGCGCATCGGCGAAACCGTGTTCGGGCGCATCAACGTCTCCGTGCACGCGGATGCCGTGTCGGTGCCCATTCAGGCCCTGGTGCCCGAAGGTGAAGGATATCGGGTGTACGTCGTCGATTCGTCCGGCGTCGCACACGCCCGCGACGTCGAGGTCGGCGCGCGCACCGAGCGTGACGCAGAAATCCTGAAGGGCGTCGCGGCCGGCGAGCGCGTGGTCACGTACGGCGCCTACGGCGTCGCGGACAGCGCCAAGATCGTGCCGGTCAAGCCGTGACCTTCTTCGACGGTCTCGTCCGGCAACGCCGGTTCGTGTATTTGATCGTGGCGCTGTTGAGCGTCGCCGGCATCGGCGCCGCGCTGAACCTGCCGTCGGCCATCTACCCCGAGCTGTTGTTCCCCCGCATCACGGTCGTCGCCGAAGGATCCGCGTTAGGCGCACAGCAGATCGTGTTCAGCATCACCCGGCCGCTCGAAGAGGCGGTGAGCGTGGTGCCGGGCGTGAGCCGCGTCGATTCGAAGACGATCCGCGGCTCGAGCCAGATCGACATCACGTTCGCGCCGAACACCGACATGATCTACGCGCTGCAGCTCGTGCAGGCACGCGTGAACGAGGCGCAGCAGCAGTTGCCCGCCGGTATTCAAGTGCAGGTCGCGCGGCTGACGCCGTCGCTGTTCCCGATCCTGTCGTACAACCTCGAGGGTGGCGATCCGGCCACGCTGTACGACATCGCGCGCTATCAGATCAAACCGCTGCTCTCGCGCATCCCCGGCGTTGGGTTGGTGGAGGTACAAGGCAGCAACGTGCGCGAGGTCGAAGTCGTGGCCGATCCGGAACGCCTCGCGTCCGCCGGGTTGTCGTACGACGATCTCGCGACCGCCATCGACTCGGCCATTACGCCGCAGGCCGTGGGACGCGTCGCAAGCGACTACCGGCAGTATCTCATCGTGACGGACGTCGAGGCGCACGGCGTCGACGACGTCGCGAACGTCGTCGTGTCCAACGGACTGCGCGTGCGCGACCTGGCGACCGTGATGTTGGGCACCGAAGATCACGTGAGTGTGATCGCCGGCGACGGCCGGCCCGCCGCGCTGCTCAACATTACGCGACAGATCGGCGGCAACACGCTGCTCATTGCCGACAGCGTGGCGGCGATCGCGGCCGAGGTGCAGCGAACGCTCCCGCCGGGCGTGCGCCTCAAGCCGGTGTACGACCAGGCGTCGTTGGTGCGCGACGCCGTGCGGTCCGTCCGCGACGCGATGCTCATTGGCGCCGTGTTGGCGGTGGTGATCCTGCTCGTGTTTTTGCGGCACGCGCGCATTACGGCCGTCAGCGCAACGTCCATCCCGCTCACGCTCATGATCACCGTATTCGTGATGCGGCTCTTTGGACAGACGTTCAACTTAATGACGTTAGGCGCGATGGCGATCGCGATCGGACTGGTGATCGACGACGCAGTGGTGATCACGGAGAACATTGCGCGCCACATGCTGTTGAATCCGGACCGGCACGGCGCGATCCGCGAAGCCGTGCGGGAGCTCGTCTTGCCGGTGACATCGTCCACGGTCACGACCGTCGTGGTGTTCCTGCCGCTTGGTTTGCTCCAGGGTGTCGTCGGTCAATTCTTCCATGCGCTTTCGATCACCCTCTCGATCGCCGTACTGGTGTCGCTGCTGCTCGCGCTCACGATCATCCCACTGCTGAGCGAGCAGTTCGTGACGGCGCACGACGTCGAAGCGGAGGGTGACAGCACGTCGGAGAACGCGGCCGGGAAGGCCGCGCCCGGGAACGCGAGCCGCATCGGGGTCGGCGCGCGGATCGGGCGTGGGCTCGCACGGCTCACGGATGCGTACTCGCGGTCGCTGGACGCCGCGCTCCGGCATCCGCGCCGCACCGTGGTGGTCGCCGCGCTGCTGGCCGTGGGCGGCGTTGTGGCGTACCAGTTCACCGGCACCGGGTTCCTGCCCGAGATGGACGAAGGGGCGTTCGTGCTCGATTACTTCACGCCCGGCGGTACGGCGCTGTCGGAGAGCGACCGTGAAGTGCGCATCGCGGAAAGCATCCTGGCGCGCACGCCGGAGATCTCCGGCACCTCGCGCCGGTTAGGCGCGGAGCTCGGGCTGTTCGCCACGCAGCAGAACAGCGGCGACATCGTGGCGCGGCTCGTGCCGCGTTCGGAGCGGAGCCGCAGCGTGAACGAAGTGATCGACGACGTGCGGCCCAAAATCCAAGCGGCGGCGCCGCGCCTGCACATCGAGTTCGTGCAAATCCTGTCGGACGTGATCAACGACCTGGCCGGCGCCGCGCGGCCCGTCGAGATCAAATTGTTCGGGGCGCAGCTGGACGCGCTGGAGACCTACGCGAAGTCGCTCGCCGAGCCCTTGGCGAAGGTGGACGGAGTCGAGGACCTGTACAACGGCGTGAGCGAACCCGCGGCCGAAATGCTGTTGCGCGTGGATGGCGCCGAGGCGGCGCGCGTCGGGCTCACGCCGGCACAGGTGGGAAGCGCGGTCAGCGCTTCGCTGTTAGGCGTGGACGCCGGGCAGGTGCATGCGGGCGACCGGCCGATCGGCGTGCGCGTGCGCGCGCCGGACTCGGTGCGCTACGATCCGTTGCGGTTGGGCTCGCTGCCGATCATGACCGGCACCGCAACCCATGCGATCGTGCCGCTGTCGAGCGTGGCGTCCGTGCGTCCCGTGGATTCGCGCGCCGAGCTCGATCGTGAAAACCAGCAACAGATGCTCGACATGACCGCCGACGTGAGCACCCGTTCGCTTGGCGACGTGATGAAAGACGTCAAAGCCGTGCTCGCCGCGCATCCGCCGCCGGCCGGGATCCGGGTCGAAATCGCCGGGCAGTACGCGAGTCAGCAGGCAGCGTTCCGCTCGCTACTGCTGGTGTTGGCGCTCGCCGGCGTGAGCGTGGTGGCGGTGATGGTGATCCAGTTCGAGTCGTTCACCGAGCCGTTGATCATCACGCTGGCCGCGCCGGTGTCGTTCGTGGGAGCGGTGCTGTTGCTGCTGATCACCGGGACGCCGCTCAACGTGTCGTCGTTCATGGGGCTCATCCTGCTGGTTGGGCTGATCGTGAAGAACGGGATCATCCTGCTCGATTTCACGCGGTATCGGATGCGGCACGAGGGCATGCTGCTCGGCGCGGCACTGCGCGACGCGGCGCGGGTGCGGCTCAGGCCCATTCTCATGACGACGCTGTGCACGCTGTTCGGGCTCTTGCCGCTTGCGTTAGGCTTGGGGCCGGGGAGCGAGCTGCAGCGGCCGTTGGCGCTGGCGGTGATCGGCGGCCTGGCGTTGTCGACGCCGATCACGTTGTACGTGGTGCCGTCGTTGGTCATGGCGGTTCGGTCGCGGCGGGGCGGCGGCCACCGTTAGGCGCGGCAGCGCTCAGAGCTCATAACCACGGCCGGTCCAATAGTGCCAGTCAGCCACTGCTTCGCGCGTCCCAGCTGAAACGGCTCGGGGAGATCGGATCTGGATTTGCGATAGCGGAACGGCCATTTCACGACCGTGCCATCGAACTTCGACGAACGTCTCACGTGCGCACTCGTCCTCGGGCGCCATCCCGGTAACCACTACGCGGTCATCGACGCGGAGGGGCGAGATCGCGCGGCGTGCGTGACAACGCGCTGCAAACGGGAACTCCAATCGCTCTTGGAGATAGCAGAACCAGCCCATCGCTTGCTCTTCGGGACCGTTCGCGTCAACGATGATCTCATCGAGAATGCGCCGTTCGCGCGCTGAGTTCTGCGCTGCTCTTGAGGGGCTGTGAGTCATCAAGAATCTCAACCACAATGACTTGTTAGCAAGCGGTTACGAGAACTCGAAAAGTTCCGCCAATACGGTGAAGACGGTCGCCTGCGTTGTCACCGACAGCACGCCAAGCCGCCTCCGCAGGCGCTCGCGATCGACGGTCCGAATTTGATCCAAGGCGACGCGTCCTTCTTTGTTCCCGAAGCGACAGATCGGTCGAAACGGATAGGCGTGTCCGCCCGTAGTCATCGGCGCTACAATCGTCGTGCGCAAGTGATGATTGAGTTCGTCCGGCGAGATCACGAGACACGGCCGCGTCTTCCGGATCTCACTCCCACGCGTCGGATCCAGTTCGACCAGATACACTTCGCCGCGACTCGGCACGCGCATCGGGCGCGCTACAGCCACTCCCACTCCTCCTCATCGAAGGCCGGGGCCGGGGTTTCGAGGAGGCCATCCTCGCCGCGCGCGTGCAATGCGGCGGCCGCTTCCGCCCACCCGGCGCGCGACCGTTGCACCGCTGCGATCACGATGCGGCCGGCTTCGGCGTGCAGCTCCACATCGCCAGCGAGGCCCGCCTGCTCAAGGAGGGGCTTGGGGATGCGGATCCCCTGGGAGTTCCCAATGGGCACGATGCGAGCTTTCACGGTCGCGCGACGCGGCATAGTGACTACAATGTAGGCACTGCCCGTGCTCCGAGTCAAGCGGGCCGGCGGCGGATGCCGCGAATGAGCCGGCGCAGTCCTTGGCCCCTTCGTCAAGCTCAGCGTTTCGTTAGGCACCTGTCGCAAACGCCGACAGCGCCACCGCCGTCTCCGGAAAGCTCGCCAGAAGTTGCCGATCCGAGGTGACGAACGGCACGACGAGCGCCCGCGCCAACGCGACGAACTCGCAGCCATACGCAGACCGCCCACTCGTCGCCGCCAACCTGAGCACCGCCTCACTCTCGACGGCATACTCCCGCCCGGCCAACAACTCCTCGGCGGCGGTCTGCACGTCCAGCGCCGCTGTGAGCGTGAGATGCCGCTGCCGGAGGTAGAGCGCCAACACGTTCCGAAACTCGCTCCGCCACAAGAGCGGCGCGGCCCAGGCGGCATCGGCCACGAGCGTTGCGCGGGCAGCTTCCGTGTGGTCGCCCGGCATGAAGAGGTAGGCGATGACGTTGGTGTCGACGACGATCACGGCCGCCCAGCCGCCTTGGCTGCGCGCAGGCGAGCGTCGGTCAACCGCGGCACGCGGAGGCGCTGTCGGAGGGCATCGGCCCGAGCAAGCGCCGCCCGTGGATTGGCAGGCTCGGCGGCCACGGCCTGCTCGAGGCAGACCAGGATCTCGCTGTTCAGACTGCGGCGGTGCGCCGCCGCTCGCTGCTTCAGGCGCCGGTACAGCGGATCCGGCAGGCTCTTGATCGTCAGGGCAGGCATGGAGACTCCTTATTGGTACCATTATGGTTCCACGCTGGAACCTACGGTTCCGGCCGGACACGGTCAAGGCGGTCGACGCCTAACGCCATAGCTAGCTAAGCTGCGAGCGAGTCAGCAACAGCGAGCGTAGCGAGCGATCAATAGATCGCTCGTCAGCGTCAGCGTTCGTAAGACAGCCGCTTGTAGAACGCCTGACAAACGCGCGCGACATCAGCTTCTTGGGCGGGAGTCAGGAACAGCATGTCCAAGAAGGTATCAGCGGCGAACATGGACGCGAATTGGCGGCGCGCCGCTTCGAGTATTGCGGGATCCTGCAGATCGGACGCGAGGCAAAGCGTGACCGTTGGCGGTGCACCTGGCTCAAAGCCAACCCGCGCGAGATACGCCCGTTGGAGCGCCGGAAACTGCGCAAACACGTCGACCAAGTGCGCCTTGAGTTTGCGCTCAACCTCGCCGTCCTGCTCGCCGAGGAACTCGACGCGGCTCTCATCGCGTTCCTGAATCTTTGACTTCCGAAACCAAGCCATGCCGATCAATCGGGACGCGTGTGGCTGTCTAACGCCTCAGCTAAGCTGCAAAGAGGTCCAATAAGAGTTTGCCGCGCAGCGGCAAACAATACAATAGACTCTTTGACAGCTTCGGCGTTTGTTAGACTCAGCATAGAGAGCTCTCCCAATACGCCGCTTACCCGGAAGCACGATTTAGGACGCGTTCTTTCGTCCCACGACGAGAGTATCACCATCGAGTTCCTTGTAGATCAATCCGGCGCGACGGATCGCGTCAGTGGCATCAGGCCGCCAGAACTCGATGATCTCGAAGTCGCGCTTCTTTCGCGAAGCAGTATACTGGCTCACATCGAGCATAAAAGCTTCATACTTTTTTCCGGCGCGATCTCTCACAGTTGTACTTGATTTCACTCGATGAATTAGACGCAGGTCGACGAGTTCTTCGATTGGCGCTAACTCAGCGTCCGGTAGATCTTTGTCCATCAGGAAGACGTTCGCTTCGGCCGTGTCACGAACGAACGCACCCACGCGCGCGAACTCCGATTCGAGTGCCTGATTCTCTCCAAGTGTATCTCGGCTGAGTTCTTCGCGTTTCGAAGAGTCGTACTCGCCCGCGGCCTCGTTGACATCTTCAACGCCAATCTTTGGCCCGCGGGCAGTGTCTCCGCGTTCCCGCGCAATGATTATCGATCGACGCATGATTCCCAGGAAGTCGCGGGTCACACCGCCGCTCGCAAGGACCAAACGATCGAAAGCCCCGTCGGTGATGATGGTGCTACGCACCACAATGCTTTCATCGAGAAATGTATCAAGAATCTTGCTTAGAAAACTCCGAGTATTCGCATACCGCTCGAGCGTAAGGTCCAGGTCGATCTCCGCAATGTCGTCGCCGATCTTAGCGCCGATGGGCGGATCACCGTTGATGTACCACTGCGTCCGGTGGCGAATCGTGCCGATCTTGAGCCAGAGGTGATTGCCTTTACCGATCCGGTGGAAGTAGTCAATAACCTGAGCCTGATCCCGCCGGCGAATGTGGTAGAGGTCGTCCAGGAAAAGAAAGGCATCGCCGCTCGACAGCTTGGCCATGCGATTGAACAATGCCTGATAGTCGAGTATGTGACGATGCAGGTGATCAAGTTTGGTGGTGATATACTTCTCCGTTAGCTCTCGACCATCCTCCGATCCCGTCGAACTCTCACCCGTTGCGCCAAGGCTCGCACCGCCACCTTCGATCGCAGCCTTGCCCCCGACGCTGTCTTTAGAAACGATTTTGCTTGATTGTTTCGATTCGACCGCGACGTCATTTTCCCGAAACAGCAATTCGCGAAGCTCGGCGACCGCCTTCCGAAGATCCGCAGAAAGCCTCGTTGCGTCTGCGCGGTTGAACGCAGGGCGAGTCGGTGTCGCACCAAACAGCCGCTTCCAGAAAGACGTCTTGTTAGCCGGCGCAACGGCCGCGGTCTCAAGCCACGACGCAAACTCCTCGAATGTCTTGATCAGGATGCTTAGCAAGACGTCGGGATACGCGTGACCCTTGAATGACTCCAAGTCGACGAACGCGATCGGTCGTCGGTCCACGGTTAGATCCGAAGTCGCCTTGCGAAGAAGACTCGACTTCCCAGATCCGCGCCGTCCAAAAATGAGGTGATGTTGCCGAGACACAGCGCGAGCGAGTGTACCTGATGCAGGCTCGGTAAATCGACGGACGCCCTCATCTGTTGCACGGGTCGCCTCCTCCATGAGTCGTTCGAGTGTTGCGATTTCCTTGGAATCGAAGAGTTGATCGGCTGACATCGGTAGCGAAGGGGCGACGGAATCGGTGCGGTTATGGGTGCGCCCGAAAATATAACGCCGGCCGCGAGCGAGGGTGAATGCGCTAACGGTCCGCGGCGTGTCGAACGGCGTGATAGTATATCCGCAATTACAGCAATGGCATGTTGCTGGCTAACGACCGAGTTAGCCCACGTGTGAATCAATCAAAGCGCTCGCGCAGCGAGCGCCATCCGCAGATCGCACGTCGGGCTCAACGATCGTTAGGTAGCCGCGCACTGGAGCGTGGCGCTCTACTCAATGTATTGAAAGTCGTGTTCAATGCGAATTTGCGTGCGCAAGCGGCGCGCCCGCCCGCGGACGCGGAGCGGTGCCCGAGTGCGAATGTGCTCGAGCATGACCGGAAGCGTGGCAGAATCCACGTAGAAAGTGACGTACTCCGGTCGACCGTCGACCGTTGCGGACATGCCAACAAAGCTCTTCCCCGACTTGCGACGCGTGCGCCGCACCTCAAAGACAGTACCAACCGCGTCGAGGTCCGTAACGGTATGCAGTCGCTCGCGAACAAAGACAACGAATTCGTCTAAGCGGGCTAGTCGAGAATCGGACAAATTCGGCAGATCGATCGTGTTCTCGTCGCCAGCTCGATTGAATGATAATTCTATGTGCTCGGCCCCGGATCCCCGGAGGAGCCTGCCGAATTCCTCCAAAACTCCTACACTAACGGTTGCTCTGACAGACTCGAACCCTGCTTCCGAGAACAGCCCCTCATCGCCAGCGAGAACGCGCTCGCCCACGAGGGTGCTGACTCCGCGCAACGTGGACGCAACTGCATCCTTGGTTCGCGGATGCTTAAAGAGGGAGTACTGAATTCCGCCGAAGGATCCCGCAGTGGGCATCGCGACGCGCGTAACGAAACTTCCGCGTGCTGTTTGCAGAAACCAGCACTCGTTTACGAACGAGCGCGCGGCGAGTGGCATCTTGTCACTGAGGGGGTCGTCAGTGAGAACGAGCGATGCTGCTCGACTGATTGTGCGCTTAAGGTGCTCGAGCATCCGCTCGAACTGAGGGAATGGCGCTGCTCCGCCCGTAAACCCCTCTCCTTGGAGACGGACTGATACGATTTCACTGCTTGGAAGAAGGAGTGCTTCGACCGAGTTAAACGGCGTATCGTAAAACGACGCGATTGCGTCGATGCAATTGTCTAAGGCGCGATCGAAGTCCGGCGCGTTGGTGTCCCGCGGAACCAGAAGCTCGAACCCTTCAGCGGCATCGCGGGCCGGCGGCGCGAACACAAAAAAGCGAGACGCCTCGCGAACGCGTCTCCACTCCCATCCGTCGAGAAGGCGGAAAATTGCCTCGAGTCGTTGAAGGGGCGTCCTCACGCTATGTACTCCTGGCGTAGGGCTTCGAACGAACTTGTGTCGAGACGATTTGTCAGCGGAATGGATATCCGCTTTGACGCAATATTCTCAACCGCTTCAGCGCCTGCAGCGGGCCGCCAGATGTACCCGCATCGCCGCAGGGTGAGCTCTGAATCGGCGATGCCCAGCCATGACGCTGGATCATCCGGCAGGACGAAAAGAACCAAAACGAGGGGAATTTGGCCGCTAGCGCGGCGGACGAGGTCATTGTAGTTCGATGATCTGAGGTTGTATTTCAGCGAGCCATCAACGACTTCGATTTGGCGCTCGCAGGTCGCCTTGAGCTGCACTTCGATCGCGAAGCCAGTCTTGGCATACCGGATTCTGTCGCCGGCTTCGGCAACCGCCGACACATGGGACAACGTGATATCGGTGCCGAAGTCGAGCTCATCAGTCCCGGCGATGAAGCCAGCGTGTGATGCGACGAGCCTCAGAAACCCGCGAGACAACAGCTCCTTCAGGTGGTTTTCGGGAAGCGGCATCGGGCGCGAACGGGGGAGAGAGCCTTGAACTGAATGCTACTGTGCGCGGCGATGGGTCGTCAAACGCGAGGAACTGTTGCGCGTGGCTGATGGATGGTCGCTACCTAACGCCTTAGCTCAGCTGCAGCCGAGTCAAATAAGAGCGTTGCGCGAAGCGCAACACAACATCCGCAGATCGGCTGTCAGTTGCAGCGTTCGTTAGCCAGCTGGCGCATCGAAGTCAGGCTTTAGCGCTTTCAAAAGGGCAGATGCAGATGCGGTAATGGCGCCGGCTTTTGCCTCGAAGAGCTTGCCGAGGAAGTCGCCCACGTCGCCGGCGATGGCATCGCCAGTTTCGCCGGCTACTTTGGCCGCACCCTTCCGGAGCATTGCCTTGATTGCGCCTTTGATGGACTTGTCCGCGACGCCAGCTCTGTGAAGCGCAGTAAGAACCTTATCGCGATCGACTGGTGAGATGTAGTGCTCGACGAGCGCGGCAGCGGCGTCATCACTGAGCTTCACGAGACTCGGTGAAAATGAACCGTCAGTTGCGTGTCCGAGGCTCCTGAGCGTTTCGCGGATATGATCGGCCAAGAGCGGATTCTCAATATCGAGAGCAACCGCATAGCCTTGGGACTGGAGAAGCGGGTGTTTGAGCGCCTCTCTCGCAAGTTCGTCAAGTTGCTCATTGCCGTGGCGGCGCACGTCGCGGTCGAATACCAGGCTTCGGGCGCGGCTGCGAGTAACTCGCAGCTTCTGCATGACCTCATAGACCGTCGGCGGCTCGGATAGAAATCCAACTTGAATGAGGGCGTCGAAGACGATGAGTTCGAGCTCTCTCTTGGTGACGGCTCCAAAAGCCGGTGTCAGGGCACCGCGGCAGATAGCGACAAGGGCCGCCTCGCGAGCAACGGGAGTGGCAGCGTGAATCGAGGATGTCGGATCTGTCATTGCACGACGATGCTGGATTGCTGGCTAACGATGACACTATGCTGCGTGCGACACCTTACACCGCGTGCTTATCCTGCAGGCTGCATCCAATCCTAGCAAGACCTCGCTGCCTAAAATACACGAACGTGGGCCCGCACAGGGACCGATCCTATTGCGGGCCCAACGGTTCGGTCCTCGACGAACATCGACACGATGGTGCTTATGCTGCGAAGGCTTCGCAGCATAACGAACGCGGCCGTGCCCAAACGCTTGAGCGTCGGCGGAGAGGAAAGAGCCCAAGGCCTGTGACCGTCGGGTCTGCACAGTCTAGAACGTACGCGTCGCACGACAAACACCGCGTGCGCGCGATCCGACGGACGCAACGTCGCGCAACCGAGATCGGCTCTATGGACTGCAAACCGCGCCGCACCCGCTCGCCGATGCAACTGTATCGACACGCGACCGGACACGGCCTGATCAGTCGTTAGGCAGCGTCGTCCGGCGGCTTCGGATCATCCGCCGCGCGCGCCGCGCGCTCACGCAGCCCCGACTCTCGCCGCCGACGCCAGATCCACAGGCCGATGATGATCACCACGACGGCCACGGCCAGCGCCCAACTCGCGTCGCCCACGATGTTCTGCAGCCGCTCGAGATTCCGGCCGAAGAGATAGCCGATCACGCCGAACGTGACCGCCCACACGATGCCGCCGCTGGCGTTGTACAGCGTGAAGCGCCCGTACGGCATGCAGCCCATGCCGGCGAACAGTGCCGCCCACGTGCGCAGCAACGCGATGAACCGCCCGAAAAAGACTGTCTTCGCGCCATGACGCTCGAAGAATCGCTTCACGTGCTCGAGCTTCGCGTCGTTCATGCGGAAGATGCGCCCATAGCGGCGCACGAACGCAATGCCGCCGCGGCGGCCGATCCAGTAGCCGCCGGCGTCGCCTAAGATGGCCGCGGCGGCAGCGACGGCAATGACTAACGCAATCTTCATGTGCCCGCGCGCCGCGAGCGCGGCCGCCGCGACCAGCGCCGTCTCGCCCGGGACGGGAACGCCCAGGCTCTCGAGACCGACCACGACGAACAACAGGCCGTAGCCGTACGTCCGCAGGAGCTGGAGGAAACTCTCGTGGAGCATCAGTTAGGCCTTGGTCAGAGCACGCGCCAGAGGGCCGGCGCCAGGTCGAACGAGAAAGTCCACTTCCCTGCTCCGCGGCGCAGCCCGCGCGCCACGTCGAATCGCACGAGGTCGAACAATACCATGAAGCCGACCCCGACCGACGGATACCACCCGCGCGCCGGCGCTCTGAACGGCGCGCCTTCGGTCACGTACATGGTATGCAGGTACGGCGCCAACGTGGCCGTGGCCGGCGCGCGACCGAATGCGCCCAACGAGATGGCCGGAAA
>DASVAC010000120.1:0-3324 GCA_036376535.1 Gemmatimonadaceae bacterium | reverse complement strand
CGATTGCGCCGCGAAGCTGCGGAGGAACAGGGCCGCGGTCACGAGCAGGACCAACGACGCCGCGGTCTGCGCGACCACGAGGCCGCTCCGCATCGTGAAACGCCGCTTGCCATCCCCGCCGGTGTTTTCGCTCTTGAGCGTTTCCACCACGTCCGGACGCGTCGCTTGCAGGGCCGGCACCAACCCGAACAACACGCCCGCCGCGATCGTCGTGGCGATCACGAACGACAGCACCGGCAGGTCGATCGCGACGTCGAGGTTGAGCGGCAGCGGAATCGGCAGATCGGCGGTGAGCAGCACGTGCAACGCGAGGCGCGACAGGATGATGCCTAACGCACCGCCGGCGAGGGCGACCACCAGCGATTCGACCAGGAGCTGCTGCATGAGCGCGCGCCGGGTGGCGCCGATGGCCAAGCGGACCGCGATCTCGCGGCGGCGGTCGCGCGCCTGCGCCAACAAGAAGCTCGCCAGATTCGCGCAGGCGATGATGAGCACGAGCCCAACGACCACCATCAGCGCGGCCGCCGCCGGGACCACGATGCTGTCGACCAACGGGCTCACCGCGATCTGCGACAGCGGGATGACGCGAACGGTCACGCTCGGCGGCCAGTGATCCGGATGCAGCCGCTGCATGTCGCTCACGAAGCGCGACACCACCGCCGATGCCGCCGCAAACGACTGCCCGTGTGCGAGCCGCACCTTCGCGAACGCCGAGTGGTTGCCGCGCGCGGTCAGCTGATCGTTCGTCCCTGGCTGGAGGTCGTTGATCATCTGGATCGGGGCGTAGACCTTGGGCAGGAGCCCGGGCAACAGTCCCTCGATCGCTTTCGGTGCCACGCCGACGATGGTGTACGCGCGCCCGCCTAACCGCAGCTCGCGCCCAACGACGTCGCGGCGGCCGCCGAAGTCGCTCATCCAATAGTTGTAGCCGAGCACCACCACCGGGTGCGCTCCGCGTGCGACGTCGTCCTCGGCGCCGAGCAGCCGCCCAACCGTGGGCTCGAGCCCGATGAGCGGGAAATAGTCGCCGTTGACGAGCTCGCCGGTGAGCGATTCGACGTGGTCGCCGACATCCCGCGGGAACATGCTGAACTGCTCGATGGACATCTGGCTGAACACGCCGGCGCCTTCATCGCGTAAATCTTTCAGGTCGGCGTACGACAGCGGTCCCGAGAGCTGGCCGTGATCGATCAAATCCAATTCGGCCACTCGCTCCGAGTGATCGATCGGCGTCTTGCGGAGGATCACGGCGTCGATCAGGCTGAACGCCGCGGTGTTCACGCCGATGCCTAAGCCGAGCGAGATCACCGCGATGAGGGTGAAGCCGAGGCGCGTGCGCAGACGACGGAGTGCGTACTGGAGGTCGCGAAGTAGTCCGCTCATCGATGGGCTCCGGGAGTGGCCATGGCGTACACTCGGCTGCACGGCCTTACGGCGCTGGGCTCGCTGTGTTTCAGCGCCGACGTGGAGTCGGCATCGCGCGACGCACCTAGACTGTGTCGACCGGTAGGGCGCTCCGGGTATGTTCGCCGTTTTCGCGATAGCGCCAGGCGAGGTGCGCTACCGCGCCGCCAAATGTGCAGGCAGCCAAGGGCAGGTCGAGGAGGACATTCATCCCGAGCGCAAAGCCGATCAGTCCGCCGATCCCTGCGCAGGCTGCGGTCTCGGCGAACAGGCGGCCAAGCGGGACGCGTCGAAGGAAGCCAAACGCCGCGCCGGGACCGAGGACCAGTCCGCACAGTCCGCCGATAATTCCGGCGACTACGTAGATGCCTGCGTCCGTGAACAGGCCGCGCGGTCCGTCGATGATGAGCGCAACGCCCATGGCGAAGAAAACGCCCGCGGCGGCACCGGCCGCGACGCAGGCGGCGGTAATACCGAGAACGACTTGCGCGAGGCGGAAGGATCGAGACATAGCTTCAATCGAGCATCGCCAAAGAGCGACGGTTAGTCAACACCGTATCAGTCGAACAACTTCGCGCGGCGGCTGAACGTCACATCGAAAGCTGACCGGCACCTACGAAGAAAGCGGATTGAATGCAACCAACAGCGGTTGGAAGAAATACTCGTCGCGACGCGCGACACTTGCGAAGCCTGCGATATGAAGGAGCTGCTCGAGCGCCGTGATCTCAACCGCATAGTAGCGACTCTGAAACTCGTGGACCACCGGTGCACCGTTAGCGCACTCCTCGGTGAGGCGAAGCGTCAGCGTGTACTGGTCTCCTTCCCAGTGCCAGATCTGCTCTGCTGTGTAGCTGACGTTGCCAACAATGCGCGTACCATATGGGCGGTGATCCGGCGTGCGCCGCTCGATCGTCGCATAATCTCGAACCGATATCAGCAGCACGCCGCCCGGAGCGAGCAGGCGTCGGCATTCCGTAAGGGCCGTTTGGATCTCGGCATCAGATAGGAGATGCGGTATCGCATTGTCGCAGACCAGGACGGCGTCGAACAATCCCGAGTGCGTTCGTGAAAGCTTCCGGAGATCGGCGACACTGAAATCAATGGCGAGACCGCGCGTCTCGGCCTCGGCGCGGGCGCGTGTGACAGCGGCGGGTGAGAGGTCCGACGCCGTCACCCGATAGCCGACTTTCGCGAGACCAAGAGACTGCGTGCCGATTCCGCAAGCTGCATCGAGGATCCGGCTTCCTGCACTGACTCCGAACTCCTCGAGCACGACGGCGAGTTCGCGGCCTTGTCGCGCGATACTCGCGTCCCAGTCTGGGTAAAGTAGGTGGTAGTAGGGCGCCAGCCCGTCGTAGAACGCTTCAGTCATCCTACCACTCGACTCGTTAGGCGCCCCGGCGATCATAGAGGTAGACGCCGTGCGTAAGGCTTCGGTGCGCTCGCCCGGTGTCTGCGCATCGTCGGGCCACTCCCGCTCGTAACTTGGCCCGGTCGACACTCTCGCGACGCCACGGTTCTTCAACCGAGGGCACCGCGTTCAGCAATGCGGCCAAATCAGAGTCCGGCAAAGTCAACATGGTTGTGTGCGCCTGACGCATGAGTCCCGCCGCGAGTGACTAAGCTACGAGCGTTCCATCCGTAAACGCAAAATCGTTAAACGCAAAATCGTTAGATCGCTCGGTTCCAGAGCTACGTGCCCCACAAGCGATCCATGCCGCTCTCGGCGATGCGAGCCGCCTCAGCGGCTCCGGCATGTTTGTGAGGCAGGCGCCCCATCTCGTCTCGCCCCGGAACCCTGGGAAGAAAGGCACCGACGATACGGTACACGGTAATGTTTCGGTCGCCGTCATCGAGCGAGCCGAATTGCAGGTAGCGCGCGATCAGCGCGGTGCCTTCATCAGCCGCGCAGAAGGCGAA
>DASVAC010000119.1:0-7934 GCA_036376535.1 Gemmatimonadaceae bacterium | reverse complement strand
TATCGATTGAGAATTGCGCCATAGGCATCAATCCGGCGGTCGCGCAGAAACGGCCAATTCCGCCTCGTGTACTCAATTCGTTTGGGATCGCACTCGGCGACTAGAATGGTCGGGCTCGTCCCAGCCTCGGCGGTCATTTGGCCGAAAGGATCACAAATGAACGAATGGCCGAAGAATTCCAGTCCGTCGGTTCCCGGCTCGGCTTCGAAGCCCACGCGGTTCACCGCCGCCACGTACACTCCGTTAGCAATCGCATGCGCCCGCTGCGCCGTGCGCCACGCGTCCGCTTGCGCGGCACCCCACTCTTCCTTCTCCTTCGGGTGCCAGCCGATCGCCGTCGGATACAACAAGATCTGCGCACCCATGAGACTCGTGATGCGCGCGGCCTCCGGATACCACTGATCCCAACAGATCAGCACGCCGATCGTCGCGAACTTCGTGCGGAAGACGCGAAAGCCCGACGGCGGACGCGCTTCGTCGTGCTGATACATCTCGCCCGGCGTGAAATAGTACTTCTCGTGATAGAGCGGATCATCCGGGATGTGCATCTTGCGATAGACGCCGAGCAGCGTGCCGTCCGCGTCGATCACCGCGGCCGAATTGTGATAGAGGCCGGGTCCGCGTTTCTCGAAGATCGGCACCACGATCGCGATGCCTAACTCGCGCGCCACGCCCTGCATCCGCTCGACGGTCGGCCCCGGGATCGGCTCGGCGAGATCGAATCGCTCGGCGTCGGTCACCTTGCAGAAGTACGGCGCATTGAAGAGCTCTTGCAGGCAGATGATCTGCGCGCCCCGCGCCGCCGCGTCGCGAATACCTCGCTCGGCACGATCGACGGTTTCGGCGGCGCTCGCCGCAACCGCCTGCTGCACCAGCCCCACCGTGAACACGGGATTTGACATGGGCGAAATGTATAGAGCGAAACCGTTAGTTATGCCTTGCGCCGGCGCAGCGAGCCGGCGATCGCTTCCAATGCCACCGCGGGCGTGAGTCGCGCGCGCCGCTCGTCTACCGGCGGAACGCACACGGCAATCACGACGTCCATCACGTTCGTCGCTGTGAGATCGGTGCGCAGCAAGGCGCCGGCTGCGTCGAGCGACGGATACGAGTCGTGCGCCGCCAGGTCGCGCGCGGGATCTCGGCCCGCGCGTTCGATCGTCCGCCATGTTTCCCGTGTGACGATCGCACCTGCTGCGTCGGTGTCTCCATCGCGCCCGTCGGTACCCGCGGCGAGCAGCGCCGCAGTCGATAAGCCTGCAGTCTCTGCGAGCTCGCGCGCGGCGGACAACGCCAACTCCTGACAGCGTCCGCCGCGACCGTGCGTGGCGCCGAGTGTGACGGTCGTCTCTCCCCCCCATATGAGACAGGTGCGTCCCGTTCTTCCGGACAGGGACGACGCGTCCTGGTCGCAATAGCTTCCCAACGTCGCGATGAGCCGGCGGCCGACGACGGCCGCTTCTCCGGCGAGCGCGCCGCCCAGTACACGCGGCTCATAACCAAATGCTCGGGCGCGCGCCTCGATTGCTTCGAGCGCGACGCGATTGCTGGCGATGATGCGCCTTTCGACGTGCGCAAAGGCTGCGTCGCCGGCTTTCGGTGTCTCCAACGATGGATCACGCTCGGCGCCGCTGACGCTGCGCTTCATGGACAGTGGGAGCTCGTCCCACAGCCCAGCGCCGTCGAGCATCTGGTGAATGTGCGCGGCGGTGCTCGGATCGGGCACGCATGGTCCCGATCCGATCGCCGCCAGATCGTCTCCGATCACATCGGACACGATGAAGTTGCGAACGCGCGCGGGAGCGAGTGCCACGGCCAATCGCCCCGCGCCCCATCGGGAGAAGCGCTTGCGAATGAGATTCATCTGCGCGATGTCGAGCCCCGAGCCCAACAGCCGCTCGTACAGCTGGAACAGCTCGTCGGGCCGCACGGTGCCCTCGGGCGCAGCGGCGAGACTCGTGGCGCCGCCGGACAACAGCACCCACACCTCGTCGCCTTCGCGCACGCGGCCGGCCACGAGTCCAATGCGCTCGGCCGCCGCGAGCGACCGCGCGCCGGGCACGGGGTGGTCGCCGACGCGCACCTCGACAGCCGGATGGGGCGCGGCCTCTTCGTTAGGCGCGACGATGATGCCGCCCGCGGGCGTGCGGTTCCATTCGGCGAGCACCGCGAGCGCTGCTGCGGCCATCGGATGCGCGGCTTTGCCGATCGCGACGATCCACACGCGCCGCCCGCGCTCCGCGACCGGCACGCGCTCGAGTGCCGCGCGCAGGGACGTGCCCGGCGCCACGGCGTGGACCGCCGCCCAATACAGCGCGGTGAGCGCACTCTTCGCGTCGCGCGGAACATCGGCCACTGCGTGCCGCTCCATCGGTGTTTTCACGTCTTCAATGATCGCGCATTCGCTCGGGCCGCGCGAGTGCGCGCGCGCATCGTCGGCGCGCGATCACTCATCTCTCTTCATTCAGCACGAGGACTGACTCATGCCCGGACGCCATGCTTTGTTCGTTCCCGGTCCAACGAACACGCCCGACCGGATCCTGCGCGCGATGCATCGGGCGATGGAAGATCATCGCTCATCGTCGTTCCCTGCGCTCACGAAACCGATTCTGTCCGATCTCCGGCGCGTGTTCCGCACTGACGAAGGCCAGTGCTTCGTATTTCCGGCGACGGGGACGGGCATGTGGGAAGCCGCGCTCGCCAACACGCTGTCGCCCGGCGACCGTGTGCTCGCGTCGCGGTACGGCCAGTTCGGCCACCTGTTCATCGACTGCGCCCAACGACTCGGCCTGCGTGTCGAGGTGCAGGACGAGGAGTGGGGCACCGGCGCGAATCCGGATCGCATCGAGGAAGCACTGCGCGCCGACACGAACCACGAGATCACGGGCGTCCTCGTCGTGCACAATGAAACCGCGACGGGCGTGACGAGCGACATCGCCGCGGTGCGCCGCGCCATCGACGCCGCGCGTCACCCGGCGCTCCTGTACGTGGACACGGTGAGCGGCCTGGTGAGTCTTCCGTTCGAGATGGATGCCTGGGGCGTGGACGCGGCGATCACCGGATCGCAGAAGGGTTTCATGCTGCCCGCTGGGTTAGGCTTGTTAGGCATGAGCCGGCGCGCGCTGGCGCGGCGCGAGTCCGCGCGGTGCGCGCGGGTGTTCTTCGATCTGGGCGACCAGATCGCTGCCAACGCGGGCGGCTACTTCCCGTACACGCCGTCGGTGCCGCTGCTCTACGGTCTGCGCGAATCGCTGGACATCATCTTCGAGGAAGGGCTGGACGCGATCCACGCGCGCCACCACCGGCTGGCCGAGGGATGCCGGGCGGCGGTGCGTGCCTGGGGGCTCTCGCTGTGCGCCAGAGCGCCGCGGTGGGCGTCGGACACGGTGAGCGCGGTGATAGTGCCGCCGGGCATCGATGGCGCGGACGTCATCGACGTGGCGTACCGCCGCTACGATCTTGCGTTAGGCGCCGGTCTGGGCAACGTGGCCGGCCGGGTGTTCCGCATCGGTCATCTGGGCGACCTCAACGCGCTCATGTTGCTGGGCGCGCTGGCCGGTGTCGAGCTGGCCATGCGCGACGTGGGGATTCCCGTCACGTTAGGCAGTGGCGTCGCCGCGGCGCAGGAGTCGTTCCGCGCTACCGCGCAGCCGCTGGCGCCGCGCGCGGGCGCCGGGTCGCCGGATGCGCAGTCAAAGGGCGCGCCGCCGTCCCGCGAGCGCATGGCGGTGGTTCGATGAGCCACACCCGGTACGACAGCGCGCGCGCGCGCCTCCAGCGCAGCGAGCTCGCCGTGCCGGGCTCGCGACCCGAGTTGTTCGAGAAGGCCGCCGCGGGTCCCGCGGATTACGTCTTCCTCGATCTCGAGGATGCCGTCGCGCCGCCGGACAAGGAGCACGCACGGGACGACGTGATTGCCGGCCTCCTGGGGATCGACTGGCAGGAGCAAGGGAAGACCGTGTCCGTGCGCATCAACGGTATCGACACGCACTATATGTATCGCGACCTCATCGACGTGGTGGAGCGCGCGGGGCAGCGCATCGACACGATCCTCGTGCCGAAGGTGGGCGTGCCCGCCGACGTCTACCTGGTGGACGCGCTGCTCACGCAGATCGAGCATGCGGTGCGCATCCCTCGGCCTCTGGGCATCGAGGTGCTCATCGAGACTGCGTTAGGCATGTCCAACGTCGAGGCCATCGCGGCGTCGAGCCCGCGCCTCGAGGCGATGCACTTCGGCGTCGCCGACTACGCCGCGAGCGTGCGGGCGCGCACGACGAGCATCGGCGGCCTCACGCCCGACTATCCAGGCGACCAGTGGCACTACGGCATCTCGCGCATGGTGGTCGCGTGCCGCGCGCGCGGATTGCGCGCCATCGACGGCCCCTTCGGCGACTTCACGGACGCCGACGGCTACGCGGCCGCCGCGCGCCGCGCGGCTGCGTTAGGCTGCGAGGGCAAGTGGGCCATCCATCCGACACAGATCGACATGGCCAACGCGATCTTCACGCCGTCGGACGCCGAAGTGGGCCGGGCACGCCGGATTCTCGAGGCGATCGTCGAGGCCGAAGCGCAGGGACGCGGTGCCGCCCAACTGGACGGCAAGATGATCGACGCCGCGTCGGCCCGCATGGCGCAGAACATCGTCGCGATGGCCGAGTCGCGTGGACGCCATGGAGCACGGGCTGGGGTGCCGGGCTGATGTCCGCCGCGTCCGATCCTCGATACAGGCCGGGCGCTCCACTCACACATTCACTCACTGCGACGACACCATGGACATTCACGAATATCAGGCCAAGGAGCTCCTCGCCAACTTCGGCGTTCCGGTGCCGCGCGGTGGCGTCGCCTACACGGCGGAGCAGGCCATGTTTCGCGCCGAGGAAATTGGAGGGTCGCGGTGGGTGGTGAAGGCACAGATTCATTCCGGGGCGCGCGGCCGTGCGGGCGGCGTGAAGGTCTGCGAGAGCGAGCACGAGGTGCGCGTGGCCGCCGGCGAGTTGTTAGGCAAGCGCCTGGTCACCCACCAAACGGGACCGGCCGGCAAGGTGGTGCATCGACTGTACGTCGAGGAGGCCGTCTCGATCGCGCGCGAGATCTACCTGGGGCTCGTGCTCGATCGGCGCGAGGAGCGCGTGTGCGTGGTCGCCGCGCCGGAAGGCGGTGTCGAGATCGAGGAGATCGCGCGCGACCGGCCCGAGACCATCTTGCGCGAGGTAATCGAGCCGGCGGTCGGCATGCAGCCCTTTCAAGCGCGCGAGCTCGCCTTCGGACTCGGCGTTCGCCCGTCCGAGATGAATCAGGCCGTGAAGGGGATCATCGGCGCCTACAAAGCGTTCCGGGACCTGGATGCGACCATGGTCGAGATCAACCCGCTCGCCGTCACCGCGTCCGGGAAGGTGCTGGCGCTGGACGCCAAGATGACATTCGACGACAACGCGCTGTTCCGCCGGCCTAACGTGAGGGAGCTGCGCGACTACGCGGAAGAGGACCCGCGCGACGCGGAAGCCTCGAAGCACGGGCTGAGCTACATCGCGCTCGACGGCGCGATCGGCTGCATCGTGAATGGCGCGGGCCTGGCGATGGCGACGATGGACATGATCAAGCACGCGGGCGGCGAGCCAGCCAACTTTCTCGACATCGGCGGCGGCGCGTCGCCGGAACGCGTGGCCGCGGCCTTCCAACTGGTGCTGTCCGATCCGCGCGTGCGGGTGGTGCTGGTGAACATCTTCGCCGGCATCAACCGGTGCGATTGGGTGGCGCAGGGTATCGTTCAGGCGGCCGGGTCGGTGAACGTACCGGTTCCGGTCGTGACGCGATTGGCCGGGACCAACGTCGAGGAAGGGCGCCGCATTCTGCGCGAGAGCGGTCTGCCCATCGTGGCGGCCGGCGATCTCGCGGACGCGGCGCGCCAGGCGGTGCTCGCGCTGGAGCGCGGCCGCGGCGCATCGCCTAACGGCGCAACGAGCGGAGCAGCCCGATGAGCATCCTCATTGAGGAAACCACGCCCGTCATCTTCCAGGGATTCACGGGCGACAAGGCGACGTTCCACGCGCGCGAAGCGCTCGCGTACGGCACGCGCCTCGTCGGCGGTGTCACACCCGGCAAGGGTGGGACGCGGCACCTGGGCCTGCCGGTGTTCGACACGGTGAAGGCGGCCGTGCGCGCCACCGGCGCGACCGCGAGCGGGATCTTCGTGCCGGCGCCGTTCTGCGCCGACGCGATCATGGAAGCAGCCGACGCCGGCGTCAGGCTCATCGTCTGCATCACCGACGGCATCCCGGCGCAGGACATGATCCGCGTCAAACGCTACATGCGGCGATACCCGCGCGAGCGCAAACCCGTGCTCATCGGGCCTAACTGTGCCGGCGTCATCAGCGCCGGTCGGGCCATGATCGGCATCATGCCCGGACACATCTACACGCGCGGCCGGATCGGCATCGTATCGCGGTCGGGTACGTTAGGCTACGAAGCGGCGTCGCAGATGCAGGCGCTGGGACTCGGCGTCACCACCAGCGTCGGCATCGGCGGCGATCCGATCAACGGCAGCTCGTTCGTCGACATCCTCGCGTTGTTCGAGGAGGACCATGCGACCGACGCCGTGATGATGATCGGCGAGATCGGCGGCCCGCAGGAAGCCGAGGCATCGCTGTTCGTCCGCGACCACATGTCGAAGCCGGTGGTGGGCTATGTGGCCGGCCTCACGGCGCCCGCCGGGCGGCGCATGGGACATGCCGGCGCGATCATCAGCGCCTTCGGCGACAGCGCGGCAGAGAAAGCGGAAATCATGCGCGCGTCGGGTCTCGTGGTGGCGCCGAGCCCGGCTGAGTTAGGCGTGGCGATGGCGCTCGCGCTCACGCGGCACGGCCCGGCGGCCATGGCGGTGCACGCATGAGCAGCCGCCCAACGGTGGTGGTGACCCGCCGGTTGCCGTCTCCGGTCGAGGAGCGGCTGCGCGCGCTGTTCGACGCGCGGCTCAACGCCGCCGACGCGCCGCTCGACGACGCGGCGCTCGCGGGCGCCATGCGCGATGCGGACGCGCTGCTGCCCACGGTCACCGACCGCATCACGGCCGGTCTGTTGGATACGCCCGGACGGCGCGTGCGCATCGTGTCGAACTTCGGCGTCGGGTTCAACAACATCGATGTGGCTGCCGCCCGAACGAACGGGGTGGTCGTGACCAACACGCCCGACGTCCTCACCGACGACACCGCGGATCTCGCGATCACGCTCCTGCTGATGGCGGCGCGGCGCACGGGCGAGGGCGAGCGCCACGTGCGCGCCGGCGAGTGGACCGGGTGGCGCCCGACGCAGATGTTAGGCACGCGCGTGACCGGCAAGACGCTCGGCCTCTTAGGCTTCGGGCGCATCGGACGCGCGGTGGCGGCCCGCGCGAGCGGCGGCTTCCGCATGCGCGTCGTGTGGCACGATCCGTTCGCCACCGATGAGGCCGTTCCGTCAGGCGCGGAGCGCCGCGCGTCCATCGAGGACGTGCTCCGCGAGAGCGACTTCGTGTCGCTCCATTGCCCGGCCACGCCCGAGACGAAGCACCTGATGAATACCGCGCGGTTGGCCGCGATGCGGCCGGGCGCATTCCTCATCAACACCGCGCGCGGCGACGTGGTGGATGAAGCGGCGCTCATCCACGCGCTCCGCGAGCGAATCATCGCCGGCGCGGGGCTGGATGTGTTCGAGCACGAGCCGGCGGTGTCGCGCGAGCTGCTCACCATGGATAACGTGGTGGTCCTCCCGCACCTCGGCAGCGCCACCGAGGAGACGCGCGTGGCGATGGGCAACCGCGTCGTGGACAACCTCGCCGCATTTTTCGACGGCGGCGCGCCGCGCGACCGGGTGGCCTGATGACAGCGCCGACGCGCCCCTTTGTCGTGCAACCTGCGGCCGTGCCCGCCGGCGCCACGGCGATGGAGCTGCCCAAGGCGGCC
>DASVAC010000118.1:0-4025 GCA_036376535.1 Gemmatimonadaceae bacterium | reverse complement strand
GCGCAGGTCTACCAACCGGGCTACGTCTTTCAGGGGCAGCTGCTGCGGCCGGCGCGGGTCGTGGTGAAGCAGTGGTCCGAGTGACGAGCGCGTAGCGAGCATGGCCCAGAGCAAGGATTTCTACGCCGTGCTTGGCGTATCCGCATCGGCGTCGCAGGACGAGATCAAGAAGCAGTACCGCAAGCTGGCGAAGAAATTTCACCCGGACACGAACCAGGGTGACGCGAAGGCGGCGGAGCGCTTCAAGGAGATCTCGGAGGCGTACACCGTGTTAGGCGACGAGGCCAAGCGGAAGCAGTACGACGAGATGCGCCGGTTAGGCGCGTTCCAGGGTTTCGGCGGCGGGGCCGGGGGGTCGGCGCGGCGCGGGCCGCCGCCGGGCGGGGGCGCGGGCGGGCGCGACCAAGGCGGCATCCACTTCGAAGACTTCGACATCGGCGGACTGGGCGGGTTGGGCGAGATGTTCGCCTCGATGTTCGGCGGGGGCGGACGGCCTGGGGCGGCGCGGAGCCGGCAGGCGGAGCGCGGCCAGAGCGTCGAGGTGTCGCTCGAGGTGCCGTTCCGCGTCGCCGCGTTAGGCGGCAAGGTGCCGGTGACGCTCGAGGTGAACGAGGAGTGCCCGACGTGTCACGGCTCGGGCGCGGCGCCCGGCGCGTCGTTCAAGATCTGTCCCGAGTGCAACGGACGCGGCGTGGTGTCGTTCGGGCAGGGCGGGTTCGCGGTGAATCGGCCGTGTCCGATGTGTCTGGGGCGCGGACAGATTCCCACCGAACGGTGTCCCACCTGCAACGGCGCCGGCGAGACGCGTGCGCGCCGCACGGTGAACATCACGGTCCCGCCGGGTACGGATACGGGGACGCGCGTGCGTCTCACCGGCCAGGGCGGCAAAGGGCTGAACGGCGGTCCGCCGGGCGATCTGCTCATCACCTTCCAGGTGGCGCCGGACCGGTTCTTCGGCCGCGAGGGGCTGGACGTGATCGCGCACGTGCCGCTCAACATCGCGCAGGCAACGTTAGGCACGAAGGTCCGGCTCAAGACGCTCGAGGGGAAGTGGGTCAAGATCACGATCCCCAAGGGCACGCCGTCGGGGAAGCGGTTTCGCGTGCGCGGTCAGGGCATCGAGAAAGACGGCGAGCGCGGGGACCTGATCGTCGAGGTGTCGATCGTGGTGCCGGAGAAGCTGTCGCCCGAGCAGGAGGACATGCTGAAGCAGTTCGCGGCGGCGGGCGGACTCAAGTACTAGGGAAGCGCTCGCTGACGCTCGCTTAGGGAAGCGCTCCGCTTGGGGAAGTAGGGAAGCGGCGGCTACGCCGCCTTGGGGAGAGGAACAACATCAATATCCCCGCAGAGCGAGTGCCGTCCCTCGTTCACAGCGTTCGGCGCTCTCCATCCACCGACTGCTGATGTCCTTCCTCTCCCCAAGGCGGCGTAGCCGCCGCTTCCCTACTTCCCCAAGCGGAGCGCTTCCCTAAGCGAGCGTCAGCGAGCGCTTCCCCTCTCGTTAGGCCGCTAGCACCGGCAGCGCCGCTCGCGACGCGGCAATCAGGCCTCCGCCTAACACGCGATCGCCGTCGAACATCACCAACGACTGGCCGGGCGTGATCGCGGCCACGGGCTCGTCGAGCGCGAGCTCGATCTCGGTGCCATCGGCGCGCACGATCTCTGCGGGAGCGGCCGGCGCACGGTGACGGACCTGCACCTGCACGTGCGCGCCCACGGCGGGCGGCACGTCGACCAGCCAGTTTACGTCGCGCGCGATCACGCCGCGGCCCAGGAGCTCGGCGCGCGGGCCGATCACGACTTCGCGGGCATCCGGGCGGATCGCGATCACGTAGAGCGGCTCGCGCGAGCCGCCGGGCAGGCCGCGGCGCTGGCCCACCGTGAACCGCGCGTAGCCGTCGTGCTCGCCTAACACCCGGCCGGCCGAGTCGACGAACCGGCCGCGCGCGAGCGCGGGGGCGCCCGCGCCCAAGTGGCGCGCCAGCACCTTCGCGTGGTCGCCGTCGGGGACAAAACAGATGTCCTGGCTCTCGCGCTTCTCGGCCACCACGTCCAGGCCTAACGCATGGGCGCGGCGGCGCGTCTCCGGCTTGCTGAGCGCGCCCACCGGCAGCAGCATCCGGCGCACGACGGCGCGGTCGATGCCCCACAGAAAGTAGCTCTGGTCCTTGCCCCGGTCGGCGCCGCGCAGCAGCTCGCCGCCGTGTGCCCGCGCATAGTGGCCCGTCGCGATCCAGTCGCACTCGAGCGCGTCGGCCTTCCGCAGCAGGTCGCGGAACTTGGTGAACGTGTTGCAGCGCACGCACGGAATCGGTGTGCGGCCCGCGGCGTATTCGCTCACGAAGTTCTCGATCACGTCGCGGCCGAACGCGCTCTCGAGGTTGAGCACGTAGTGCGGGATGCCGATGCGCTCGCAGACGCGGCGCGCGTCGTCGATCGAGTCGAGCGAGCAGCATGGGCGGTCGGGCACGTCGTCGCCGTAGCAGAAGAGCTTCATCGTCGCGCCGATCACCTCATAGCCCTGCTCGGCGAGCGTGGCCGCGGCAACCGACGAGTCGACACCACCCGACATGGCCGCGAGCACGCGGCCGCGAGCCTCAGGCATCAGGCGACGGCGCCGGTGAGACGGCGGGCCTTGGCGACGAGGGCCGGGAACAGCTCGGCGATCCGGTCGATGGACTCGTCGGTGGTGAGCGCGCCGAGGCTCATGCGGACGGCGGACACGGCGAGCTCGCGCGGCACGCCTAACGCAGCCAGCACGTGCGACGGGTCGACGCTCCCGCTCGTGCACGCCGAGCCCGACGAGCACGCGACGCCGGCCAGATCGAGGGCCATGAGCATGGACTCGCTGTCGGTGCCGGGGACGGACACGCTCAGGATGTGGGGCGCGCGCGGTCCGCCGCCGCCGTTCACGACGACGTCGGGGATGCGCGCCAGCAGCGTGCGCTCGAGGCGGTCGCGCAGCGCGCCTAACCGGCGCATCTCGGCGTCGCGCTCGGCGATCGCCAGCTCCGCGGCGCGCGCCAGGCCGATGGCGGCGGCCACGTTCTCGGTGCCGGGCCGGAACCCGCGATTCTGCGAGCCGCCGTGCAGCAGCGGCTCGCACGGCGTCCCATGCCTAACGTAAAGCCCGCCGATGCCCTTGGGCGCCCCGATCTTGTGCCCCGAGAACGTGAGCAGGTCGAACGGCACCGCGCGCGCGTCCACCGACACCTTGCCGAACGCCTGCACGGCATCGGTGTGAAAGAGTACGCCGCGCTCCTTGGCCACCGACGCGAGTGCCGGGATGTCCTGCACGACGCCGATCTCGTTGTTCACCCACATGATCGAGCACACCGCGACGTCCGGCCTCACGAGCGCATCGTACGACCCGCGGTCGACGACGCCAACGTGTGACACGCCGACGACGCGCTCCTCGGCGCCCTGCGAGTGGGCGAAGTGCATCGCGCCCAACACCGCCTTGTGCTCGATCGGCGTGGTGACCACCGCGCGCTTGCCCGATGCACGCAGCGCCATGAAGGGGCCGACGATGGCTGCGTTGTCGCCCTCGGTTCCGCCGGACGTGAAAAACACTTCCGCGGGTTGGGCGCCAAGGCAGTGGGCCAGTCGCTCGCGGGCATCGTCGAGCGCTGCGCGGGCGTCGCGTCCCCATCGGTGCGTGCTGGACGGGTTGCCGAAGCGCGGGCCGTAGAACGGCTCCATGGCCTCGAACACCTCGCGTCGCACCGGCGTGGTGGCGGCGTGGTCGAGATAGATTGGCTGGGGCATGTCGGAAAGTAACGAATCAGAGGGGGGCCTGCGCAATACACCCGCGGCCGGCACGATCGCTCTGCCCGCAGTTGTGTGCGCGGAGTTGCTAACGCCGGGCGTGAGGCCGGAGGATCGCCCGGACCGGCGCGGCGTCGAGGCCGACGATCTTGAGCGGGAGCGCGACGAGGTCGTAGGCGCCGTCGGGTACGTCGCGCAGGTCCAGATTTTCCAAATTATAGGCGCCGCCGGCGAAGAGCGCGCGGTGCACCTCGAGC
>DASVAC010000117.1:0-2407 GCA_036376535.1 Gemmatimonadaceae bacterium | reverse complement strand
GCGCAGGTTCGTCTCTTCCTCGTACTGCTTCACCACCCACTTGTCCGCACGCGCCGCGATCTTCCAATCCACGTAGCGCAGCTCGTCACCGGGCAGGTACGGCCGATGCTCCGCGAACTCCACCGAAAACCCTTTGCGCGGGGAACGGTGCAAGCCGGTGAGAAACCCGTCCACAATCCAGCGCGCCACGATCTCGATGCGCCCCAGCGCCGCGATCGTGGATGGGTCGAGCAGGTCCGGACGTGTGGACGACATGGACGTGCAAGTTAGCGATCGGTCGGCGCTCTAAGGTAGCCGGAGTCGGGTGCGTGCACGCGTCAGGCACGCTGCAACGCCCGAGTCGAATGGAGAGCTTCCTCGCCCTAAGGAACGCGGATTAGGCGGATAAGTGCTCGGATTGAACGGATCGCTCGGCTGCCGGGTGCGGCTCATCGCGCAGCTGACACTCAATTCTTGGGGACACAAGAAAGAGATGTTGTTTACCGAATTGGCGGCGTTTCGATCGCGGGCGACGCGATTGCCACCACAGCCGAGCAATCCGAAAAATCCGAGCCCTTATCCGCCTAATCCGCGTTTCACAGAACGAGGAAGCTCACCATGCGGTGACCTTCAGCCGACTATATTTCGCGTTCATTCCGACCGCCCGGCGCCGAGAGCCCGTGAAACAGAATCACATTCGCAATTTCTGCATCGTCGCGCACATCGACCACGGCAAGTCGACACTCGCCGACCGGTTGATCGAAGCCACGGGCACGTTGGAAAAGCGCGAGATGAAAGAGCAGGTGCTCGACACGCTCGACCTCGAGCGCGAGCGGGGCATCACCATCAAGCTCAACGCCGTGCGCATGACCTATCATGCGCGTGACGGGCAGGCGTACGAGCTCAACCTCATCGACACACCGGGACACGTCGACTTCACCTACGAGGTGTCACGCTCGCTGGCCGCATGCGAGGGCGCGATCCTCGTCGTCGACGCATCGCAAGGGATCCAGGCGCAAACGCTGAGCAATCTCTTTCTCGCGCTCGACGCGGGACTCGAGATCGTGCCCGTCCTCAACAAGATCGATCTGCCGAGTGCGGAGCCGGATCGGCGCAAGCAAGAGGTGCACGATCTCATCGGCGCCGACCCCGATGACATTCTCCTCGTGAGCGCCAAAGAAGGCGTCGGCATCGATGCGCTGCTCGAGCAGATCGTGCGCAAGATTCCGCCCCCAGAGGGCGACGCCACGGCGCCGCTGCGCGCGCTCATCTTCGACTCGTATTACGATCGCTACCGCGGCGCGATTCCAACGGTGCGCGTCGTGGATGGCGTGCTGCGCCCGGGCATGAACATCGCCTTCGGCGCGAGCAACGAGACGTACGAGGTGGACGAAGTCGGGTACAACCAGCTGCGCCAGGTGAAGAGCGACGCGTTGTCGCCCGGCGAAGTGGGCTACGTGGTCGCCAACGTGCGCCGCGCGCAGGAGACGCGGGTGGGCGACACGATCTTCGACGCCGACAACCGCGCCATCGCGGCGCTGCCGGGCTATCAGGACATCCACTCGATGGTGTTCGCCGGCATCTACCCGACGGACGCCAACCAGTACCCCGAGCTGCGCGACGCGCTCGAGAAACTGCAGCTCAACGACGCGTCGCTGCACTACGAGCCCGAGACGTCCACCGCGTTAGGCTTCGGCTTCCGCTGCGGCTTCCTGGGCCTCTTGCACATGGAGATCGTGCAGGAGCGCCTCGAGCGCGAATTCGATCTCGACCTCGTGACCACCGTGCCGAACGTGGAATACCACGTGTACCGCACCACGGGCGCGATGGACGTGATCGAGAACCCCTCCACGATGCCGCACGGCTCGGAGGTGGACCGCATCGCGGAACCGTTCGTCAAGGCGCGCATCGTGGCGCCCGCGGACTACATCGGCGCGATCATGGCGTTGGGCACGGAGCGCCGCGGCGTGTACCGCAACATGAGCTACCTCGACGCCAGCCGCGTCGAGTTCGACTTCGAGTTTCCGTTAGGCGAGATCATCCTCGACTTCTACGACAAGCTCAAGACCGTGAGCCGAGGCTACGCCGGCCTCGACTACGAGATGCTCGAGTACCGCGCCAGCGACCTCGTCAAGCTCGACATGCTCATCAACGGCGACCCCGTCGACGCGTTCTCGGTGATCATCCACCGCGACAAAGCCTACGAGTGGGGCCGCAAGGTAGCCGACAAGCTCAAGGAGCTGATCCCCCGCCAGCTCTTCGAGGTCGTGATTCAAGCCGCCATCGGCTCGAAGGTCATCGCGCGCACCACCGTGAAACCGCTGCGCAAGAACGTGCTCGCCAAGTGCTACGGCGGCGACGTCACACGCAAACGGAAGCTCCTCGAGAAACAGAAGGAAGGAAAGAAGCGGATGAAGCAGGTCGGCTC
>DASVAC010000116.1:0-4083 GCA_036376535.1 Gemmatimonadaceae bacterium | reverse complement strand
CCAGCTCGCGGTGGCCGGAAGCACGACGTCGGCCAGCTCGGCGGTCTTGGTGAGGAAGATGTCCTGCACGACGAGGTGGTCGAGATCGCGCAGCAGTTGTTCGGCATGGTGCTGGTCGGCTTCGGATTGCGCGGGGTTCTCACCGATACAGTAGAGCGATGTGAGCTCGCCGCGATCCATCGCCTGCAGCATCTCCGTGACCGTCCAGCCGTAGTTAGGCTGCAGCGTCACGTTCCAGGCGCGCTCGAAGCGGCCGCGTGCCTCCGGATCGAGCACATCCTGGAACCCGACGAACTTGTTGGGGATGGCGCCCATGTCGCCGCCGCCCTGGACGTTATTCTGTCCGCGCAGCGGATTGAGGCCGGAGCCATAGCGCCCGACGTGTCCGGTGACGAGCGAGAGGTTGATCAGCGCCAGAACGTTGTCGGTGGCGTTGTGGTGCTCGGTGATGCCGAGGGTCCAGCAAATGATGGCGCGGTCGGCGCGGGCGTATGTGTGGGCCGCTTCGCGAATCACATCCGCGGGCACCCCGGTGATCCGTTGGGCGAGCTCGAGCGTGTACGGCTCGACGAGAGCGCGATACGCCTCGAAGTCCGTCGTCGAATGCTCGATGAACGCGGTGTTGGCCAGACCCGCATGGATGATCTCGCGCGCCATCGCATTCGCCAGCGCGATGTCGCTGCCGACGTTCAAGCCGAGCCACACGTCGGCCCATTGCGCCGACGAGGTGCGTCTCGGATCGACGACATACAACCGCGTCCCGCGGTGAACGCCCTTCAGGACGTGATGGAAGAAAATCGGATGGTTTTCGCGGGCATTCGCTCCCCACAGGAAGATCACATCGGTTTCTTCGATCTCCCTGTACGAGCTCGTGCCCCCGCCGGCTCCAAAGATCGTCGCCAGACCGACGACGCTCGGAGCGTGTCAGGTCCGATTACAGCTATCGACGTTGTGCGTGCCGAACGCCACCCGGGCCAGCTTCTGCGCCAAGTAGTTCATCTCGTTGGTCGACTTGGAGCAGCTGAAGATGCCCAGTGCGTTAGGCCCGTGCTCGGCGATGTTGCGACGGAACCCTTGGGCCGCGCGGTCGAGTGCTTCGTCCCACGTGGCGGGACGGAGCGACCCGTTGTCGCGCACCAGAGGTTGGGTCAGCCGCGAATAGCCGAGCTCGGCATTGCCGTTGCCTCGCATAGTCCCCCGAATGCATTGAAGGGAAAGGCGGTAGCGATTCACCTACATAACAAATGAATCGCACGCGGCAACTGAAGTTTCAAGGCGAAAAGCGGCCCGCGACCCCCCGGCGAGGGGTCAGCCCACGGTACCGAAGCAGGCCGCTATGCAATTGATGGACAGGAGCAGGCTGGGGAGCCACCGGTCCTTGTCGTCGGCCCCGCGGACGCGCCGCAAGAGGTCGATCTGCTGGTCGTGCGCGCGGTCGAGGAGCGGCACACGCCGCGCGAAGCGGCTGCGGAACTGCGGGAACCGCTCCGCAAGCTCGGCCTCGCCGGTGAGACGGAGCACCGTGGCCGCCGTGCGATGGTACTCGGCCCGGATGAGATCGAGGACGGCCGCGCGCGCGCTTTCGTTAGGCATGAGCGCGGCGTATGCGGCGGCGACGTCCAGATCCACCTGCAGGAGCGTCTTCTCTGTTTCGTCGATGACGAGGCGGAACACGGGCGAGTCCGAGAACATGCGGCGGAGGAGCGCCTCGCCGCGCGGTCCACGGATGGAGAGGAACGCATCGAGCGCACTCCCCACGCCGTACCAGCCCGGGATGAAGTGCCGACTCTGCGTCCATGCGAACACCCACGGAATCGCGCGGAGATCGCCGAGCTTGCGCGTTTGCGACCGGCGCGCGGGGCGCGAACCGAGGTTGAGGAGGCCGAGCTCGTCGACCGGCGTGGCCGAGGCGAAGTACTCGAGGAAGTGCGGGTGGTGGATGAGCGCGCGATACGCGGCATGCGCGGCGCCGGACAGCGCTTCCATAGCCTCGTCGGCGCCGGGGACGGGCGCAGGCGGCGCTCCGGGCAGCGAGTACTCCATGACGCTCGACGCGAGCAGCTCGAGCTGGTACGCCGCCGCGTCGCCGTAGGCGTACTTGAACGACACCACCTCGCCCTGTTCCGTTAGGCGGAGACGGCCGTGGATGGTGCCGGGCGGCTGGGCCGCGATGGCGCGGTGGGTGGGCGCGCCGCCGCGGCTCACCGACCCGCCGCGTCCGTGGAAGAACGAGAGGCCGACACCGTGCTCGGCCGCCACGCGCGCGAGGCGGGTCTGCGCCTTGTACAGCTCCCAGTTGGACGCGAGGAAGCCCCCGTCCTTATTGGAGTCCGAGTAGCCGATCATCACTTCCTGCACGCCGCCTAACGCCCGAATGCTGCGTTTGACGACCGGCACGCCGAGCAGCTCCGCGAGGATGGCGGGCGCGCGGCGGAGGTCCTCGATGGTCTCGAACAGCGGGACGATCGGGATCGTGCAGCTTTCGACGCCGGCGTCGTCCACGAACAGGCCGGCGTCCTTGGCGAGCAGATAGGCGGCGAGCACGTCGCGCGCGCCCTCGGTGCCGCTGATCACGTAGCTGCCGAACGCGCGGCGATCCACTTCGGCGCACGACGCGCGGATTTCGCGGAAGACCTGGGCGGCATCCGATCCGTCATCGCCTACCTGAGTGCGCTCGTTCGGGCGAGGACTGGCGAGGGCCGCGCGGAGCCAGGCCGTGTCGTCGCCGGCGACGGGCGCGACGCCGCTCGCCATGCGCTCGCGTAGCATCTCGGCGGCCGGGCGCAGGCGCTGCGCGTGGTCGCGCACGTCGAGCCGTACGAGCGAGAACCGGAACGTTTCGACTTCGCGACGCACGGGCGCAACGAGGGCCGACGCGATGCGGCCGCAGCGCGCCTCGGCGAGCGCGCGCTCGAGGTTGCGCAAGTCGGCGATCAATTCGTCCGCGGTGTCGTACCGCGGCGCAGACGAGGACTCGCCGGCCGATGCCGCCACGCGGGCCAGCATGCACGCCACCCACTGGCGAAAGACCTCGCCCGGATTCCGAGCGGCCGCACCGTCGGGGTCGCCCGCCACCAGCTCGGCCTCGCCTAACGCAGCGCGGAACCACGCCGGTACCGTGACGCTCCGCTCGGCGATGCTGAGCCGCTTGACCAAGTCGGTGAGGCGTGTACGATAGCGCCGCAGACACGCGCGCCGGTATTCGCGCACCGCGTGCCGCGTGACCGCGGGCGTGACATTCGGGTTGCCGTCGCGATCGCCGCCGATCCATGACCCGAAGTCGAGCACGACCGGGATCTCCATCGGCGCGCCGGGGAACGCGACCGCTGCCGCCCGTGCCAGCGCCTCGTGCACGGCGCCCACGGCGTCGAAGAGCGTGTCGTCGAAAAAGTGGATGCCCCAGGCCACCTCGTGCGCGACGGTCGGGCGCTCGAGGCGCAGCTCGCCGGTCATCCAAAGCAGGTCGATCTCGTCGCGCAGCGCGTCGATGCGACGCGCGCGCTCGGCGGCCGTCCACACACCGGCGTCGAGCTCGACCAGCGCGCGATAGATCGTGCGGTGCTTCTCGAGCACCGTCACGCGCTTCGCTTCCGTGGGATGCGCCGTAATCGTCGGCGTCACGCGCAGCGACGCCAGCAGATTGCGGACATCGGCCGCGTGGACACCGGCTTCGCGCCACCCGTCGAGCACGTGCGCGAAGGTACCGGCCACGCGCGTCTCGCCGTCCTCGAGCTCGACCCGCCGACGGGCGCGCATCGCATCGTGCAGCTCGGCGATGCTCACCAGTTGGGCCCACATGCCTAACGCTTGGAGCGAGCGGCCGATGCTCGCCGGCGTTCCGCCGCGATCGATGCGCGCGCCGCGGAGTGCGGACGCCGCATCGGGTGCCCGCGCGCCAACCACGTCCATCAGCAAACCTACGAGTAGCGCCTCGGCGTCGGAGGCCGCCTTGGGCAGCTCCATCGCCGTGGCGCCGGCGGGCACGGCCGCAGGTTGCACGACAAAGGGGCGCGTCGGCGCTGTCATCAGGCCACCCGGTCGCGCGGCGCGCCGCCGTCGAAAAATGCGGCGAGGTTGTCCACG